>JABMQZ010000068.1 GCA_013202965.1 Bacteroidota bacterium | reverse complement strand
TTGGGCCCTTCGACAAGCTCAGGACATTTGTTGAGTTTTGGAATTTGGCATTTCTTTAAAATTTGGATTTTAAATATGGAAATATTTAATAACATTGGCAAGATCAATTCTGCAGTTGCTGTTCTGAAAAGCCGGGGCTTGACTGTTGGTTTTGTTCCCACCATGGGCGCTCTGCATAAGGGGCATTTATCATTACTGCAAAGGTCAAAAGATGAAAATGATATAAGCCTATGCAGCATCTTTGTAAATCCGATACAGTTTAATAATAAACAGGATCTGGAAAAATATCCCAGAAGTCTGGAGGAAGATTGCCGGAAACTTGAGCAGGCAGACTGTGATATTGTATTTGCCCCTACTGTGGATGAAATGTACCCGGAGGAGGTCAAAATAAAATATGATTTCGGGCAACTTGATAAGGTGATGGAAGGGAAACACCGTCCCGGACACTTCAATGGCATGGCTGTGGTGGTGAAGAAACTTTTCGATATCTGCCTGCCTCACAGGGCATATTTTGGAGAAAAAGATTTCCAGCAATTGATGATCGTCCGCGAATTGGTGAAACAGAAAAATATCCCTGTACAGGTCATTGGATGTGGAATTATAAGGGAAGATGACGGACTGGCCATGAGTTCCAGGAACAGGCGTTTATCACCTCATGAAAGAAGCATCGCCCCTGAGATCTACAAGACATTATTATGGATGAAACATCAGGCAGGAAAAATATCGATAGATCAGCTCCTCCAACAGGCCCGCCAAAAACTCACCTCCCATTCTGAAATAAAAATTGAATATGTAGAAATAACCGATGAAGAAAGCCTTTTAACTGTGGATGATTGGGATTCAGTCAGGAATATCCGCGCGCTTATTGCTTTGTTTCTCGGAGAAGTCCGGCTTATTGATAATATGCGGATCAAATAAATTTAAAATTTAACATTTAAAACTACCACATGCTTCCTTAACTCTCCCACGCAGCCAGCATCCAGTACACCTACGCTAAAGCTTCGGCGTACAAAGCAACCAGTAATAATATTTTTTTGTAATTTTGTAGCCTTATGTTAATCGAAGTACTGAAATCAAAGATACACAGGTGTACCATCACCGAAGCAGACCTTCATTATGTTGGGAGCATCGCTATTGATGAAGACCTGATGGATGCAGCGAACCTCATAGAAAACGAAAAGGTTCATGTCTATAATATTACCAATGGAGAAAGGCTCGAAACCTATGTTATAAAAGGCGAGAGAGGCTCAGGTGTCATTTCTATCAACGGGGCAGCTGCCCGAAAAGCCGCTGTTGGTGATCTTATCATTATTGTTTCCTATGCAAGCATGGATGCTGAGGAAGCTGCTACCCACAAGCCCTTGATCATTTTCCCAAACACTAATAATAAAATTAGTTGATTCGTGAAGAAGGTTCTATCTATATTTAAATATTTGATATTCCTTCTCCTGGGAGTGTTATTCCTTTGGTTGGCATTCAGAAACCTCAATGGGAAGGAAATCGTAGATCAAATCCTTCATGCCGACTATTTCTGGATTGTACTGAGCATCATGGCAGGTATTCTTTCACACATAGCTCGTGCTGCCAGATGGAATATTTTAATTGGTTCAATGGGCTACCAGACGAAGTTGTCAACTACCTTTTTTGCAGTGATGATAGGATACCTTGCAAATGCCGCAGTACCAAGACTTGGAGAGGTTACACGCTGTGGAGTGCTGAGTAAAAAAGATAATATTCCATTTACCGAATTATTAGGTACTGTCATTGCCGAACGCATCTTTGACATGATCGTATTGTTCCTGATCATACTGCTGGTCATACTGTTTCAGCTTGATCTTGTTGGTGTTTTTGTGGATAAATACGTCTTTACTCCCCTGTTTTCTAATTTTGAAAATAACCTGGTTCCGATCCTGGTCGTACTGGGGATCATTGCCGGCTTGTCAATCTTAGCTTTTTTCGTCTGGAGGAGATTCAGGACAAGGCTGAAACACTTTGCTTTTTATCGTAAACTTTCGCAATTCGGAAAAGGAATGGTCGAAGGGATCAAGACCATAATGAGAATGAAAAACAAAGGTGTTTTTCTCGTTTATACAGTCATGATCTGGGGAATGTATGCTGTGATGGTCTATTTACCCTTCTTCTCCCTGAATGCTACTTCACAACTGGATTTTGGCGATGCACTGACAGTAATGAGCATTGGCAGCCTGGGCATTGTGGCTCCGGTTCCCGGTGGAATTGGCACCTATCATTTTATAGTAAAGGCTATTTTGTACGAACTTTATCATGTTGTTCCGGCATCTGCAGCTTCATTTGCCACAATTACGCATGCGGCCCAATCGCTAATGATCCTTGTAATGGGAGGCTTATCCTTCCTCATGTTGTTTTTACAGAAAAATAAAAAAGAAAATGAATTATCTTGAGTTTATAAAATCTAAGATATTTAAGCAGGACAAACAATTTAGTGAAAGAATTGCCTACTGGAAGTTTCATGGTGAAAAAATTGTTTTTACAAATGGTTGTTTTGATCTGTTGCACCTGGGCCATATCGAATACCTGGCTAAAGCTGCCGCTGAAGGCACTCTGCTGGTTGTTGGATTGAATTCTGACGCTTCCGTGAAAAATATAAAAGGCGAAGACAGGCCGATCACCGATGAACATTCCAGGGCTATGTCACTTGCTGCCTTTGGCTTTGTTGATGCAATCGTGTTATTTGATGAGGACACGCCATACAAATTGATAAAAAAAATTCAGCCGGATGTTCTTGTTAAAGGGAATGACTATGAAGCCGGGAAAATTGTAGGGGCAAATATTGTGACAAAAAAGGGTGGGAATGTGGTTACCATAGAATTCGTTGAAGGATATTCTACTTCCGCCATCATTGACAAGATAAAGAAATTGTAAATTTACTTTTGACAAAAGGGGTTTCCTAAGCCTGTTTTTCATTGTTTAGCATATTAAAGTGGTTATGGCCAAAGCAACAACTGTATTTTTTTGCCAGAACTGTGGTGCGCAATCTCCTAAATGGATAGGCCGCTGCCCTTCCTGCGGTGAATGGAATACTTATGTGGAAGAGGTGATCAAGAAAGAAACTTCCAGGGAATCATCCATGGGTGAATTTAAGTCGAAAAAGAAGAATTCCCCCACAAATATTGATAAGATCACTGCCGGGAAGGAAATCAGGATAGATACGGGGACCCCTGAATTGAACAGGGTTCTTGGCGGAGGGATGGTGCCCGGATCCCTTGTCCTTATTGGGGGCGAACCCGGGATTGGCAAGTCAACGCTGATGCTACAGGTAGCATTACGTTTTGAAAATAAGAAAGTACTTTATGTAACAGGTGAGGAAAGTGATCAGCAGATCAAAATGCGTGCTGACAGGATCGGGTACGGGAACCCGGATTGTATGATCCTCACCGAAACCAATACCCAGAATATTTTCAGCTTTCTGGAAAAGCTTGATCCGGATATCCTGGTGATCGATTCCATCCAGGCCCTGTATACGGATCGTATTGACTCCTCCCCGGGAAGTATTTCCCAGATCAGGGAATGTGCTGCTGAGTTGCAACGCTACGCAAAACTTACTGATACCCCTGTCATACTTATAGGGCACATTACAAAAGATGGCATGCTGGCCGGCCCAAAAGTGCTTGAGCACATGGTGGATACAGTCTTGCAATTTGAGGGCGACCGGCATTACGAATTCCGCATTCTGAGATCTATGAAAAACCGATATGGTTCTACTTCAGAGCTCGGAATTTTTGAGATGACCGGCAAAGGATTACGTGAAATTCATAATCCTTCCGAAATCCTGATCTCCCAAAGGGATGAGGCTGTGAGTGGTGTTGCGGTCGCGGCAACGATCGAAGGCCAGCGCCCCATGCTGGTCGAAACTCAGGCCCTTGTGGGATCAGCTGCTTATGGAACACCGCAGAGATCTGCTACGGGATTCGATGCTAAAAGACTGAACATGCTGCTGGCAGTACTGGAAAAAAGAGCAGGCTTCAGGCTTGGAGTGAAAGATGTTTTTCTGAATATTGCCGGAGGGATCAGGGTGGATGACCCTGCCATTGACCTGGCCATCATCAGTTCGGTGATGTCATCCAATGCCGATATTCCCATACCACAGCAATATTGCTTTACCGGGGAGGTTGGCCTTTCAGGTGAGATCCGTGCCGTGAACAGGATTGAGCAACGGGTTGCAGAAGCCGACAAACTTGGCTTTGAAAAGGTATTCGTATCCGCTTACGCGAAAAAGAGCCTTGTTCCAAAAAAGTATAATGCTGAGATCATCTTTGTGAGGAAGATAGAAGACCTTATCATGGCCCTTTTCGGGTAATGTGCTATGACCTCACAGATCCTGGGACCTGTGAGACCAGCCTTAGAGCATTCTCCTACTGTACGAAATACGAAATTACCTTCCCTTCACCATCTTGCTTACTCCAAGCACCTTGCCCTGACATTTAATTGAACAAAGGTAAACACCAGGGGCTAAGTGGCCGGTTTGCAATTTTATTGTATGTTTTCCTGTATCAAAGAATTCTTCTTTCCGAAGCACTGCCTGGCCGGATAAATTGACTAGTTCAATACTGCATGCGGCTGATACAGGCATTTGAAAACTAATGGTAGTTTGGTTGTTAAAAGGATTTGGGTAATTGGATATATTAAACAAATCTTTTTGCTGAATGTTAGGTTCCGAAATGACAACAGGGAAAGTTGAATCCAGCACATGTATATATTCTATAAATGTTTTGGCGGTATCACTACTATGAAAAATATGCACTCTGGTATTGATACCGTCAAACCAGGGGAGTGTTTTAATATAATAGAATTCACCTGCTTCAACACCAGGTGTAAAAGTATACGATTCGTAATAAAAGTCGCAAATGGGAGATGCAAACCTTAAATTAAAGTTTTGACCATAATCAGTACTATAGAAAATCTTAAAATTCTCAGGCAAGTGCCAGCTCACTAAGTATAATTCACCTGGTTCAACACCATGATAGATACTAGGATAGTGCCCCATTAATACTATTCCACAAATAGATGTATCATGAACATGATATACATTGAATGAGGTTCCGCTATCCGTGCTGAGATTGATTTTTAAATAAATAGAATCTTGTTGCCACAAATGATAGTGATATACTTCACCAGGTTCCGTGCCAACTTCTGACTTTCCACTAATATTTTCATTTATTAGTTGAAAACTACCTCCATAATCTGTACTCCTATGAAGTTCTACACGCCATTGTGCTTCATTGGTCCAGACTTTATATACTTCTCCAGGTGTGACACCAGAGGAATACGTGCTGGATTCACCAGCAGGAACCAAGTCCTCCCAGGTAGTACAATAATCCTGACTTCGCCAAAGTTTTGTTGGCTGAATATTGTAGAAATAACCAGGAGCAGCATCTCTAATCAAGCTAAATGGTTGCATATCTCCAGCATCTATATCACAGATATATATAATATGTAAAGTTTCTCCATGATCATTTGAAAAGAACATCGCATCATATCTTTCACCTATATCCACCCAATACCATGTTGAACTAAAATATAACTCTCCAGGAAGATACCCTCTTGTCAAGGGATGGCCGACATTGCTTAATCCTAAGCAAATTATCAAAACGCAAAAGAATTTAATACAACTTCTCATAATTAATTAATTTCAAAGTTACAAAACTCTAATTAAATATTGATGATCTATTTATTAGCAGTGGCAGTTACCATGCCACTGCTAATATTACTAATACCTGCAAATCTCCAACTTAAAGAATCCCTTTATTTTATGAGTAGCATCTTTTTCGAATCGCAAAAGATGCCATCTACTTTTAGAGAGTATAAATACAACCCTTCATTGAAGTTTTGGGTATTAAGTATGAACTTGTGCAAACCTGCTATATAATTGCTTTCAGTCAAAGTTGAAATCAACTTCCCTGAATAATTAAAAATTTCAAGTTTAATATTTGATTCCTTTATTAATTCAACCATAATAGTTGTTGTTGAATTAAATGGATTTGGAATGTTTTGATGCAGAATTGCTGCTTTATTATTCTCAGATTCATCATTATCAGGGTCTATGTCTGCATCTGTTTTATTCGATTTCAACAGTTCATCAATCAAATAGTCCCTGTTAATTTCAAAAGCTTTCCTCGAATCATAAAGGAATTGATTGTTTTTACAATTTACTGTACTCTTCATTCCTGTACCCATGGCAAGGTAAGCTTCTCCCATATCAATAGCCGCAAAGGTTGAATCTTCTTCAAAATTTGCAGTGTCTATTACATTATCATACCAGTCAATAGCGTCCTGATAATTCTCGAGTATTACATCGCAATAGGAGATCATCCAATCTGCCAATTTGCCAAGTTTATCATTGTTTTGAAGGTTTAGTTCAGTCTCATAATAGTTTTTAAGTGACTGGTAATCCTGACCAGCAATTTCCTCCAATTCAAATAATTGCTTAACAGCATTTTTTGCAGTTTCTGTTTCAGAATAATCAGTGATGATTTGCTTAAATTCCGTTTCAGCCAGTGAATAATTGCCAGTTTCCATATTTTGCATGGCTGAATCATAAAGCAACTCATCACTGGAACTGGTTGATGAAGCTGTTGTTCCGGGACACCATTCAGGTTCCCAATCATAAAATCCCTGTGGAATCAAATCATTTTGCCCTGAGAAATAACTGTCCCAGCAGTTGAGTTCTACATCAAATAATTTTCCTGTTGGGGGAAGGGCATCGTTGTATATCAACGGATTTGTGTTATCTTGATTTCCAATGATATTATAATGAATGCCTGTTGGAAAACTGTTATTCGAAAAATACAACTGGTAACTGAAATTATCAGTAATATTTTGGGTTTCTGATGGAACTGTTGCTGTCCAATCTCCCATAATACTTATGATGCTGTTGTTCAAACCAACAATACCGAAATCAGCATCAAAGATGTTATTATTTTTTATGTTAGCTACACTACGGAATATTTTAATCCCTTTATTTAGATTGGGATTTGCAACGGTAAATATAATTTCATTGTCAATGATACTGCTAACATTATTATATTCTGAGATTCCTCCGCAATTGAAGATTGTAATGCCATCTTCTATGCTAAAATTTAGCTCATTGTCATGAATGTTGAAGTGCTTGTATCTTTCTAGAAAGATTGAGGATAAGAATACATTATCATCATTATTAAAAGTGCAATAGCTTATTTCAACACTTGATTCATTATCTGCCGGATCAATGATGAAAGCAGAAGAATTAATAAAATCTGAGTTTTGCAAGTTTAGCGACCCATGTGAAAATTTAAATGAAGCGTTTTCAAATCTATTTCTTTCTGTACTTGGATTAATAATGAGTTCATTTGCTACAACATCAAAATCACAATTCTCAAAAATAAGTGTTGTATTTATTTCTTCCGTATAATCATGGTTTCTTATACTCAACCCTCTCCATGAGTGATTTGCTGGAGCTGTGAAGGTAATTGAATCGTAAGTATAGGCGAAATGAACATTTCCATAAACATCAATTGCATTTTGAGAATTAATTCCAGAAATAACTGAGCCTGAAGTTATTAGTAATGAAGCACCATTATCAATTATTAATTTGCCATTATCGACAAATTCAACATGACAATCTTGTGGAATAGTCAAAGTCGCGCCAGATCTGACGGTTATTTCGCTTGAGATAGTTGTTGGGCATTGTAAAGTCATTGAATTTGTTATTTCAAAGCCTTTAGCCATCAGATTTAAGGCAGGGTCACCAAATAAGTTTAGCGCAAAATTGTCTCTTAGGGATCCAGTAGCAACTTTGGATTCTAGAGTAAACTCACCTAAAATGTGTGATTGATGCTGCCATATTGATAGGGGCATAATTTCCTGAATAGCAATTATTATATTCGGAGGTGTCCCTTGATTTAACCAGAACAATCGACCGCTAGCTAAGGTGGCCAAATACCCACACGTGTCAGAATATGATGTCATAGTTTCAGCCATGCACTCGCCAACCAGTATATCATATTTACCAGTATTGCATGAATGATTTGCAACAAATGGATATTTCCCTTTATTTGATAAGTTCTCCATTAAATATTCAGTTGTAATATATTGATTAAATGGTATACCCCAAATATCATAGTTATTTATGTCAGAGTGCCCATAATAAAACATTGCAATACATCCTGCATTTAAAGTATCGAGAAAGTCATATAAGGACGGAGGACTTGGAAGCTCAGGAGTACTATAAAACTTGTTGTAATATGGATTTTGAATTATATTATCAAGCCATGAATGATATAATGGCAAATATTGTAATGCTTGGTTGAAGCTACTATTGGCAAAGAAAACAGTGTCTCCTTCCGCACCCCCCCCTCGGGAACATATTCTCTTTCATGGTAGATTGTTTTTTCAACTATATTATGGAGTTTATTGGCGTCATCCACACTAAATCGTCCAATATACAATTCCCCCACATCATCATATATGCCATTGTTTGAGGTTAAACAAGAATAGTAATAATCTGAGGGATAGACTGAACTAGGATTATTATTTTGAAATAATGCACCGGGGTTAAGATCATATGAGGCAGGAATTCCATCAACTGAATCAATTGTTGCCCCTCCTACCAATAACACATATCCCAGCTTCCCATCATAAGTATTATTTGCATTTTCACCTTCGTAAACTGCTTTGATAAATCTTCGGATAGCCTTTTCCCATTCATGATCTTCTCCTGGAATATTAAATATATCTATTACTTTCTCAACTTTCACTATCGCAATATCAAACCCATTATACTCTGCCCTGTGTTGGGC
>JABMQZ010000067.1 GCA_013202965.1 Bacteroidota bacterium | reverse complement strand
TTAAAAACCCGTTACATCGACATGAGGGTCGGCCTCAATCCATTATATGATATCCAGCAGGCAGGGGAAAAGCAGACAAAAATGATCAGGGAAAAAAGCAATGCAGGTGTACGCTTTTCAACATCACGCGACGGTCAGTATATTAGCCATGTGGCTATGTGGATCGGAAAAGGGAGGGAACGCAAGGAACGTAAAATAAACCTGAGCATCCCCCAGGGAAAATTCCTTTTTCATTTGCCTTTTCCCAGCGCCGAACCTTTAGGTATTTCAGATATCATGGGAAAAGCGGGTGTAGAAGAATCGAACAGATCAGAGATCCTCGACATTGTGAAAGAGTTGGTTGAATATGGGGTTATTGAGGAAAAGGAATGAAGTATTTAGAGTATTTAAAGTATTTAAAGTTCGAAGTTTCCCGTACCCAATACCTGATTTAACAATTTAACAGTTTAACAATAAATCAAAAAACAGAAAACATGAAAAAACTGAGAATTAAAACCTCTATCGCACTGTTGTTAATGGCAGCCGCGATTATTTCCCTCTCCGGATGTGCCGCGAAAAAAGCCGTCTGGGGCAGCATGGAAAAAGGAATGATCATGAAGTACAGTATGCAGCCTGACAAGGATTTACAGTACAAAACCTCATCTGTCTTTTCACAGGAAATGGAAGTAATGGAACAACAATTCACTATTACCGGCGAAAGCTCACAGCAATTGAACATGAAGCCACTGGTCACTAAAAGCAATGATCTGGATTATATGGTGACCATTGAAGATATGAGCTCTTCGATTGTAACTCCACGGGGAGAAATGAATGCTAAGCTGGAAGAGGTTATTGGCCAATCGTTCAATATCAGTATCAGCCCGTTGGGTGAGGAACTTGAATATTCAGGTGCAGAAGAACTAATCTATGATTATGGGACCGGTGATATGAAAAACATTTCCACCGATGTTCAGGCGTTCTTTCCCGACCTGCCTGAGGTACCGGTTAAAGTTGGCGACTCCTGGATCTCCACAGAAAGCATTATAGAAAAGAGCGAAAAAGGCATTCTCGAAATAATAACAAACAATAATTACACATTCTATGGCCTTGAGAAAATTAACGGGAGAGATTGTATGGTGATCAACACAACATTCACCGGAACAATAAAGGGAGAAGGACAGGAACAGGGCATGGAGCTGATCACCAGCGGAGAAATTGCTGGGACAGGAAG
Organism: Bacteroidota bacterium; assembly: GCA_013202965.1. GTDB lineage: Bacteria > Bacteroidota > Bacteroidia > Bacteroidales > B18-G4 > B18-G4. The sequence continues at coordinate 2,968 of JABMQZ010000067.1, read as the reverse complement.
CTGGTATTTTTCCTATAAAGAAGGTGTATTTGTTAAATCAATGAGTGAAGGCACCGGGAAAACCACAACAGAGGTAAAGGGACCACAGGAAATGTCGATTCCGGCAACAAGAACCTATACGATAAGCTCGGAATTGCTTAATTAGCATTTCGGATTTTCTTAATTATTCACTACCCGTACGCTCATCAGACTGTCATTCATAAACTGGTGAAACATACGGGATCTGTGAATTCCTCTTTGCTGCATGCACATATTAAAAGCAACGATCCGAAAAATACAATGGCCGGTATAAATAACTTATTTTTTCCAGACAATAAATGATGCAGGTAAAACATGTGCCAGGTATAATAGCGAGGCGAAAATAACGATACTTACTCTCAGTTCGCTTACCGAATAAAGCAATAAAATAGCAAGGACAATAACAGTGAATATCCCGTATGCTACCCGAAGTGATTCATATGCTTGTCCCGCTTCGCGCTCATCCAGCGTTTTGAAGGAACGGTGGACTTGTTTCCAGGCCTTGGTGCGGATATAGGTCAATATGAAACTTACCAGCCAGACCATCAAGGCTCCTGAAATAGCTGAAATCGTTAAAACCGGACAGCCTGAGTCCTTTAATAATTCGAAAATAACAACTATGGCAGCCAGGCTGAAATAGTTTAATGTTACACCAATGCGGCGGTTTGTTAATGAAATTTTTGTGTTCATCTTATTATTTTTTTAGTTCGAAAATTTCTTCACTCATAGGTTTCATGGGGGAGATTGAAAAAATATATTCAATCGGGAGCCCGAATACTTCAGCAATTCGAAATGCCAGGTCAAGGCTTGGATTATACTCTTCCCTCTCCAGGTATCCGACCGTTTGAAAGTTAACCCCTATTTTTTCAGCCAGTTCTTTCCGGCTCATTCCTCTTTCACTGCGCAAAACAGCAATACGATTATATAGTTTTCTTGAATCCATGCTGCAAATATAATACTTAATATTGTATATTTACAACTTTTTGTATAATATTTTTAATATTAATTTCAAACCCTATATAAATCAGGCCCTTCGGGAGGGTAATAAATGAACCTCAACGCTGTGTTCCGTCGCTGAGGCCTCCGCCATGCGCCTACGCTGAAGCTTCAGCGCAAGCGTAAGGCTATGGCCGCCGGTGGAAGCTTTGACGCAATCGACAAGCGGCGGTAATTATGACCCGGAGATCCCCACGAATTCTCGAGGGGATCAATTCGGCTTTTAATTTTCAATTCACTTCATTCTTGAAAATTTAGTCTCATTGATTCATAATTCATGTTCAATTCTTTTGGAAGGAATGAATATTCACCGTATTTTTGCACGGATTTTCAGACCATTAAACAGAACAGCCTTATGCCCAAGAAAAAACTCGTCAGCATTTTTGCAGGCCGCCAGTCGAAATATCTGGCTGAAAAGATTGCGGAAAATTATGGTATTGAACTTGGTAAGTCAATTGTTACAGAGTTCTCTGACGGGGAGTTTCAACCTTCTTTCGAGGAAAATATCAGGGGAAGAGATGTTTTTATTGTGCAGTCCACTTATTCACCTGCCGATAATCTGTTTGAATTACTGATGATGGTTGAATCTGCGCACAGGGCATCAGCCAAGACTATCGTTGCCGTGATCCCTTATTTTGGTTTTGCCAGGCAGGACAGAAAAGACAAGCCCAGGGTATCCATTGCCTCCAAACTGGTTGCCAACCTGCTTGCAGTTGCCGGTGTTACGCGTGTCATCACTCTTGATCTGCATGCAGACCAGATCCAGGGATTCTTCGATGTCCCTGTTGATCATCTGTATGCATCGTCTATCTTCATCCCATACCTGAAAGAATTAAATCTCCCGAATCTGACCATGGCCTCACCTGATACGGGTGGTACGCGCAGGGCAGCTTCCTATGCCAAGATGATGAATACAGATTTCGTGATCTGCTATAAACAAAGAGCAAAACCAAATGAAGTTACCAAAATGGCCCTGGTGGGAGATGTAGAGGGAAGGGATATTGTTCTGGTTGATGACATTATTGATACAGCAGGAAGTGTGACTAAAGCTGCACAACTTATGGTCGATAACGGAGCAAACAGTGTCAGGGCCTTTTGCACACATCCTGTTTTTTCAGGCCAGGCATACCAACGCATTAACGAATCGCCATTCACGGAAGTAGTGGTATCCGATACCATCCCGATGAAACAGAAATCAGATAAGATCACTGTTCTTTCTACCTCAAAGCTTTTTGCAGACGTGATTGCAAGAGTTGAAAGCAACAAATCGATCAGTTCATTGTTTAAAATCCAATAATACATACTAATCATTTAATATTTTAATTATGCAAACAGTATCATTGAGCGGTTCCCTTCGCGGGAACGTAGGGAAAAAAGATGCTAAGGCACTTCGCCAACAAGGGCTGGTACCCTGTGTCCTCTATGGAGGAAAAGAACAATTCCATTTTCATCTTGATGAAAAGGATTTCAAAAAATTGGTTTATACTCCTGAAACATATCTTGTCAAGCTTAAACTTGGCGACAATGAAATAGAATCATTGTTACAGGACATACAGTATCATCCGGTCACGGATAAGATATTGCATGCCGACTTCATGGAAATTTTCACAGACAAGCCTGTTAAAGTGGCTATTCCTGTTCACCCTGTCGGAGCTTCCGAGGGTGTCCTGAAGGGAGGTTCATTGAATCATATCCTTCGCAAACTCATTGTAAGGGCTTATGTGAAGGATATTCCTGATGGAATAAACATTGATATCTCAGGTCTTGATATCGGTGATTCTGTTAAGATCAAGGACCTTAATATTAACAAGCTTACTTTTCTGGATCCCGAAAACAGGGTGATCCTATCTGTTAAAGTAACTCGCATGGCCATCGACGTGGAAGAAGATGAAGAAGAAGATGAAGAAGGCGAAGAAGGCGAAGAAGGGGAAGAAGGCGAAGGTGGTGAAAAACC
>JABMQZ010000066.1 GCA_013202965.1 Bacteroidota bacterium | reverse complement strand
TGCAGCCAAGAAACCTGCAGTAAAGTAAGTTGCAGCCAGGAAGCCTGCAGCCAAGAAACCTGCAGTAAAGAAAGTTGCAGCCAGGAAGCCTGCAGCCAAGAAACCTGCAGTAAAGAAAGTTGCAGCCAGGAAACCTGCAGCGAAGAAAGCTCCTGTAGAAAAGAAGACAGAAGTCATTAAGCCGAAGCCAGCTGGAAAAAAAGAGGCAGGGGAAGAGAGAGTTGAGCAGAAGGTTGAAAGAACACTGAAGGCATTGTATAGCCTGCAACAGTTCGATTCCCAGATTGATAAGATCAGGATCATCCGGGGAGAACTTCCTCTTGAAGTCCGGGATCTTGAAGATGAAATCGTTGGCCTTGAAACCAGGGTGAACAATCACAAGCAAGATATTGAATCTACTGAGAAAAATATCAAGGAAAAGCAGGAAAATATTAAAAACAGCTTTGAACTGATCAAGAAGTATGAAGATCAGCAGATGAATGTCAGGAATAATCGTGAATATGATTCACTCTCAAAGGAAATTGAGTTTCAAACCCTGGAAATTCAGCTTACTGAGAAAAGGATCAAAGAAAATAAGCTGTCACTGGAGAATAAAAAACAAGAAATTGAACTTTCCGAAACTCAATTGGATGAGCGAAAAAAGGATCTTGAAATAAAAAACAGTGAGCTCTCTGATATTGTCATCGAAACCGAAAAAGAAGAAGACGGCTTGCTTAACTTGTCGAAGAAGCAACACACTGACATTGACGATCGTTTGCTCACAGCCTATCAGCGGATCAGGAAGAATGCAAGGAACGGACTGGCTGTTGTGAAAATTGAAAGAGATGCCTGCGGAGGTTGCTTTAACAAGATTCCTCCACAGCACCAGCTGGATATCATGATGCATAAAAAGATCATTGTTTGTGAATATTGTGGCAGGATCCTGGTTGATAATGAAATCGCAAATTCAGTCGATGTACACTAATTCAGTGACACTGGCTGAACCCCCCTGGAACTGAGCCCGACGAGTGAAGGGGGATTTTGCTGCAAAATGAAAAAACTTCTCCTGATATTTTTTGTAATCCTAAGCCTGCAGCTCAGGAGCCAGTATGATTATTCTGAGCGCTGCGTGGAAGCACATCAACTGATCACATCACTCAGGTTCGATGATGCAAGACTACTGATTGCTGAGGAGAAACAAGCGAATCCCGAAAATCTTATTCCACTCTTACTTGATAATTATATTGATTTCCTTACGCTTATTGTAAGTGAAGATGAAGATGTCTTCGACAGCCTGAATAAGTTACATTACGACAGGCTTAAACTTCTTCGAAATGGAAACCGCAATTCCCCCTGGTACAGCACCTCAATTGCCCAGGTAAATCTTAAGTGGGCATTTTCACGGGTGAAATTTGGAGAGTATTTTACTGCCGCACTGGAGATTCGGAAAGCGTATTTCACACTGAGGAAGAACGAGGAAGAGTATCCGGGTTTTTCCCCTGACAAGGTAGGCCTTGGCCTTATATATGCCCTGATCGGCACCATCCCTGATAACTTGCAATGGATTGCCAGTCTGTTTTCCATGGAAGGCTCCGTCGAACAGGGAAGAAACGCACTGCTGGAGGTGCTTGAAAGTGCTGATGAAAACGGATTCCCTTATCTTTATCATGAATCTCTTTTCTTTATCACTTTCATCGATTTGAATCTGCAACCCGACAGAAACAGCTCCACTGAACTCCTTCCTTTGTATGACGGTATTCCTGCTGACAACCTCATGATGATCTTTTCAAAATCGAGGATATTGATGCAAACCGGCTTCAATGATGATGCCATTGATTTGTTGGTTGATTACCCCAAAGGGAATGACTATTTTCCGTTTTTCTACCTTGACTACCTTGCAGGATTGGCCAAACTCAACCGACTTGATGATGATGCCGATAAATATCTTCTCAGGTTCACAGTGAATTTTAAAGGAAGCAATTATGTGAAATCCGCTTACCAGAAACTTGCCTGGTTCTGGCTTGTCAACGATGATGAACAAAAATACAGGGAGTATATGCAAAAGGTAAAATTATATGGCGATGATTTTACGGATGGGGATAAATTGGCCCTGTCGGAAGCAGAAAATGAAGAACTTCCTAATATTTGTTTGCTGAAAGCCCGGCTTCTCTTCGATGGCGGGTATTATATCCCGGCCGACAGTGTTCTCGGAAGCGCTGGTTGTGCTCTTGAAAGCGAAAAGGATAAGATTGAATTTCCATACCGTAAAGGACGGATCATGCATGCACTGGGCCAGCACGAACATGCCCTGAACTGGTATGAAAAAACCATCAATGCAGGAAGCCGCCAAAGTTTTTATTTCGCTGCGAATGCTGCATTGCAGGCTGCAACCATCTATGAGTCCGCCGGTGATCTGGAAAAGGCTGAAGAATATTATAAAAAGTGTCTCCGGATGAAAAACAAAGAGTATAAAACCAGTATCAGCCAAAAGGCCAAAGCCGGATTGAACAGGATCAACGAAAAACAAAAAAAATAATCACTTCTTTATCAGGCCGGACAGGGTTTTTGCCTTGAGGATCACAATAAAGCCCAGCAGGGTTTTAATAAGACCATGCAACCAGATCATATTTCCTGTAATGGTCAGTTCTCCTACCATAGTTATAGTTCTGACAAAGTTTGTCAGAAAGCTGGATAAGCCGGAAATGAATGTAATTCCACCAATAATGATGATTGCATATTCCAGAACTGCAGGTGAGTCAAGGTCGATGAGGATATCCGAGGGGTCTAACTTTTTGCTGATCACCCGTGAGATATCCCTGGCCCTTGTTATCAGAATAACGGCCGCAGTAAAATATATGACAATGGTTGTGAGATAAATGAAAAAATAGTAGAATTCAGTATATCCTTGTACCTCGATGAGCTGAAAAAGGCCGGTGATGAAAAATTGCAAATAGTCTATAGCCTTGATACCCAACGTGATTCCGGCAATTACGCAAATGATCTCTATAATCTGCTTTTTCTCCATACAGAGCAATTCGATGCGCTAATATAAGATATTCTGAAGAACCTGCATTTGAAACAAGAACCGCCGGCCGGTCTGCTGGCAGTTTTATAAAAGATTGCGGATGGATTGGCTTAAAACCTGGTGCCCAGCGTTACGAGAAACCTATGGTCTTTTAACTCGTTTACTACCGGATTTACTTTGATGTCCTCTGTTCCGTATAAGTAATAATCTTCTGTTGAAGTAGTATAAACATAAGCGACGTCTATGTAATAATTTTTATCCTTATATCCGATCCCTCCGGAATAGGCATTCATGGAGCCATCATTAATTCCTGCCTGATAAGGGCTGTTATAATAGGCGTATCCTGCCCGGAAGCTAAATGGGCCAGAACGCCACTCTGTGCCTGCTTTGAAGTTATGGCCTTTTACATAGCTATTTTGAATATCGTTATTCTCATTATAAAACCCGTAATCGTCAGCGCGGAATTTAGCAGCGGAATAATCAACATATTCATATTCGCCACTGATAAGTCCGTATTTGCCAAATAAAAATGCAAGGCTGCCCTGCAGTCTCATGGGTGTGGTCAGTTTGTATTTGTAATTTCCGTAGGGTGACGACTGGGTGTAATAGTCGCCATCATCAAAATATGATTCTGTATAATTGTCCCAATAATCCCTCATGTTGAACCATGAAGGTGTATGCACAGCGCCTCCAATCCTGATAAAGTCCGCAGGACGTAGAATAAAACCAAATTTAAAATTAAAGCCTGTGCCTCTTGTTTCCATCCTGTTGTGGATATTGAATTTCTTAAAGTCGTAAATGCTGTCCGCAATATCGATCTCGGAATATGTTGATTGCTCAAAGTAACGGATCCAGGGTATATTGAATGACATTCCGATATACAGTATTTCATTATAATTTGCCCCGAATGAAAAATTCCATTCGTTCATTGATCCCCACTGCTCAACTGTTTTCCTTTGCAGTGTTCCTCCTCCCGGTATTGGTGAAGAATATGTGCTTGCGTTTGTGGTTGTATCAAGCAGATAGGTCCACCAGGCCGGATAAAGGTCGAAACCATACATGCCTCCGCGGTTATCCTCAATATCTTGAAAATAGATCCCATCAGCGAATTCCACATAGGTGTCGAGAAGAGAATTCCTGCTGTTCTCTCCTTCCATGACCAACCTGCGGTTGTAATCATTCAGACGATTCAAGCCAAAAGCAAATTGTACATATTTGAAACCGGGTTGGCTTGAGCGACTTGAAAGTCTTCGGGTGAAAACATAGCCCATATTTCCAATTGCAAAATTTGTCCTGGAATCCCGGGCCGTGTTCCCGTTATACAGAGAAGTACTGCTCCCTACATGTATGCCTGGTGTGAAACTGAAATCCGAGCTTTTAAATACACCAAGTCCTCCGGGATTTGAACTCAGCACTGTGAAGTCCCCACCCAGGGCACCGAAAGATCCACCCATGGCCATATACCGGGCAGTTCCCCCTGTAAAGGCTTGTGAGTAACGCAGGGCATCAACGGCATTTTGTGCAATGCCTGATATCGATATAATTGTAGCAAAGAATAGAGTTATAAGAGCTGTTTTCATTTTGATGTTTCTTCAGATTATAAATTCAAATTACCTTCTGCCACCACGGTTTCCACCGCTGGATGAACCACCTGAACTACGACTGCTACCACCTGATGATCCACTAGAACTACGGCTTGGAGATGAAACACTCCCGGATGACCTGGAAGGGGAGGAATGACTCCTGCTGGGTGCTGAGTAACTCCTGCTGTTGGAACGCGTCGGAGGTGAATAACTTCTGCTTTGCGTTTTTGACGGAGTCGAGTAAGTTTTTCTGCTCGATGGCTGGCTGCTGCTCTGACGAGATTGCCAACTTTGTGGGGCATTGCTCTTGCTGTTCGAAACACGCTCTTGTGAACTACTGGTTCTGGAGTTATTTGCAGGTGCTTTGTACCTTTGCGATGGCGAAGTCCTGTATTCAGGTGCATCATAGGTCTTCGGCTTACTGTACCTCTGTTCAGAACGGATATTCTTATCGGCATTGTATTGCTTTGCTGGACTTTTTGAATATTTCTCCTGACTTTTCTCAGTTCTTGGGTCGGGGGATTTTTGTGCATAGCGTTCAGCCGATGTTTTAGATGGTCCCTGCTTTACAGCCTGTGCCTGGCGAGTTACACCTGGATTATCTTTGCGAGCTTGAGCAGTAGTTCTTTCTTTCGAGGTGTATCTTCCTTGTGGTGAAGGATCTTTGGCTCCAACAGTTTTACTCCTTTGCTCAGTTCTACTCTGAGTAACCGATCCGGTGGACTTAGATAAGGGTGAGTCTCCCTGAGAACTTCTGGCGGAGCGTCCAACAGCCAGTGCATCTTCATATTTTTCTCCGAAACTCCTCATCTCCCTTCCGCCATTTGTTCCACTTCCATTTGAATTTGAGCCACGGTTCGTCCTCTGACCATAATATGAGTTGTAATCGTAGCTGTTATAATAATATGGTGAATAGTAATTGTATCCATAAGCACAACATCCGCAACCCCAGCCCCAGCCATTACCGTAATAAGGCCAACCCCAGCTATAGTAAGGATATCCCCAGCCATAGCCATAATACGGGTAACCCCAGCCGAAGCCTATGCCAAAGCCGCCCCAGCCAAATCCAAAGTATAGTGATGAGCCATAATATCCATAAGCCGGGTATCTGTAATTATATCCGGAATATATGCTGGTGCCATAGCTCCAGGGATCGTATTCATAATAATAATTATTGGTGTAGTAATTGTCATAATAACTGTAACCCGGGTTGGGCTCATGAAATCTTCTTATCCTGGCAGAGTAACTATAGTCATAATAATCATCCATTTCAAACTCGCTATCAGCGTATTCAGTGCTTGAATAGGTGTTTGCTTCACCGTAATTGTAATCATCTGAGCTTGTTGCACGGGTGTCGATGTATTCTGATGATGTATAGACTTCACTGGCAGTATAAATAACTTCTTCTTTTTTGTCCTGGCGGGATGTTTTTTTGTTTTCCTGTTTAGTCGAATAATAAACATCGTCGTATGCTAAACTTGCATCTTTCTGCGATGAACAGGCTGCAAGAAAAAAAACTGCGAGAACAAGTAAGCTTAAATAAGTTTTCATGGTAAACTCCTTTCGGTATATATTTGGTAAGTTGTTATGTAATGTTTGATTCAATTTGTTATTTTTGTTGCGTTCAATGAAAAAAATACAAATACTATACCAAACATTAAAATGGCCAAAGATTTTTCAACACGTGAAGAGAATTATTCGCAATGGTACAATGATATTGTTATAAAGGCTGACCTGGCAGAAAACTCTGCTGTCAGAGGTTGCATGGTAATCAAACCTTATGGTTACTCCATTTGGGAAAAAATGCAGGCTGCCCTGGATAAGATGTTCAAGGATACGGGGCATTCCAATGCCTATTTCCCTTTGTTTATTCCAAAGTCTTTTTTCAGCCGGGAGGCGGATCATGTAGAAGGATTCGCTAAAGAATGTGCGGTAGTCACACATTATCGCCTGAAGAATGCCGAAGACGGAACAGGCGTTGTGGTCGATGAGGATGCAAAGCTGGAAGAGGAGTTGATCATCCGGCCAACATCTGAGACCATTATCTGGGATACTTATAAAAAATGGATACAGTCTTACCGCGATCTCCCGCTTCTTATTAATCAGTGGGCTAATGTTGTTCGCTGGGAAATGCGCACCAGGCTTTTTCTCAGGACTACAGAATTTCTCTGGCAGGAGGGTCATACAGCCCATGAAACAAAGGAAGAAGCTATTAATGAAACCGACCTTATTCTTAATATTTACTCAGATTTTGCAGAGAAATTTATGGCCATTCCGGTCTTGAAGGGTTTGAAAACTGTCAATGAACGTTTTGCCGGAGCCGTTGATACTTATTGTATTGAATCCTTGATGCAGGATGGAAAAGCTTTGCAGTGCGGGACCTCTCACTTCCTCGGTCAGAATTTTGCAAAAGCTTTCGATGTAAAATACCTGAGCAAGGAGAATAAACTGGATTATGTCTGGGCAACTTCATGGGGCGTTTCAACGCGTCTGATGGGTGCACTGGTCATGGCCCATTCTGATGACCAGGGCCTGGTTCTTCCTCCAAAACTGGCACCCATTCAGGTTGTCATTGTTCCTATCTATAGGAAAGATGAGCAACTTGAGGAGATATCAGTTAAAGCCAATGAAATTAAGAAAGCCCTGGAAGCACGGGGTATCTCTGTGAAATTTGATGACCGTGATACCTTCAAGCCGGGCTGGAAATTTGCCGAGTATGAGTTCAAAGGAGTACCTCTAAGGCTGGCCATCGGACCCAGGGATATGGAGAATGGCACCATTGAAGTAGCTCGCCGTGATACCCTGGAAAAGGAAATTCTTCAAGTGGCTGATATTGAACTTAAGGTTGAAAATCTGCTTGAGCAGATCCAGGAAAATCTCTATCGTAAAGCATTAAATTTCAGAGAAGACAATACATACAGGGCGGATACCTGGGATGAGTTTGTTGACATCATCGAAAATAAAGGTGGATTTATATATGCTCATTGGGACGGAACCACCGAAACTGAACTTGCGATCAAGGAAAAGACCAAGGCAAGCATCAGGCTTATCCCTCTGGACAGTGAGAAAGAAATTGGAAAGTGTATTTTTAGTGGCAAACCATCCGAGAGAAGAGTGGTTTTTGCCAAAGCCTATTAGGAGTTCCTAGTTCCTAGTTCCTGGTTCCTGGTGCCTATTTGGAGTGAATAGTGCAATTGTAGAATTCACCCAACACTTATTCTATCTTCATTCTTCTATCTTCATTCTTTGTACAGTTTCCCCGTTCCGGAAATTTCTGTGGTGATCGTTGTCGGATTACCATAATAATAAACATCTCCTACATTGAAGATCCGAACATCCAGCATATAGCTTGCTCTGACATAGCAATTGTTGGTGCTGTTATTGGTCATGTAATTGAAGACGGTATTCAGGGAATGAAGATCAGCAGGGCCATAACCACCTGAATACAGGTAATTGATATGAGAATATCCACTGACCCTCAGGTCGACAGTGCCATAATGAAGGTTGAACCATGACTTATTCATTTCAATTTCAAGATTAATACTGCCTGCACCTTCAATCACATCCAACTGGATGAAGTCTCCAACAATCCGGTTTAGGGATCTTAAGTTTCCTGATGACTGATACAATATACTGTCTAGTTTTGGGATTCCCAGGTAGACCTCAATCGGGTTTTCGAAGCTCCTTATCCAGTTACAGCTGTTATCATTTTGTATGGTCAGCGTGTTATCTGAAATTGTCGTTTTTATTCCTTGAATAATATTTTTTCCTGCCCTTACCGAAATAGAATATTGCTGATCATGGGTAAGAAATACGTCCACATTGTTTTTCATGTGGAGGTATGTGAAAGGGGATGCTCCCCTGCTTTCTGTAATGATGGGCCCGGTATTTTTAAAGCAATCTCCGATACCGGATTTTTGGCAGGAGCTAGCCGAAAGAAAGATCAAAATAATATATAGTGCTCTTTTCATTCTGAAAGTTTTGTAGAGCATTTTCTAATTATCATTACAAATTTATTTATCTTTTTCCTTTATACAGCGTTAAAATTATTAACCGTAGCTACGGCTATGCTAAAGAATTTTGCCTTGTCTAAAGAAAAAATCTAAAATAAATTTCATGCAATACTAATTAAAAAACGCTCTACTAGTAATATTTAATATTCAGATTATACCCCAAGCCAAAAGTGATATAATCAGCTCTTGCATAATGGGCTTTGAGGGTTATCCCTGCATAAATATTATGATTAAAATAATACCACACAGCCAATTTCTCATATATGCCACCTTCCCTTGCATAGGCACCACTGAAATATCCTCCCACATTAAAGACCAGCGATACTTTGGAGATCATCAATTCCCAGGCAAAGGTTCCGCCTGTCTTCACGACCGGCCAGAAGTTCTCGAGCTCTTCACCACTTTCTGCTTCAATAATCTTCCGGTCAGTTCCATCATAGCTCAGGTCAAGGCCAAATCCAAGCCTGCTTTTATACGATACCTGTTTTAAAATATTTGTATACAGGGAATATACGAAGTAACTCCCCCCAATCTCAGCATCCATATTCTTGTATCCGACCCCGGTCCCTATTTGAACGTTAAAGAATTTTTTCCCGTCAAATTCATAGGGATAGAGTTCAGGCAGTAATTTTCTTTTCTGGTAAGGATTTTCTTTGCTGAGCTTGTAAACAAGCCCGGCATAAACAGAAGGGATGTTGATTCCGTAGTTCGGGGTTTTCATGGAACCATTGGAGAAGTGGGTTAGCGAGATGCTAGCTGTAAGATACAGCCGGCTAATGATCCTGACGCGGAGTTCGAAAGATAAGCTCACTGCTGCATTCAGGCGCGAACCGATGGCTATGTTTTTATAATTATCAAGACGGTGAAATCTTTTTGTCAGGTATCCGAGTCCAATGCCACCCCTGAAATACAATCTGGTCGGATTGTTTGGCGTAATCGGGAAGTTGATGTAAGGGAACAGTGCATGGGCACTGCCAAGATAAGGGGATTTTCCGAGGTCGGAATACCAGTATGCAATTCCTATGATGGGATAATCATACATATATTCCCAGCGGCTTCCACCGAAGGTTTTTTTTGAGATACTGATCTCGTAGGAAGGGAAGTGGGCATTAAGAATTTCCATTTCCAGTTTGTGCGGGATCAGAAAGCCATATCCCACACGGGCTTCAGCCATTATGTTCGAACCAATCTTTACATGCCGACTTTGTCCCTGGCTGCTGGCAGTTGCCACAGAAAGCACGAGCATCAACACCACCAGTAGTGCTTTACCCAAGACCTTCGTGAAGGCTTTTTTTGGTTTTATTTTGTTTTCTGAATTGCTTGTATTCATTCAGTCAAATTCCAGGGAGATTAGCTTCTTGGCGATTTTACAGAGTTTGGCAAATTTAAGGAAATTATGCTTTAAAAGTGTTTATCAGACCTTATCTACACGGCATTTATGGAATAATATTGATTACCTTTGCCGGTATCCTAAATTTTTGAATTAATGAAAAGAGAACTTTCAGAATTTAAGCGTTTGCTGGAGATTATGGATGAACTTAGGAATAAATGTCCATGGGATAAACAGCAAAGCCTTGAAAGTCTTCGATATCTGACGATAGAGGAAACCTATGAGCTGTCTGATGCCATCATTAAAAATGATCTGGACGGAATTAAAAAAGAACTTGGAGACTTGATGCTTCATATTGTGTTTTATTCAAAGATTGGCTCGGAAAAAAAAGCTTTTAATGTCGCCGATGTTCTGGAATCCATCAATAATAAACTCATTGAAAGGCACCCCCATATCTATGGTGATGAAAAAGTTAATGATGCCAGGGATGTGCTGGACAACTGGGAAAAGATCAAGATACAAAAGGAGGGAAGAAGCTCAGTGCTGGAAGGTGTACCCAAATCACTTCCGCCATTGGTAAAAGCATACAGAATGCAGGAAAAAGCAAGAGGTGTTGGTTTTGACTGGGAAAAGGATGAACAGGTATGGGATAAGGTGAT
>JABMQZ010000065.1 GCA_013202965.1 Bacteroidota bacterium | reverse complement strand
GGGGAGATGTGCCGCTTTTGCGGGACAGAGGGGTATTATAAAAATCTGGTTCCGCTATTGCGGAATGAAATTGGGTTAATACCTCGTGGGCTTGCCCCGAGGATAATCAATTTCAAAGATTTTTTTATTTAATAATTTGCCTGTGAATTGAATATTTTTCTACATTTGCGACGATATTGAGAATTAATAATTTATACTTAAATAAAATGAAAAACACTCTGAAAGCTGTTCTTATCATCATTATGCTGGCAGCAGCACCTTATGCCTGGTCACAGGCCAATCTTAAAATTGGGCACATTGATTCTCAGGCCCTTATTGAGCTGATGCCGCAAAAGGATTCAGTCGAAGCCCAATTGATAGCTTACCAGCGATCTCTCGAAGAGCAGATCGGTGCCATGTATCTTGAATATCAGAATAAAGTAGAGGACTACACAAATAATGTAGATGGAATGTCTGATATCATTAAACAAACCAAAGAAAGGGAAATAGCTGATCTGGAAACACGCATCACAGAGTTTCAGCAAAATGCCGAAGCTGATTTTGGCAATATGCAGGCGAAATTATATGATCCGCTTATTACCAAAGCCAAAAATGCTATCGCTGAAGTGGCCAGTGAAAACGGATACACTTACATCCTCGATGTAAGCATGGGCGTTGTCCTTTACTTTGAAGCAGGTGATGATGTACTGCCCCTGGTGAAAGCCAAACTTGGCCTTTAAAAGAAAAAAAATGATTTTAGGAGGCTGCCCTTTTGAGACAGCCTCTTTTTTTGCCCTTAAGTTTCCTGTCTTTTCCCTTCTTCTTTGGAAAAGGAATTGAAGCTACTGAATTACCAGGCGGCTCCTTTCCAGAATTGATTGATTTCGCATGATGGTATATAAATACATACCGGGAGGAAGCTGTTCGACAGAAATCGTAGGATTTGAACCGTTCAGCCGTTTATGCATAAGGTTCTTTCCATGTATATCATATAAATAGAATTCAAGATTATCATAGAATCCGGTGGCAATATGAATAATTGATGTTGCGGGGTTTGGATACACCAGAATTTGTAAAGGGTCTCCTGTAATTTCATCAATGCTTGTCATTCCTGAATAATACCCGTTACTATCTACTTTCAGAATATGAATATCGCGTTGGTTGGGGTAGGGGCTGTTCCAATCATATTTATGGGAGAGGATCAGGGCTCCGCCATCGCTGGTAGCTAATATTTTATAGGGCATATAATTTAACTCACCTTTATAAAAGTGTTGCCAGATAATGCTGCCGTCCATTTGTAGTTTGTTTACAAAAATCCAGCGGGGCTCGGGATAGAGAAATGGCGGAATGTTTTCAAAATTGTGTGTTCCACCAAGATAAAAATAGGTGCTGTCGATACAATCTACTTCATTCCAACTGTAAAAATAGTTTGTATCATCAACCCCATACATATGTTCATCTAATATTTCACCATATATATTTAGTTTTCGGTATGCTATTTTCCTTTCAAATAAATTATAGTCCGTTTTTTTCCCGGCAACGAAGTAATTATTGCTACCTGGAATACTAATTGCACTAAAAGGATCGAAAGGATTAGGAAAGTAATATGTTGTATCAATGAGCAAATTATCCCGATTTATTTGTATTATCGAATCTCCACTCCATAATAAAAATAAATGATATGCATTAATTTCTGATAACTCAATCAAAGTTGTAATGGAGTAACCATAAGCAATTTTAAAAGGATACCGCTTATAAGTGTTGCTTAATGGTGAATAATCTACAATAACTAACCTATTATTATTGGGTTCATCTTCACACATTCCTGCAGCAATGACATTTCCGTAATCATTTATCAGATAATCAGAAAGAAGATCTGCTCGGGTAGTATCTCCAACAATCGTATCTGAAATAAATTCCAATTCTTCATTTATAAATGCCAAATAAAGTTGATAATCCAAGGATATTCTATTCTGACAATTACCAACAATTATGAATTTATTGCTATCATAATGAAATATATGCCGGGTATACTCTAATCTATAATCGTCGTTGATCCATATATTAAGAGAATCTTCAAAATCGCCATTATAGCTTAATTTGTAGATTTTAATCATATAATCGAATGCATCGAAATCACCTGAACTTTTCTGGCTTAAGACCATAAATGAATTGTTTTCAATTTCAATGGCATCAAGAGCTACTTCATCTTTATCAGTAGAAATATACTTCTCGAATGTTTGTGAAAAAGTATGTTTAGTAATAAGTAATAAAGTTACAATTAAGAATAAATAGCTGTATTTCATTTAAAGATAAATTATTATAAATAGAAGCCAGTCCAATGTATACATTGAATTAGATTTTAAAAACAATTTGGTTAAAAGCGTTACGTCAGATTTTTCTGCTCATTTCTTGATCCATTTTCCTGTTTCAATAGTTTTGTCCTTTTTGTTAATTAGTCTGTAAAAATACATGCCTGGTTTTAATGGTTCGGTATTTATTGTATTGGTTTTATTGTTTATTAGTTGTTTTATTAATACCTGTCCATTCATGTTTGCCAGTTCAAAATCCAAATCATTTCCGTACGTTTTAATGTTTAACCGGCTTGTCCCCGGATTTGGATAAATGGTGGTTTGTTGATAAGCAATTGGGATTTCCTGTGTCCAGACAAGTATACCATCACTGTTTACTTTAATAATGAAAATATCTCTTTCCATAGCTTGTGCTTCGTTGTCGTAACGGTTTCCAACCATTAAGCAACCTCCATCACTGGTAGCCAGAATACTGTATAAATGATAATATGCATCGCCGCCATACCAGTATTCCCAGATTGCTGTGATATCAGGATTGATTTTGATTAAATGAAACCATGAATCGAAAGTACTGAAAAACGGGTTGGCATAATCGAAGTTTGAAGTACCTCCTACATAAACGTTATCCCCATTTTTACTCACTCCATAATACATTGCAGGATGATCCCGCATATTGCCCTCGATTTTAAAATAATTGTAATCCACAGGTATATTATCTTCGGTATGCGATAAAACATTTAAGCTATAATTAGGTGTTGTTTCCGGGCCACCCTGACCGCAAATTAGTATTGATGTATCATTGAGCCAGACTGAAGAAAAATATCCATATATAAAATAAGGAACTTCGACTATATTCAAACTGTCAAAGTTCTTGCTTAATTCAAATCGTTGTCCGGTTAAAGGTAAATCAGCGAAGTCATTTCCAAAGGCATAATAAGCAGTGGTTACAGATTTTTCTATAATATCAGTTGACAATGTCAGTTTAAAAGGTAAGCTCATAAATTTTGATGTTAATGAATCTCCCGATAAGGATAATTTATAAAAGAAAGGATCATTATTATAAGGGATTGGTGATGGGCCGCTTGTATCCTCACGCGTGGTATAACCTGTAATTACAATATTTGTGTCGGAATCAATAATAGATTTTATATATGAAAACCATCGTTTGTCAGGGATATTAAGAAATTTCTCATTTTCAATATCAAGGTTTGAGTTAAGTTTTAAGTACCATAAATTATATGTTGTATCAGGATAAATATATGTTCTTGAACCCAAAATATAGTAATGATCAGCAAAACAATGAATATTGAACAAAATACATGAATTTGTATCTGTTTGTTGAATAATTTTTTCTTGTAATACATCTCCTGAACTATCAATTTTTATTATGTAGCCACCTGAATAGTATGTATCAATATGATGCATGCGTCCAACAAGAACAAAATTACCCTCATTATCTTCAATAACATGGTTAATTACCTGATCTTCAGGTTTTGAAATTATTTGTTCGAATGTATATTGCGCAAACAAAATATTGCCTGATAATAGTAATATTATGAGGGTTATTAATTTCTTTAGCATGACAGTAAAATTAAATATGTGAGGCAACAATATGCCTCACATATTGAATTAATATAAAAACTATAATTCTGCAGGCGGTTCTGAACTGGTATGCCAGATGCCGTACTTTATATCTGTGTGATGTGACATATACCAGCAATTATGATTATCTGGACCACATAATGCGAAGGCAGTCCAGTCTTCTAATTGGTAATGGATTATACTATGCTCTGTTGATGGGTTGAGAAAAACTCCCAAAGCTATCAGATTACTTTTATAAAAAGAAATATCTGTTGGAGATAAGCATTGGTGGACCAAAGTGTATTCCTGAAAATCTTCAAACAAGCAATCATCCGCCCCTGAGGCATGTTCACAACCAGTTGATACCTTCCATTCTACATCAGTATAATATGAATTACCACTGGGAACACTGACTAAGAGATTTGCAAGTTCAGCAATTTTATCGGCAGCATCAAAGCCAACTCCAATTCCTGTACCATCACATCTGCCAAGATCCCAACCCCAATACCAGGGGTGATCATTGTTTCCAGGTAGTGATCCTTCAGTAGCAAAGCCCGAATTAATTTGAAAGGTTACACTATTATCAGAAGATTCTTTAATAGCAATATCAGCAACAACTAATTGTTTTTCGCTCGCTGTTATCGCTGCATTATGTGCAGAAAGGCTGTCTATTACCTGATCATAGGCAATTTGTACATCAGCCCATAATATTTGTCCATTTGTAAGTGGCACAACAATAAAGGAAGAGTCAATTATAAATTCGACAAGATCAGAACCTGCATCACCATAAGTTAAATTTGAAGTAGCCTCGATGTACCAGATAGCTTCTCCAATTTCCATTGGGTCGCTGCCCGATTTCAGGGTAGGATTCTCACGTATCAGGTCTATTTTATCTCTGAAAGAGATAATCTTTTTTTCGAGTTGTGCATCCTTTAATGATTGTTCAATTTGGTTTTGTGTTTTGTCATCTTCTTCGTTTTTTTCTTTGTTACAGGAAAAGATAATAACAAACACTCCTGTTAGAAGCAGGATCGTAAATATTCCCAATTTTATTTTTTTCATAATGATTGTTTTATAAAGTTAAACAATTTTTAGTTTTATGATCATATAAGCTGGGAAGACTCAAAAATTCAAGAAATAGATTATATTTGCCCTTGCCTCCTTTTTTTGTTTTTTGGAATTGTTAATGGCATATTCATAATTTTCAAAATTCAATTTAAGGGGGTTTTTATTCTGCAATTACTTGTTGTGTATATCAAAACCATGTTTTGATACATGAAATACATAAGTGGGATGCATATATTAATACCTAAAATATATAAAAGGTAACCCTAATTTTGTCTTTTTTTTTTAATAATTTATTTTTAAATAACAGAAAAACAAGGTATTATGCATATTATTTAGATAAGGTATAAATAATATTCACATATGAATTCATTGTCAGGGGAGGGGAAGACTGATAGGATTGACCGCCTTGCCCACGCAGGAAGAATTGAGTTAGCGAAGCATTATCACGAACAGAGTGAATAAATTTATTTGAACGATTTATCGATGGGCGATTGAATGTCTCTATCAAGTTCCCTTCCTTACATCCTTAAATCGATCAATCGCTCAATCGATCAATCACATCGTTCAATCGCTCAATCATCTTGTTTCTCATACCAACCCGCATACATATTATAACTTCCTGCAATTCTTTCAATCTCTCCTTCAAGAAGTTCCTTATCGATACTTTTGATCTTTTTCGCGGGCACACCGGCATACACGCTGCCGGATTCTACTACGGTGTTTTTTGATACAAGCGCCCCTGCTGCAATAATGGAATTGCTTTCGATCACGGCATGATCCATGATGATTGCTCCCATACCGATCAACACATTGTCTTTGATGGTGCAGCCATGTACAATGGCATTATGGGCGATGGAAACATTGTTCCCGATCTCAACGGCCGCTTTCTTATAGGTTCCGTGAATGCACACACCATCCTGGATGTTCACATTATTGCCAATATGGATATAGGTAACATCACCCCTGATTACAGCATTGAACCATACACTGCAATCATTACCAATAGTGACATCGCCAATGAGAGTGGCGTTTTCTGCAAGGAAACAGTTTTTACCAATTTGAGGAAATAAACCTTTTATTTCTTTAATCAGTGCCACGATCACCTCCCTTCCCGTTCAGGATTTTTCTCGGGTAGTCAAGAGAATAATGCAGTCCGCGGCTTTCTTTCCTTTGTATGGCCATTTTAATCACAAGATAGGCCACGTTGATCATATTCCTGAGCTCACAGATATTAACGGTAAGTATAGACTTATCATATAGCTCTTCGGTTTCACGGTAAATGATCTCCAGCCTGTCGAGGGCTCGCTGAAGCCTCAGGTTTGACCTGACAATACCAACATAATTACTCATAATGGAACGGAGTTCTTTCAAGGACTGGGTGATGAGGATCATCTCTTCGTTGAGAACGGCGCCTTCCGCATTCCAATCCGGTATCTCATCACAGTAATCTGTTGTTTTAGCAAGTTCCAATGCATCGAGGCTTGCCCTGTGTGAAAACACTGCAGATTCCAATAATGAATTTGAAGCAAGCCGGTTGGCACCATGCAAACCGGTGGAGGAACATTCTCCTGATGCATACAGGTTTTTAATTGAACTGCGGGCATATTCATCAACCTTTATCCCACCACAACAATAGTGTGCAGAGGGGACTACCGGGATCATATCCCTTGTGATGTCGATGTTAATGCTCAAACATTTAGCATAGATCCTCGGAAAATTCCTGATCAGCTCATCTTTGTCAATATGTGTGGCATCCAGGTACACATGATCATCTCCTGAAAGTTTCATCTCGTTATCAATGGCCCGGGCTACAATGTCCCTGGGAGCCAGGGAAGCCCGCTCATCATACTTCTCCATAAACTCCTCGCCATTGATGTTTTTTAATACAGCACCATATCCCCGGAGTGCTTCAGTGATGAGGAAAGCCGGATTTTCGTGTGGGTTATAAAGTGCAGTCGGATGAAACTGGATAAATTCCATATTCTCTACCACCGCCTTTGCCCGATATGCCATAGCAATACCGTCACCGGTGGCGATGGAAGGATTGGTGGTGTGGCTGTATATACTTCCGGTCCCTCCTGTCGCGATCATAGTGGTCTTTGCAAGAACGGTGTTTATCTCCTGTGTTAAAGGATCCATCGAATAGGCTCCGTAACAACGGATATTTTTATCGCTTCGTTTCAGTTCAACACCCAGGTGATGCTGCGTAATGAGGTCGATGGCAAAATGATTTTCCTGAATCTCGATGTTCGGGTGCTCATTGATTTTGTTTAACAGTGCCCTTTCAATCTCAAGGCCGGTGCTGTCTTTATGGTGAAAGACCCTGGGCTCGGAATGCCCCCCTTCCTTTGCAAGGTCATAATCACCTGATTCTTTTTTATCAAAGGCTGCTCCCCAATCGATCAGTTCCTGTATACGTGCGGTTGATTCTTTGATGGTGAGTTCAACAACCTTCCTGTTGTTTAAGCTGTCACCGGCAATAATGGTGTCCGCAATATGTTTTTCGTAAGTATCGGGAGTATACATCACTGCAGCAATACCACCCTGTGCATATTTTGTGGCAGTTTCCTCTGCTGAAGATTTTGAAAGGATGCAGACCTTTCCGTAATCTGCAACTTTGAGCGCATAACTTAGCCCTGCTATCCCTGAACCTATTACCAGAAAGTCTACTTTTTTTCGCATATCAGCAGTAATGTTTTATATCTGTAAAAGAGTTTTAAGCGGATCTCCTCCACCAGGCAACATCATGGACGGGTTTTCCAACATTTCCCTGACCTTCACAAGGAATCCGACTGATTCGCTGCCGTCAACAATACGATGGTCATAGGAAACGGCTACATACATGATTGGGTGGATCTCAACTTTTCCGTTAACGGCAATGGGCCGTTCAACAATATTGTGCATTCCCAGTATGGCACTCTGTGGCGGGTTGATGATGGGTGTGGAGAGCATTGAACCGAATACTCCTCCGTTGGTTATGGTAAAGCTACCCCCCTTCATCTCATCCAGCGTGATCTTTCCATCCCGGGCTTTTATTGCGAGTTCTTTGATCTTGATTTCTATATCAGCAAGGCTCATCTGCTCTGCATTTCTGAGAACGGGTACCATCAGGCCTTTAGGTGTGCTAACGGCAATGCCAATATCAGCATAATCAAATAGTACTACTTCATTGCCGTCGAGTTGTGCATTCAACTTTGGGAAGTGCTGAAGTCCTATGGTAACAGCCCTGGTAAAGAAGGACATAAAACCCAATGAAACACCGTGCTTTTCTTTGAATGTATCCTTGTACTGTTTCCTGATCTCCATGATTGGCGTCATATTCACCTCATTGAATGTGGTGAGCATGGCTGTTTCATTTTTGACAGATACCAGTCGTTCCGCCAACCTCATCCTCAGGGTAGATAACTTTTGTCTTTTTTCTTCACGCGTTCCTTTCCATGTTCCCGGTAAGCCGGGGTTTAATGCAGAAGTTTCCTTTGATCTTTCAGCAAGAAAATGTTCAACATCTTTTTTTCCAATCCTGTATTTCCGGAAAAATTCAATGAACTCCTCTTCGCTGCTTCCGCTATCCTGCATAAGCTTCTTTGCAAGTGGGGAAAGATGCAGAATTTCCTCCTCAGCTTTGATCTTTTCTTTCTTTTCCTGTACGGGAACTTCTTTGTTCTCCTCTGTTTCTTTCTTTTCAGTGCTTTCTTCAGGTTTTTCAAGCTGGGCAGCTCTTTCTTTCTTCTTGCCTTTGGCTGCTGTGTCAATGCTGGCAAGTATTGCTCCAACTTTCAGTGTATCACCTTCCACCGCATTAAATGTGATCTTCCCACTTGCTTCTGAACTGATCGTAAGGGTGGCTTTGTCTGAGTCGATCTCAGCAATGTCTTCATCCTTCTCCACCTGGTCTCCATCACCGACAAGCCAGCTTGCAAGCTGTACTTCAACGATTGATTCTCCCGGACTTGGTACTTTTATTTCTATGATCATGTGATGATGTTTCAAGATTAATATCCTGCTATCATTTTACTTTTCTGGTCGCTGAAAATGTTTTCGAGCTGACTTCCCGGTTTTTGAATTTTTTTATTTCTACGTCGAATGACCGCCACCTGTTACCAATACAGATCATCCGGCATTCCTCGTCAACCAGTGGACACGTACATGCTCCAAAAGCTTTTTCGATAATCTTCCGTTGCCGAATGATATGAAACTTACTTGATCCTGTTGCCGGACTACCACTGGGAGGACGTGCTACCACTCTGAAATCCAGTTCTGTAAAGTGAAGGTTCAGGAAAGGCCATGCCCCCATGTTGATGGGCTCTTCCTGTGCCCAAACCCAATCAGTGGTTTTTGGATATCGCTCAATGATGGCTTTT
This sequence comes from Bacteroidota bacterium, assembly GCA_013202965.1. Lineage (GTDB taxonomy): Bacteria > Bacteroidota > Bacteroidia > Bacteroidales > B18-G4 > B18-G4. Next base: position 11,621 of record JABMQZ010000065.1, on the reverse strand, counting down.
ATTTGTACGTGGGCCAAAGGAAATAATTGCTCAATCCTGACAATGGCAGTGTCTTTGACTTTTGTCTCTTCCCTTTCCTGCAGCAGATCGTAATATATCTTTCCAGTGCAAAAGATGACCCTCCTCACCGATTTTGGATCCATAGTACTGTCATCTATTACCTCAATGAAGCGGCCGGATGATAAGTCATCCAGAGGCGAAACACATTTTGGGTGGCGCAACAGGCTTTTAGGGGTAAAGATGATCAAAGGCTTCCTGAATTCACGCTTAAGTTGTCTTCTCAGCACATGAAACAAGTTGGCCGGGCTGGTAATATTTACCAGCTGCATATTATCCTCGGCGCATAAAGTCAGAAAGCGTTCTATCCTCGCACTGGAATGCTCGGGCCCCTGTCCTTCATATCCATGGGGAAGAAGAATAACCAGGTCATTCATGACCTTCCATTTATCTTCGGCACTGCTGAGGAACTGGTCGAAGATGATCTGAGCCCCATTGGCAAAATCTCCGAACTGAGCTTCCCATATGGTGAGCGTATAGGGTGAGGCCAGGGCATATCCGTATTCAAACCCCAATACAGCGTATTCCGACAGCGGGGAATTGAAGATCTCAACCCGGGCTTGTCCTTTGCTGATATGATTTAAGGGTACGTATTCTTTTTCAGAATCTTCGATTTTTAGGACGGCATGCCTGTGAGAGAATGTACCCCTGGCAACGTCCTGACCACTGATCCTGACCGGAACTCCCTCATCAAGCAGGGTTCCGTAAGCCAGCAATTCACCCATTGCCCAGTCGAGCATACCGGTGTTTTCAATCATTTCAAGGCGGTTCTCCTGCAGGCGTATGAGCTTTCTGAATAATTTTTCCTTCTGAGGGAGAGAGCAGATCTGCTTCCCGATCCTGATCAGGTCTTTCTTGTCTACACCGGTATCAGGAGAAATGTCAAAATCCTCATCCCTGGCTTTCCTGATATCCTGCCATGTCTCATTCAGGAATGAATCGATATTCTCTTTACCCATTTTCCTGGCCTCATCTAAATTTTCTTCAAGAAGCGCATAAAAACTGCTTTCGATGGCTTTCCCTTCCTTCTCATTAATGACTCCTTCTGCTATCAGTTTGTCGCGGTAGAGTTCAAGCGGGTTGGGATGCTTCTCAATAAGCTTATATAAAATGGGCTGGGTAAAGCGCGGCTCATCTCCTTCATTATGCCCGTATTTCCGGTAACATAAGAGGTCAATAAATACGTCTTTATGGAATTTCTGTCTGAACTCCATAGCCAGCTGAATGGTATAAACCACTGCTTCCACATCGTCCCCGTTTACGTGAAAGACAGGGCTGAGCGTTGTTTTGGCAACATCGGTACAATAGGTGCTGGAGCGGGCATCCAGGTAGTCTGTGGTAAATCCAATCTGGTTGTTTATGACCACATGAATGGTTCCACCGGTACGGTAACCGCTGAGTTCCGACATCTGCAGCAATTCATATACAACTCCCTGCCCGGCAATGGATGCATCGCCATGAATGAGGATGGGAGCAAGCCGTTTATAATCTCCTTTGAAGTCCTTATCGATCTTGGCCCTGGATATACCTTCCACGACGGGATCGACGGCTTCGAGATGAGAGGGATTTGGCGAAAGTGTAAGCTTGACCTCCTTGTTTCCGGTTTTTTTCTTGATGGTGTACCCCAGGTGATACTTAACATCACCAAGAAGGTACTCGTCCTGGTACTCTATGCCTTCAAATTCATGAAAAAGATTTTGGTATGGTTTTTCCATGATATTGGCGAGCACATTGAGCCTGCCTCTGTGTGGCATGCCAATGATAAATTCCTGTATGCCTTGTGCTGCACCGGTCCGGAAAATAGCCTGCAAAGCAGGGATCAGTGACTCAGCTCCTTCGAGCGAAAACCGTTTCTGTCCCGGAAATTTTTTATGAATAAATTTTTCGAAAAGCACAGCATGGCTGATCATTTCCAGAAACTCATGTTTTTCTTCCTTGCTGAATTTGGGCGTATTCCACGTCTTCTCCATCCGCCCTTTCAGCCAGCCAAGTATCTCAGGGTGCCGGATATACATATATTCCACCCCTATTGATCCACAATAGGTCTTCTGAAGATATTCAATGATCTCCTTCAGGCTTGAAGGGCCCAGGCCTATCTCATTGCCTGCCTGGTATATAGTATTCAGGTCGGTATTGGTAAAGCCAAAGTTTTCATAATCAAGGGTAGGGGTGTATTTCCGGCGCTTTCTAACGGGGTTTGTCCTGGTAAACATGTGGCCCCTTTGCCGGTAAGCATTGATGAGATTGATCACTTTAAACTCAGAGGGGTATTCGGAATCGGCAATTGCCTTGGGTTTATATTCTTTGCGGGCAAACTCGAATCCTTCAAAGAACTGACGCCAGTCAGAAGAAACAGATCGCGGATCATTCAGAAAATCCTGGTACAGCTTCTCTATGGTTGCAGGATCAGAACTGTTAATAAAGGATTGTGTATCCATAATGATTGCATATTCGGACCAGCAAAGTTAAGAATAATCAGGAATGCTTTGAATTATATAACAAGCTCCCTGCCGCAAGTGTTCACCGTGTATAAAAAAAAATCTGCCTTGTAAAAGGCAGACTTCTTTTATGAATAAGCTGTGTTTACAGATCGCTGTTATTCCGGCTCGATAGCTTCAACCGGGCAAACATCCGCGCATGAACCGCAGTCAGTGCAGATATCAGGATCAATTACATAGATATCACCTTCTGAAATTGCTTCGACAGGGCATTCGTCAATGCATGTTCCGCATGCTGTACAGTCGTCTGTGATTTTGTAAGCCATAATTGTGTTTTTTTGTATTGATAAAAAATTTTGCTGCAAATATATAGTACTTATTTATTACAGGCAAAATTTTTAAAAAATTGCGACACTAATTTATTCCTATTCTAAATAAACCGGGTATTTCCTAAGGTGTTAAGGATCAGTATCTATCTTGAAGTTGAGGGGATGTTAAAAATTTGTTGATAATTGCTGATGAGTAAGATATAAAACTTATAACTTTGCGGGGTTATTTAACAAGAAGATCCAATGTCGAAAAAAGCAAATAAGGTAATAGAAGTAGATGCTGTAGTCGTTAAGTTTGCCGGTGATTCGGGAGATGGTATGCAGCTAAGTGGAAGCCAGTTTTCGGACACCTCCGCTTTTGCAGGTAATGACCTGGCCACTTTTCCTGATTTTCCGTCTGAGATTCGTGCTCCACAGGGAACGATTGCAGGTGTTTCCGGATTTCAATTGCATATCGGACATAAAGAAGTGGACACCCCGGGCGACCAGGCAGATGTACTTATTGCATTAAACCCGGCAGCCCTGAAGGCAAATATGAAGTGGGTAAAAGATGGAGCTACCATCATCATCGATATCGATAACTTTGACAATAAATATTATAAAAAGGCAGGATATATTGAAGATCCGCTGGGTGATGGAACACTCACCGGGTATAATGTGGTAAAAGCACCTATCACACAACTCAGCAAATCTACTGTTAAAGATCTCGGATTGGATTCAAAATCAGCTGAAAGGACAAAAAACCAGTTTGCACTTGGTATTCTTTACTGGCTGTTTAACAAAGATCTGAAGTATGGTGAGGAGTTTATCGAGAATAAATTCGGTAGCAAGAAACCCTTGCTGGCTGAAGCCAATAAGCGTGTACTGAGATCAGGATATAACTATGCCGAAACAGTTGAAGCTTTACGCACAACATACCAGATCAATCCTATAAAAGACCGAAAAGGTTTGTTCAGGAATATCACCGGTAACATTGCCACTTCATGGGGGCTTCTTGCTGCCGCTGAACGTGCCGACATTGAGCTTTACCTTGGGTCTTACCCGATAACACCTGCAACCGAGATCCTTCAGGAACTATCAAAGAGGAAGCACTTAGGTGTAAAAACCTTTCAGGCAGAAGATGAAATCGCCGGCATAAATTCTGCCATTGGAGCTAGCTTTGCCGGAGATCTTGCCGTGACAAGCACCTCTGGTCCCGGGCTTGCACTGAAAGGAGAAGCCATAGGGTTGGCTGTCATTACTGAACTGCCCCTGGTCATCGTGAATGTTCAGCGGGGAGGCCCTGCTACAGGACTTCCTACGAAACTGGAGCAGGCTGACTTGATGCAGGCCCTTTACGGACGCAATGGCGAAAGCCCTTGTGTGGTGATCGCTGCCAGTACACCGGCAGATTGTTTTCATTATGCATTTATGGCTGGAAAGATTGCTCTCGAACATATGACCCCGGTAATTCTGCTTACGGACGGATACCTGGCCAATGGCTCAGAATTATGGAAACTTCCGGTGATCAGTAAACTTCCCGAAATAAAACCTCCCTTTGTGAAGGACAATTCGGATTACCAGCCCTATGAGAGAAACCCGGAAACGCTGGTAAGATCCTGGGCATTGCCCGGGCAGGAAGGAATGCGTCATCGTATCGGCGGGCTTGAAAAAGAGGATGTAACCGGTAATGTTTCGCATAATCCCCTCAACCATGAAAAAATGGTGGGCTTGCGGGAAGAGAAAGTACAAAGAGTTGCAAACTATATTCCGGAGCTTAAGGTTTCCGGCGAGGATAGCGGAGATCTGCTGGTGGTTGGCTGGGGAGGAAGCTATGGTGCATTGATCTCTGCGGTAAAAGATTGCCAGGGAGAAGGAAAAAAGATTAGCCTCGCACAGTTTAATTACATAAAGCCCATGCCAAAAAATACTGCTGAAGTGTTCAGCAAGTTCAGTAAGATCGTCGTTTGTGAACTGAATATGGGCCAGTTTGCCAATTATCTGCGAATGACATTTCCCGAGTTTGAATATTTACAGCATAATAAAATTCAGGGATTGCCATTTATGATCTCGGAACTAAAAGAAAAATTCAACCAAATTTTGGAGGCTTAATAAGATGGCTGCAGAAATTAAAACAACTCAAGTTGTTACAAAGGCTGATTATAAAAGTGATCAGGTTGTAAAATGGTGTGCCGGTTGCGGGGATTTTGCCATCCTTTCAGCCGTGCAAAGTGCACTGGCCGAAAGCCAGGTCAGGAAAGAGGATGTGGTTTTTGTTTCCGGGATCGGGTGCTCATCCCGCTTCCCTTATTATATCAATACCTATGGTTTTCATGGCCTCCACGGCAGAGGGGCGGCCATTGCCTCCGGAGTAAAAATTGCCAATCCGAAACTGGATGTATGGCATATCACCGGGGATGGTGACAGCATGGCAATCGGTGGAAATCACTTCATACACCTTGTGAGGCGTAATATTGATATGAATGTGATCCTCTTCAATAATAAGATTTACGGTCTTACAAAGGGACAATATTCTCCAACAACACCCAGGGGAAGCATCACCAAAACATCCCCTGACGGAACGATTGAAAACCCGTTTAAACCTGGTGAACTCGTGATGGGAGCCCAGGGTACCTTCTTTGCCAGGGTAGTAGATACAGAACCCAAGAGAATGAAGGAAGTGTTTCTGGAAGCTTCAAAACACAGGGGCACTTCTGTTGTTGAAGTGCTTCAGAATTGCGTGATCTTTAACAACCGTATCCATAATGAGATTACAGGAAAAGATGTGAGGGATGACCATCAGATCCATCTGGAACACGGAAAACCTATGATATTTGGCAAAGAGAAGAACAAGGGTTTGGTGCTCAGAGCTTCACGCCTGGAAGTTGTCATCATCGGAAAAAATGGGATTACTGAAAAGGATATCCTCGTTCATGATGTGAACAACCCGGATGATACGACCCACTATATGCTCGTGAGGATGACCTTGCCGGAATACCCTGTTGCCACAGGAGTTATTCGCTTTTGTGACTGTACCGGTACATATGATGCTGAACTGGAACTTCAGATCGAAAAGGCCAAAGCTAAACCTGAAGTAAAATCACTGCAGGAACTCATAGAACAGAATTCCTTTTTGGTGGAATAAGGCAATCCCATCAGACTTTTAGCTTTTATCGTGTATTTCATTGTGCAAATGGGTGATATCCCTTAACTTTGTTATGTGATCAGGAAATTCGAATCATTTATTTCTGAAAATCAGTTGATCAGGAAAACTGACAGGCTCCTCCTTGCTGTGAGCGGAGGAATGGACTCCATGGCCATGGCAGAACTCTTTCGCCTTGCTGCTTATGATTATGCATTCATTCATTGCAACTTTAAGCTTCGCGGAAGTGATTCCGAAGCCGACCACGCATTTGTGAAGGAGACAGCACAAAGCCATGGCGTGCCCTTCTTTTCAAGATCATTCGAAACACAGGAAATTGCAGACAATACGGGTGAGTCCGTACAAATGGTGGCCCGGGATCTCAGGTATGCTTATTTCAGTGAGATCGCACAAAAAGAGGGATTTGATATTATTGCAATTGGGCATAATCTGGATGACCAGATCGAAACCTTTTTTATTAATCTTAGCAGGGGCTGCGGCATTGCCGGCCTTCATGGTATCAGAATGAAGCAGGGAAAACTTATCAGGCCTGTCATGTTTGCGTCCCGGGAGGATATTGAGGAATTTATTCGCCAAAATAATATTGCTTACCGGGAAGATGCTTCAAACCAGAGCTTGAAATATAAGAGAAACCTGATCAGGCACAAGCTCATTCCCCTGTTTGTAGAATTGAACCCGAATTTCAGAGAAGAAATGGGCGCAAACATTTCCCGCCTCTCCGGAACAGAGGAGGTGTACAGGCAATTTGTCGATGAGATGAAACAGACACTATGGGATGAAAAAGATAATTCTATCAGCATTGACATTGCCGGATTAATGGATCTTCATCCAATCCGGACATTCCTGTTTGAATTCATTTCACCTTATGGCTACAATGCTGCTGATGTGGAAAATATCATCACAGCCCTTGATAATATTCCAGGGAAGATGTTCTTTTCGGCATCACACCGGCTGCTCATCGACAGAAAAAAAATTCTCCTGACGAAATTGAACGAGAAGGATGGGTACGCTTCTGAGTATACACTTAAGAGGGAGGATCTGTTCCTTGCTGAACCTGTAACATTAAAGATCAGCATGCGCAAGGCAGGTGATTATAAGATTCCTTTGGACCAAAATATTGCTTCCCTCGACTATGACAAGCTTGCTTTCCCGCTCATGCTTCGCAGGTGGAAAGCCGGTGATCTGTTCATCCCCCTGGGAATGAAAAACAGAAAAAAGCTCAGTGACTTTTTCATCGACGAGAAATTCTCACGCCTTCAGAAAGAGCAGACCTGGGTGCTGTGTTCAGGAGAAGATGTGGCATGGATCGTTGGCTCAAGAATTGATGAGCGCTACCGGATCACATCCGAAACCAAGGATGTATACAAAATAGAGCTTTGTTGAAGCACTTTGTTATCCCCTCTTCCCCTCCCTCAGTCTCTGATTCTCTGATTCTCTGATTCTCTGATTCCCTGATTCTCTCAGCCTACTCCCTCACCAACACCCACTGCGTCCGCCGTAGCGAAGCGAAGGTGAAACACTCAACACCCAACACCTTCTTAACATTTTTTAATACGCTCCTTTTCATCTACCTATCTATATTTATTTTACTTTTGCACTCACTAAATCAGTGCACATATGAAATCTATCAACTTAATATCTGGATTAAGAACAACATTAAGCTTTGTTTTTGCCATGCTGATCACTTCAATGGCATGGTCGCAAATATTTGAGCCGGTGAAATGGAACTTTTCGAGCGAAATGACCGGCGACAATGAAGCGGTTCTGATCTTTAAGGCAGACATAGAGCCTCACTGGCACCTGTATTCTCAGGATATTCCCATGGCACCGCCTGCCACCACCTTCTTTTTTGAAGGTGACACCAGCCTGTATGACTTGCTGGGAGACATGACGGAATCTGAGTCAATTGAAGAGTTCGACCCGAACTTTGATATGGTGCTGAAATACTTTTCTGATGAAGCGGAATTCAGACAGAAAATCAAGCTGCTTACTGACGGGCCGGTGATCGTGAAAGGCTTTGTAAATTTCATGAGCTGTGATGATATGCGCTGCCTGCCTCCGGAAGATGTAGAATTTGAATTCCCATACAATGGCGCATCAACACAGCTGGAAACATCAGAAACCGCCCTGCAGGATGGTGAATATAAGTCTACCACAGTTATCATTGAAGATAAATCCATCCTGGATGAAATGCAGATCGAAGGACTGGAATATTCAAGCATATGGGAGCTGTTTATTTTTGCTTTCATTGCCGGCCTGATAGCCATCCTCACTCCCTGCGTGTTCCCGATGATCCCGATGACCGTGAGCTTCTTCATGCATGATGGGGATAGCAAAGCGAAAGCGAAATTCCAGGCCATCATATTCGGGCTTTCAATTATTTTTATATATACGGTTATTGGTACAGTTATCGCACTGACTCTGGGTGTGAATTTTGCCAACTGGTTGTCGACCCACTGGATACCCAACGTATTGTTTTTTCTCATCTTCGTAATCTTTGCTGCGTCCTTTTTTGGGATGTTCGAGATCACCCTGCCAAGCTGGATGGTCAACAAATCAGATCAGCGGGCAGAACGTGGAGGCATCACAGGGCCATTCTTTATGGCATTTACCCTGGTACTGGTTTCATTCTCCTGTACCGGGCCACTGGTGGGTACGGTGCTGGTGCAATCGGCCACCGGGGCATGGCTTGAACCTATTATTGGGATGCTTGGCTTTTCACTGGCCTTTGCGCTGCCCTTTACACTTTTCGCCTTCTTCCCGTCCTGGCTTAATAAATTGCCCAAATCCGGCGGATGGCTGAACTCAGTAAAAGTGGTGCTCGGATTCCTTGAACTGGCTCTTGGACTGAAATTTCTCAGCATCGCCGATCAGACATATCACTGGGGCATACTCGACAGGGAAGTTTACCTTGCCTTATGGATCGTGATCTTTGTCCTGATGGGATTCTACCTGCTGGGAAAGATCAAGTTTGCCCACGACAGCGATGTTAAATTCATCAGCGTACCACGCCTGACATTCGTGATCATCACCTTTGCCTTCGTAATGTACCTCATTCCCGGCATGTTCGGAGCACCCCTGAAATTCTTATCAGGATACCTGCCTCCTGCCCAGACACACGACTTTGATATCAATACCATTGTAAGGGAAAACGTGAAAATACTGGCAGGGGAGGATGAAACGCCTTCCATTTGTGAGACGCCGAAATACCATGAGTTCCTGCATCTGCCGCATGGCCTCGAAGGATACTTCGATTACGAGCAGGGGCTGTCATGTGCAAAAAAACTCAATAAGCCGCTCTTTATCGACTTCACAGGCCATGGATGTGTGAACTGCCGGGAGATGGAAGCCAATGTATGGGCCGACCCCAAAGTGCTGAAGCGCCTGCAGGATGATTATGTGATGATCGCACTTTATGTGGATGATAAAACACTTCTTCCTGAGTCGGAATGGGTACGTTCCAGCGCGGATGGAAAGCTCAAAAAGACCGTGGGTAAGATATACGCCGATCTGCAGATCCATAATTTCAACATCAATGCGCAACCTTATTATGTACTGCTGGGGCATGATGGCGAGTTCCTTGTCAAGCCCAGGGCATACGATCTGGATGTGGAAGAATTCGTTAAATTCCTCGATGAAGGAAAAGAAAACTTCGAGAAAATCTATTAAGAGAACCTCATAGCACTCCGAGTTGGGAGGTCATTTGCTGCTGTTTAGTAAATATATACATATGTATATTGATATCTACATATTTTATCTACTTTTAGACCTTGAAAACAGCAAGAACTAAATATACTACCACATGAAAAGGATTACTATACTCATATCAGCAATATTCATATTATTAATTTTTGAGCTTGATGCACAGCCATTTGAACAGCTGGTTGCGCCAATTCAGGGTGTCGGACGTTCTGTCGTTGCCTGGGGAGATTATGATAATGATGGCGATCTCGACTTTGTGCTATGCGGGATCACACCATCAGGTACCTATCTGTCGAAGATCTATGAAAATGACAACGGAACTTTTAATGTCACTGATGCCGTTCTGACTGGAGTGAAGGATGGATCTGTGGCATGGGGCGATTTCGACAACGACAATGACCTCGATATACTGCTCACAGGAGAAACAGAAAACGATGGTGACCTTGCTTTGATCTACCGTAATGATGACGGTGTTTTTAATGAATATGACGCAGGACTTCCAGGAGTAAGCTATGGCGATGGCGTATGGGGTGATTATGACAATGATGGTGATCTCGACATCCTGATCACAGGAAACTGGATTGTCAGCCTCTATGAAAACATCGACGGTATTTTCCTGCTCACCCAGGCAGATTTCGGCCTGCTTCAGAATTCCAGGGCCGCATGGGGTGATTTCGACAATGACGGTGACCTGGACATCCTGCTTAGCGGTGACACCGGTGGAGGCTATTTTGCAGATATCTTTCTGAACCAGGCAGGGGTATTCATCCAGGCCAATCTCGGGATGACAGGCTTGTTTTCAGGAAGTGCCGACCTGGTAGACTTCGACAATGACGGTGATCTCGACATTTCGATCACGGGCTATGATATTTACCTGGATCCCCGGTTTCTTACCTATGACAACATGGGCAACGGCAGCGTCGCCGTGCATGATAACATTATGGAAGGCATTGCCACCAGTTCTGTGGATTGGGGCGATTACGACAATGATGGAGACCTCGATATACTGATGTGCGGCAAAACTGCTGCCTGTGGAGGCAGTGTTTCAAAAGTATATTCAAATAATGATGGGATATTCTTAATGGAGCCAGGTGCCAGCCTGCAGGGAGCGATCAGAAGCAATGCCGCCTGGGCCGATTTTGATAACGACGGCGACCTTGACTTTATCCTCAGCGGCATGACAGCAGAAGAAGTGCCGTTTACCCAATTATTCCTGAATATGGCAGGAAGCAACGAATTTGTGGTCAACACAGTCCCGGATGCACCAGAAGGCCTTGAAACTATCGTTGACGGTCTATCGGTCACATTCTCATGGGAAAAAGCCGGCGATGCGCAAACCCCGCAGGACGGATTATATTATAACCTGCGTCTTGGAAGCTATTCAGGAGGCAGCGACAAGATCACACCCATGGCTGATGAGGGATCAGGATACAGGATCATTCAGGCCATTGGCAATACCAATATGAACAACACCTGGACCATTTCCGGCCTGATGCCCGGAACATATTACTGGAGCGTACAAACCATAGATCAGGCCTATAGTGGCTCGGAATTTTCGGAAGAGGGAACTTTCCTGGTGATCGCCACGGCTGTCAATGAATTTGAGGCGGGCATTATCAGTAATATTTTCCCCAATCCTGCCAGCGACAAGGTTTTTCTGTATTCCAAAACACAGGAGAAATTTGAGATCAGCATCATCAATGCTTCCGGACAAGAAGTTTATCATGCCCTTGTCTCATCCGGAGACCCTGTCGATGTCAGCTTTCTGAAAAAGGGAATTTATTTCATTAAAGCCGGGGCAGGAGCAAAAGTCTCGGTTCATAGGCTGGTGAAGAGGTAGGAGGTGATTTACAGTGTACAATGTACAGTATACAATATACAATGTAAATTGTAAAGTGTAAAATGTAAAATGTAAGGTTCTTAATCCAACACCCACTGCGTCCGCCGTAGTCT
>JABMQZ010000064.1 GCA_013202965.1 Bacteroidota bacterium | reverse complement strand
TTAAAAATTTTATTACTTGCCGATTCAACATCACGCTGGGCGCAGGCATTACGCGAAATGTCAAACAGAATGGAAGAACTGCCCGGACCTGATGCGTTTCCGATGGATCTGCCTGCAATTATTTCAAATTTCTATGCTCGTGCAGGCTTCGTTTATCTCAATAATGGAAAAACCGGTTCCGTAACATTTATCGGAACTGTTTCGCCGGCAGGAGGTAACCTGAAAGAACCTGTATCTGAGTCAACCAAAAAAGCAGCACGATGTTTTTACGCTCTTTCGCAGGATCGTGCCGACAGCAAAAGATACCCTGCTATTGATGCTGTTGACAGCTATTCGAAATATATTGAATATCCGGAATTTCAGGAATTTATCAAAGAGAATATTTCACCCGATTGGGTTGATAATATAATGCTGGCAAAAAATGTTCTCATCAGGGGACGTGAAGCTTATGAGCAGATAAATATATTGGGAGATGATGGAGTGCCAATTGATTATCATCAGATATTCTGGAAATCAGAGGTTATTGATTTTGTTATACTTCAACAAGATGCTTTTGACAAAATTGATGCCTCAACATCCATAAAACGACAGCAATACATGATGAATAAAGTGCTTGATGTTTATAAAGAAAATTTAAAATTTGAAACATTCGAAGAAGTAAATCCATACTTTAAAAGAATTATAAATGTTTTCAAACAAATGAATTATTCTGAATTTAAGTCGGAGAAGTTCAATAGATTTGAGAAAGAATTACAGGAAATTATTAATGAAAGAATTATGATTGATGCATTAAAATCATAAATTAAAAAGATGGAAACAACAGCTTTTCAAAAAATACATACGAAAGTAAATCATATCACAAAAGCAACGTGCTCGTTACATGCCGATGGTGTGGGTTATGAAGAAATGGCAACTGTAAATGGCAGGCTGGCACAGGTAGTTAAAATTCAAGGGGATTTGATAACCCTGCAAATATTTTCAGGAACAGAAGGTATTCCGACAAATGCTGAAGTAGTATTTCTGGGCCATGCACCCAAACTATCGGTAAGTGATGAATTGAGCGGAAGATTCTTCAATGCCTATGGACAACCCATTGATGGAGGGCCTGAGGTTGATGGTAAGGCAGTGGAAATTGGAGGGCCATCGGTAAATCCAGTAAGAAGAAAGCAGCCTTCTGAACTTATTGCTACAGGCATAGCAGGAATTGACCTGAACAATACACTTGTTACGGGGCAAAAAATCCCTTTCTTTGCCGATCCCGATCAGCCTTACAATCAGGTTATGGCAATGGTTGCCTTGCGTGCAAAAGCCGATAAAATCATACTTGGAGGAATGGGGCTTTCAAACGATGATTATTTATTCTTTAAAAACATATTCGAAAATGCCGGAGCACTCGACCGTATTATAAGTTTTGTAAACACAACCGAAGACCCGCCTGTAGAGCGGCTTCTTGTTCCTGATATGGCTTTATCAGCCGCAGAATATTTTGCCGCAGAAAAAAACCAGGACGTTCTGGTTCTTTTAACAGATATGACACTTTACGCTGATGCTTTAAGTATAGTCTCCAACAGGATGGACCAAATTCCGTCAAAAGACAGTATGCCCGGTTCGCTTTACAGTGATTTGGCAAGGCTTTACGAAAAAGCAGTTCAATTCCCAAGTGGGGGATCAATAACAATTATTGCAGTTACAACATTATCAGGCGGTGATATTACCCATGCAATTCCCGACAATACAGGTTATATTACCGAAGGGCAATTATTTCTACGTAGAGATACGGATATTGGAAAGGTAATTATTGACCCCTTCCGTAGTTTGTCGCGATTAAAGCAACTTGTAATCGGGAAAAAAACACGAGAAGACCATCCGCAGGTTATGAATGCAGCAATCAGGCTTTATGCTGATGCTGCAAATGCAAAAACAAAGTTGGAAAATGGTTTCGACCTGACTGATTACGATGAAAGAACCATGAAATTTGCAAAAGAATATTCGGATAAACTGCTTGCTATAGATATAAACAAAGAAATTGATGCGATGATCAACACAGCCTGGGAATTATTAAATAAATATTTCTCAGTTGCCGAGATTGGCATAAAATCTGAACTTGTTGAAAAATATGGAAAAAGTAAGAATGATTAAAGAATATAAAACCATAAAAACATATTTATCATGGAAAACATATTAGTAACAATCGCAACATTTAAAAAATTGCATGTCGGTTGCTTTGTAAAAGAAAAGTTTGAATTTGAAGGTATTGAATGTTTTCTTACCGATGAAGGTATAAAAATTGCAAACAGCCATACTCCGAAAGGGATAAAGTTGAAAGTCAGAGCAAACGACACCGAGAAAGCAATAAGGGTGATATTGCAAATTCACAAGGAATATGATTTAGATAAAATTGCGCAGGACGATGGTATAAAAGATAAGAAAAAAATCCTTGTTCCTGTTGACATTTCTATGTATTCAATAAACGCTTGTGAATATGCTATTGGAATAGCCGAGAAAACAGATGCTGAGGTAAAATTGCTTTACGTTTATGAAGATCATACCCTGGCCGGACCTGTCAAACATACCACATCATGGCAAAAGCATGAAAAAATTGCAACGGCAGAAGCATATAATAAAGCACAAGCCGGACTGCTTAAGTTTAGTGATGATTTGAAAGAACACATTGGCAAAGAGATGCTAAAAAAAATAAAAATACATTTCGCGCTTCTAAGGGGAAAACCTGAAGACGTTATTGTGGCTTTATGCAAAAGATATAAGCCGGATTTAATTATAATGGGACCCAAAGGAAAGGGTGAAAAGAAGAGTGCATTTATTGGCAGTGTTACCACCAGGGTGATTGAGCATACCAAATTCCCAGTACTAACTATCCCGAAATCTGCAACATACCAAATGCTTGATTTAATAAATATTATGTATGCAACAGATTTTAACGAGGTTGATAATACATCGCTTAACAAGTTACTTGATATTGTTTCGCCCTTTGATACTAAGATTCATTGTATTCATATTGATATTGAGAATGATTCTTTAAAACAAGGCAAGGTTGATGAATTAAACCAATTCCTTAAGAAAGAATACAGTAAATATAACATACAATGCAAATTATTTGAAAGCAGTGATGTAATTAAAGGATTCGAGGATTTTATTGAAAAAAACAATATTAACTGGATCTCATTTTCCAATCCGAGAAGAACCCTGTTTTACAAAATATTTCACCCAGATAAACTTAAGAAGATGGTATCAACAAGTAAAATACCAATGCTTATTTTTCCGGTTTAGAGTTTCAGTAGTGTTTAGTTGAAGAATACTTAATAAATGGCAATAAAATTTCAATACAATAAAATTTCATTGCAAAGCCTTAATAAACAGCTGAATATCAGGCTTAATGCACTTCCTGTAATAAAAAATAAGGAAACAGCATTACGTATGGAAGTAATAAAAGCAAAATACAAGGTAAAAGAATTAGATAAAAAATTATCTCAAAGAATACAGGCATACATTTTAACACCGGGCATTTGGAATGAATTTAATACAAATCTTATTACAATTGATGATGTAAAAACAATTACAAAGAAAATTGCAGGTGTAAAAACACCTGTTTTAGAAGAAGTAATTTTCCGGACTGATGATTTCAGTTTGTTCGATAATCCGAAATGGTTTCCTGAAGGAATTTCAATTGTAAAAGAATTAGCGGAGATTGTAATAGAAAAGGAGTTTTTTTTTAGAAAGATGGAATTGCTCAATCATGCAAGAAGAAAAACAACACAAAAAGTAAATTTGTATGAAAAAGTTCAAATTCCCGGCTACGAAGATGCAATAAGAAAGATAAAGCGTTTTTTGGAGGATGAAGAAAACCTGTCAAAATCGTCACAGAAAATTGTTAAAAACCGTCAGCAACAACAATTGGAGGTAAGCAGATGATAATACCGATGCAAAAATATTCTTTCCTTGTTTATCATAAGGAATATGCTGCTTTTCTGAAAGATTTGCAACAGCTTGGTGTGCTTCATATAATTGAGAAAGAAGCTGAAATCAGTGATGATATAAAGGAAAAATATCAATTAGTAAATCGCATTGATAAAATAATTAAGTCCCTGGAAAAATGCGAAACAGAGAAAACTGATAACTGTCCTGATTCTGACGGATTGAAAATTATTGAAGAAATAATACAAAAGCAAGAGGAATTAGAGGCATTACAACAAGAACTTGCTACTGCCCATAAAGAACTCGCCAAAATAATGCCCTGGGGCGATTTTTCCGCTGAAATTATTAATAAACTAAAAGATAAAAATCTCTACGTGAGGTTTTATATTACTTCTAAAAAGAAATTTAATACCAAACTGTTTTCTGAGTATAATGCAGAAATAATTACAGAAAGCGGAAACTATATCTATTTTATTATTATACAAC
>JABMQZ010000063.1 GCA_013202965.1 Bacteroidota bacterium | reverse complement strand
TGCTGGTTACTGGATGATTTGTACGCCGAAGCTTGCGCCACCGCTGAAGCTATGGCGGCACGCGCTTAGCGTAGGTGTACTGGATACTGGATGGTGGATGCTGGTTACTGGTTGCTGGTAAGAAAGAGTTCCGGGCTAAGTATGAAGACATGAAAATATAGCTTGTGCCTTGTATCCTTCGCGAGATTCCTTTCTGTCCTTTGTGGTTAAAAATAAAATTTTCTTCATTATTATCCTTTACCTATAGGTTTCACGTGGAACGGAGGAATTAGCTTCCAAGATAAATAGCTAAAACAGAAATATCTGCAGGGGAAACACCACTTATCCTTGCAGCCTGCCCAATGGTTCTGGGCCTTATTTTGGAAAGCTTTTCCCTGGATTCCCATGATAGGGATGTTAACTGATGATAATCAACATCATCTTTAATTTTTATGTCTTCCAGTTTACCGAGCTTGTTGGCCAGATCTCTTTCTTTATCAATATATCCCTGGTATTTGATCCTGATCTCGGCCTGTTCAATAATTTCATTTGTAATTCCATCGAGATCGTTAAGGAAGGAGGATAAATGGTCGATATTCTGAATAAGATCCCTGAAGTGTACCTGTGGGCGTAGCAGCAGGCTTGAAATCTTTACTTTTTGTTTTAAAGCATCAGTATTTTTGGCGTAAAGCATATCATTTACTTCTTTCGGAGCGGCACTTTCTTTTTTACAATGCTTCAGGATCTTTTCAAGTAAGAATTCTTTTTTCCTGACAACTTCAACCCTGTCAAGGCTTGCAAGGCCAATTTCGTGTCCGATGGGTGTAAGACGGAGGTCTGCATTGTCCTGACGTAAAAGAATCCTGTATTCGGCACGTGAGGTAAACATGCGGTAAGGCTCATCCACACCCTTGGTGATCAAGTCGTCGACCAAGACACCAATATAAGCCTCAGATCTTTTCAAAATAAAATCAGGAAGCTTTTTAAGTTTTCTGTGGGCATTGATCCCGGCAATAAGTCCCTGAGCAGCGGCTTCTTCATAACCAGTGGTGCCATTGATCTGTCCCGCGAAATACAAATGCTCTATCAATTTGGTCTCCAGGCTGTTTTTCAGTTGCACAGGAGGGAAATAATCATACTCGATGGCATAACCCGGCCGGAATATCTTTGCCTTTTCAAAACCGCTGATCTTTTTGAGCGCTTTGATCTGGACTTCTTCGGGCAGGGAGGACGCAAAGCCGTTGATGTAATATTCTACGGTTGTCCATCCTTCAGGCTCTACAAAAAGCTGATGCTGGTCTTTTCCTGAAAAGCGCTCAATCTTATCTTCTATGGAGGGACAGTACCTGGGACCAATTCCTTCAATTCTGCCGGCAAACATAGGTGATTGGGCAAATCCGGTGCGCAGAATATCATGCACTTCCAGCGAAGTGTAAGCCAGGTAGCAACTTCTTTGTTTTTTCAGGGGAGGTGTATCAGTGAAAGAAAATTTCCCGGGAATTTTATCACCGGGCTGCTCCTCCAGCTTTGAGAAATCAATGGTACGTCCGTCTACCCGTACAGGCGTCCCTGTCTTCATTCTGAAAGATTCAAAGCCAAGCTCAAGAAGATGTTCGGTAATGCCCACGGAGGCCACTTCTCCCATACGGCCACCCGCAATCTTTTTCTCTCCAATGTGAATGATCCCGTTCAGGAAAGTACCATTTGTTAAAATAACCGCCTCTGAGCTGATCTGATGACCCATGCTGGTTTTTACCCCAAACACTTTTCCGTCTTTAATGAGCAGGGAACTTACCATATCCTGGAGAAAATCAAGCTGATCTATTTGCTCCAGCTGAGTTCGCCATTCCATGGAAAACAACATACGGTCGCTCTGAGCCCTGGGACTCCACATGGCAGGACCCTTTGATTTATTCAGCATCCTGAACTGTATCATTGTTTTGTCAGTCACGATCCCGGACAAGCCACCCAATGCATCAATCTCCCTGATAATCTGACCTTTAGCAATTCCGCCCATGGCAGGATTACACGACATCTGGGCCATATTTGACATGTTCATGGTAATCAGCATCACCGACGAGCCAAGCCTGGCTGCTGCCGCTGCTGCTTCACAACCTGCATGGCCTGCACCCACAACGATCACATCATAATGATTGAACATAGACATTTTAGAGAATGAAAAGCTGTGTTATTGAGGCAGCAAAGATAAATAATAATCTTCTTTGTCAGTCATGATGGATTGATCTGCAGAACTTTTATCGGAATAAGAAAGCAGGTGGAGGACGCCATGAATGATAATCCTAAATATCTCAAACTCAAAAGATTGATTAAATCTGAGGGCATTCTCTTCTGCCCTTTCAGCGCTGATAAATATATCACCTGATACTTCATCTTCATTTTCACGATAATCGAAAGCAATCACATCTGTTAGTGTTTCACGATGTAGAAAACGCTGATTCAGGTCCAGGAGGTATTCATCGGTACAGAAGATAATGTTAAGGACTCCGGTATTTTGTTTTTCCTGAGAGATGGATTGAATGATCCAATCGTGAATCACTTTTTCATCGGACAATTTAAAATCGACCTCTTCCGAGAAGAATTGTAGTAAGGAACTCATTTTTTAATGCATGGGAAAAATAAGATCAAACCTTTTGTTTCCTGGTTTGGTAATACTCATTAAAATGAGATATACGTTTTTTCATGGCTTCGTGGCCAATACCGGAAATGCGGAAGAACATTTCAATGCTTCGTCCGTCATCACTTATAATTACTTTATCGGAGAGTGCGCGGATAAGAAACAGTCCACGTCCTTCTTTTGTGTCAGGGCTGATCTCCAGGTCCAGGGGATCGGGCACTGATTCCGGATCAAAGCCCGCACCTTCATCTTTAATGGTAAATGAAAGCCCCTTTGGTTTAGATTCAAATACAACATTGATCTTTTTGGAAGGGTCATTTAAATTTCCATGGATGAGTGAATTTCTGAAAGCTTCGGTAAGGGCGATAAGTATATTTCCGAAATAGGTGTCGTTGATATTATAATAATCGCAGATTTCTTCTACAAAACGTTCTATTGAGCTTATATTTTCCGGTCTGGAGTCTAATGTTAGTTTTTCCTTCTTACCCATGGCAGTTACATTTAATTACCAAAGTTATAAAAATATTCATTCACTTTGCGTTTATAATATGGTTTTAAATTGGGTGGAACTGTTTTTAGTAGTTCAACTTCTTTTGACAGTAATCTTTTATACTCTAAAAATTCCTTAGGGTTACTATAATCCTGACTTTTTGCTTCCCTTGATTCACGGCGCTCTTCTTTCTCTCTTTCACGAACTGCTTTTTCATGTTTCAGCAGCCTGCTGAATATCTCTTCCTGCCTCAACATGGTTTCTTCTGTAAGTCGTTTATTTACAAGATCTAGTTCGGTTTTTCCCATGTCTTCCATGAGTTTGTTCAGGCCGGCATCACCTGTTTCCCCCATAGATTTTAATTGCTCCAGGTATTGCTGCATCTGCTGGCGAAGTGCTTCCTGTTGGGCGGCCATTCTGGCAAACTGTTCACTCATTGATTTCTTGCCATTCTGTGATTTCTGACCCTTTTGTCCTTCAGTGCCCTCCTGCTTCTGACCATCTTTCATCTGTTTCATTTGATCATTGAGTTGCTTCTGCATTTCACTCATGGTCTGTGGCATCTTACCCGGGGAGCTGCCGCCCGGATTTTTGCAACTTGAATTTCCCTGCATATTGATGTTTTGCATTTGCTGCATCTTAAGCAGGGCTTCGGAAAGCAGCAATGCCAGGTTATTTACGGAGGTCATTACATATTGCTGCGACGAAGAAGCACGTCCTTTCTTACGGTCTTCAAGCCAGGAGTTTGCATCTGTAATATTTTTGTTGATCTTATCAACTTCTCCGGTAATAAAGGGTTCAATCATGAGCTGGCGACGACTGAGTGCATATAAAGAATCCTCCACGATCTTCATATTGTCCTTGATCTCATGCTGCCGCTGAATAATTTCCTGGTACCTGGGATCTGTAATATTTGTGCTGTTGAGATCTGATATAAGTTCTTCCTGTGCAAAAGAAATTACAAGGAGATTTTCCAGAATTTCCCTGAGCACCCTGATGTCTTCAGCAGTGGACTCCAGCTCCATCATCATCTGCATATTGAAAAGTATTTCTGCAAGCTCCTTCATTTCACCTGCAGCCTTTTTTTGTGATTCGCCGGCACTTTTTTGCTTAGACTTTTGCAGCTGTTCCAGGCTATTATCCTGCTGCTGCTGTATGCTGTTCTCCTGCTCATCAGTTTCCTCCAGGCGGTGAGGATCATCCAGTTCGTCATTCAGCCTTTCGATCTCGTCCAGGTCTTCCCGGACTTCCTGGAATTCATCATTCAGTTTTTGTTGTTGCTCAGACAATTTCTCTTTATCGGCTTTGCGATCAGCAGATTGTTTTGAAAGTTCTTGCTGTTTTTCCGCAAGATTATTCAGTTTTTCAATGGTTTCACTTAGCTTTTTATCAAACTCAAGTTGCTTGAACAGCTCAAGGCTTTTATCGAGTTCCTCTTCGAGCTCTGAGGCGCTCATCTCCATCTTTTCAAGCATTTCGCTCACATCATCTTTGCTGATCTCATCAAGCATTTTTTGCAGTTCCTCGAAAAGTGCTTTCATTTCATCTGTCATCACCTCATCGAACAACTCCTGCAGTTGCTGCTGTTTCTGCAAAATATCTTCATTTATGTTTTTATATTCTTGTTCGCGCGCATTTTTCTCCTGATTCTGCTGCTGAAGCATTTCCATTCTTTCCTGTAGTTGCTGCTGCTGGTCAAGAAGATCACGGATTTGTTCTTTATCCTGCCAGTTCAGGCTTTTCTTATTGATAAGCTGTTTATTCAGCTTTTCAATTTGTAATTGCAGTAAGCGGGCATCATTGACAATATCCTCCATTTCATCCTTGATCTCCTGGTTTGCCGTTTCATTTTGAGCTGTTATTTCCTCGGCGGTAGGGGCCCTGAATATCATTTTATGTGAGCGACTGCTCTTAAATCCGTTGACTTCATCATTATCCCACACTTCAAAATAATAAGAGATATCATCCCCGGGGCCGACATCAAGACTGCCGATGTCAAAATGATGAAAAACCATTTGTTTTGAAACATCCGGAGAAAACAAAACAGGCGCACGGAATATTTTCCCTTCTATATGCACTGAATCAAAATGATTGAGAAACTCATAATTGAAAGTAAGGGCGGAAAACCCATAATCATCAATGATCTGACCACGGAAATACAGCCTTTTCTCATAAACAGAATCACGAAACTCCTCAAAGATAGCAATGGGATAAGTATCAGGAATAACAGTGATGGCATATGACAGCGTATCAGGATTGGAAAGATATTCGTTGGAGGTAGAAATGGAATAAGAAATGCTTTTCAGAAGCTTTTCGTGATGTAAAAAAGCATTCGACCCTTGCATCTCAAGAATGATGTTTTTTTCAGGAAACACAAAGCTGAGCGTGCGCGTGTCACGGCAAAGCACCTTCCATAAAATATCCGTTCCTTCAGGGACAACAAAGTCTCCTGTATTTTCAAAGTCTTCATCCTTTTTGCCTGTGTATGCGGGGTAATCGAGTGAAACCTGATAATTGATGATGATAGGCTTTGGCAGCACCCTCAGGGAATACGGGCCAAAAATATACTCCTCTGCGATAATTTTGAATTGAAGATCCTGTTGCAGATTATTCAGGGTATAAGTGAAAATACTGCCTTCCCCCTTTTGAAAAGGCAACATGCTGTTGTCCATGGATATGAACAGAGCGGCAGGATGCTCATCTCCCTTCACAGCGATCCTGAGGGTGAAATCTTCTTGTTGTATGGCCTCAAGCTTGTCATTTAAAATGTGAATTTCAAAAGGCAGGGGGCGTGTAAACTGTTCGCGGTGGTTGATAAGTCTTTTCGACGGTTCAGTAATGGTAGAGGGAGAAGCGATCAGTACAATAAGGATGACAAGCATGGGAGGGATGGCATACTTAAGATATTTTTTGTTTTTACTGAAATCAACTGCGCGAACAAAAGGAACCGGATGAAGCGTTTTGGTTTTCTGCTCAATACTGGCATTCAGCAATGCAATGCTTCCGTTTCCCTCGCTCAGTTTTTTAAGCTGGATGGTGTTTGTCAGCTTATCGCTAACTTCGGGGAAATGATTTCCAATAATTGTTGCCGCTTCTTCATCCCTCATTACCCGACCAATCCTGAAAAGTTTAAGAAGAGGGATCACAACAAGCCTGAAAAGGATGAGCAGGTTAATGGCCAGGTATACATAGAAAATAGTTGTTCGTACCAGGGTGCTGCTCCAGGAATAATATTCAAAAACATTAATAAACAGAAAAAACAGGGCAAAAACTGCAATAAAATATATGCCTCCGCGAAGCATTTGATTGATATAATACTTGCGAATAAAACTGTGCAGTTTTTCAATGAGTATGTTGTAGTTGCCCTGCATATTTATCTGTTCCTGACCTAAAGTGAACGGCAAGCTGAAAGAAATTATTTCAAAATGGAATACAAAGGTAAGGGAAAGTAGGAGTTTTAAGTGTTGGGTTTTGAGTTTTAAGTGTTGAATTTTGAAATTTGGATTATATTTTACTACAAAGAGCGCAAGGGAATTTCGTGAAGGACACAAAGGAAGACCTTTAGTGCCCAGTTCCGAGTGCCGCCATAGCTTCGGCGGTGGCGCAAGCTTCGGCGTACAAAGCATCTAGGATATGACGGGCCGGGTCATGATGCAAATCCGTGGATCCGGTGCAACGATCAAACTGAATATTTCAGAACTGCCAAAAGGATCATACCTGATCAGGCTTCAGGATGGCGAGAACGCGTTTACGCGGAGGTTTGTGAAGGTTTAAGCAATTGGCATTGTGTAGTTGCCGGGGGATTCCCTTTGGTGCTTGCACCAAAGGGAATGACCACCACTCCGCATTGATTAAAGGTAAGGGTCATTCCCGCATGGCATGCCATGCGGGAATCCCATTCAATTAACCGCATCGGTTAATAAATGTCTCCCGTCAAGTCTTTCCACTCAGGATTGTTCTTGCTTATTAATGCATCCTTTTGATGCCGGTACCATTTCTTAATTTGCTTTTCGCGCTTGATTGCTTTCAGGATGCTTACAAAGCACTCATAGTGCATTAGGTAATGTACATTATACTTTTTGGTAAAACCTTCATTAATGCCATTTCGATGTTCATATAACCTTCTATGAAGATTGTTCGTAACTCCTGTGTATAAGACCTTACGATGGTTATTGGCAAGAATGTAAACGTAGTATTTTTTACTTCCCATAATTATTAATACCGTATTCCTGGAAATGTCCCATATAAATCTGGCATTCTGTTATATCTTTGGAGCAAAATTATTATTGAATGGAAAACAAAGCAATCCGTGTTCGTTTCGCGCCAAGTCCGACCGGCCCTCTGCATATCGGGGGCGTGAGAACGGCCCTGTATAATTTCCTTTTTGCCCGCCATAATGGGGGAAAAATGATCCTCCGCATTGAAGATACGGATCAGAACCGTTTTGTGCCCGGAGCAGAAGAGTATATCATAGAATCTTTCAGGTGGTGCGGAATCGAATTTGACGAAGGCGTTGGTGCCGGGGGTGATTTCGCACCCTACAGACAATCGGAGCGAAAACAAATTTACAGGCAATATGCTGATCAGCTGATTGAAAAGGGACATGCTTATTATGCCTTTGACACTACGGAAGAATTGGAGACAATGAGAAAAGAGCTTGAAGCTTCCGGTGCAAGGTATACCAGTTATAACCAGGAATCCAGGATGAAAATGACCAATTCCCTGACGCTTCCAAATGAAGAAGTAATGAGACGCCTGTCGGTAGGCGATCCTTTTGTGATCAGGATAAAAATGCCGGAAAACGAAACAGTGAAAGTATATGATGAGATCAGAAAGGAAGTCGTGGTTGATTCATCCACACTTGACGACAAAGTCTTGTATAAATCTGATGGGATGCCCACCTATCATCTTGCCAATGTAGTAGATGATTACCTGATGGAAATATCCCATGTGATCCGCGGAGAAGAGTGGCTGCCATCACTGCCGCTTCATGTGTTGTTGTATCGCTTCCTGGGGTGGGAGGAAGACATGCCGAAATTTGCCCATCTCCCACTTTTATTAAAACCTGATGGCAAGGGAAAGCTTAGCAAAAGAGATGGCGACAGGCTGGGATTTCCTGTTTTTCCGCTGGAATGGAAAGATCCGAAAACAGGAGAAGTTTCAAAGGGTTACAGGGAGGATGGATATTTCCCGGAGGCCTTCATCAACATGCTTGCATTGTTGGGATGGAATCCGGGGACGGAACAGGAAATCTTCAATATGGAAGAACTGGCAGAACAGTTTTCAATAGATCGTGTTGGCAGGTCGGGGGCACGGTTTGATCCCGACAAAGCCAGGTGGTTCAATCACCAGTACCTGATCGGGAAGGATAATGCTGAACTGGCAAAAGACTTTGCACTTATACTGGATGAAAAAGGTGTTACATACCGGGATACAACATATCTTGAGAGGATCATTGAACTGGTAAAAGAACGCGTGAATTTTGTCAGTGAGATCTGGGACCAGGCTTCATTTTTCTTTGAGGCTCCGGAAAGCTATGATGAAAAGACAGTAAGAAAGCGTTGGAAAGAAAATACCGGCGCATTGCTCAGCGAAATCCTTGAACTTATTAAAGCCGCTGAACCATTCAAAAGGGATAAGCTTCATGATACCATTGCTTCATATCTGGAAGAAAAACAGATTGGCATGGGGCAGGTGATGATCGGCATACGACTGTGCCTGGTTGGCAGCGGCACCGGACCGGATTTGTTCACCATCATGGAGATGATAGGAAAAGAGGAGACGGTGATGAGGATTGAGGTGGGGGTTAATAAATTAGGGTGAAATCAGAGATCAGAGATCAGAAATTTGAAATCAGAATTATTTAGGATATGTCAACGATATCAATAGAGCAAATGGAATTCTATGCCTATCATGGCTGCTTTAAGGAAGAGCAGATCATAGGTACGCGTTTTCTTGTAGATTTGTACCTGGAAAAGGATACCCAAAAGGCTGAAGAAACAGATGACCTAACAGATACGGTGAACTATCAGGAAGTTTATTTGTTGGTAAAAGCAGAAATGGAGATCAAGTCGAAGTTGCTGGAGCATGTGGGGAGAAGGATACTGGATGCCATAGTAAAAGAATTTCCGGAAGTTGGTTTTGCAAAGCTGAAGATCTCCAAGATGAACCCACCCCTGGGTGGAAAGATGCAAAGTGTTAGCCTAACAATGAGTACAGGATGAAACGTGAAGACAGCATATACAAAGTAAAAGAGATTAGCTGCCAGTGCGGCCATAGTTTCGACTGCCTGAGCCCTGACAGCTGTTTATGCAGCGGCAATGTTGAACTGAAGCGTTCAGGTGTAGATATGTCTAAGCTCAAGAAGCCCTGTCTTTGCCCGCAATGTTTAAAGGTTGTTACGGGAAAGGTTAATTAAAACCTATATCCCTTCATCTGATTATTACTATCATTATTTTAACTTACAGACAGCTGCTGGTTACTGGTTACTGGCTACTGGTTGCTTTGTGCGCCGCCCGCGTGTCGCCGTAGCTTTAGCGGAGGCACAAGCTTCAGCGTAGGAGCATGGCGGCACGCACTTAGCGTAGGTGTACTGGTTGCTGTTTTAAATAGTGTGACATTTTATGGTTTTTGGTATTAATAAGTATAAGCACAAATCTTGAACTTTTGAGTTATAAAAAATTACAAATATGGGAGCTGTCATTAAAATGTGTTCTTGAAATTCATAAAATGACCATGGAATTGCCGCGTTTTGAATTTTATGAAACCGGATCACAGATTCGCAGGTCATCCAAATCTGTTAAGTCCAATATTGTAGAAGGATATGGAAGAAGAAAATATATCAAAGAATATATCCGTTTTCTAATTTATGCCCAGGCTTCAAATGATGAAACTTTAGATCACCTGGAGACCTTACATTTATGTGGGTCTTTCACAGATGAGGGAAAATATAATGCAATAAGAAAAACATTAAATGTATTGGGACGAAAGATCAATATGTTTATACAAACATTGGAGTCAAAAAAACAAATAGCCTGAAACAAGTGACAGTAACCAGAGAATAGCAACAAGCAACCAGTACACCTACGCTAAAGCTTCGGCGTACAAAGCAACCAGTGACCAGTAGCCAGTAACTGCTTCTAATATCAACTACCCTTTCAATTAAAATGTTTTTTTTTAAAAAAGCACTATCTTTGCACTGCAAACAGGGTCTCGTGGCCGAGTGGCTAGGCTGGGGTCTGCAAAACCTCCTACAGCGGTTCGAATCCGCTCGAGACCTCAAAAAAGGCGTTCAATTGAGCGCCTTTTTATTTTTAAAATTTTTAGTAAAAAACCAGATACCCTTACGTTAATTATAATGGAATAATATTAAATTTCCCGGATTATTTAAAAACTTTTATAACTAAAGTAATTAGCAAAAGCAGTAAAACCAGACCTGAAACGACAAAAGCCCAGTAATTAACAATCCTTGATTCCACATAAATTTCATAATCTTCGAAAAAGAATGTAAGATTTTCTATATTCCAACTGGCTGTATTTCCCAACAGCATGTAGGAATTTGTTTCAGTGATAAGGCCTGGCATTTCCACTGCTATTGTATAATTCTCCATCATAAGCAGATTATCGAAAAACGCTATCTTATTATATAGATTTTCAAAAACAGGTGGGTAAATGCTTTTAAGTTTTGCAATATCTTCATTACCTGACCATATAATAAGGGCATCAATTATATTTTCAAGTTTGCCCGGAGATGACCACTCCAGGGCTTTTGATGCAATACTGTCCTTATAAAGTGATAAATCGATATCATTGAGTTGAGGATCTCCGGTTTGTTTAAAGCCTTTATTCATTGCATGAATGATCTCTTCAACCACGGCATCCACCAGATACTTTTCAACTTTATTTTCAGCACTGTCTTTAAGAATACTGTCCTGCTTATTTTGTGGTATTTTTTCCCCGGATATCCACTGGAGATCTTCATTATTTAAATATTCATGATAATCTAACTGAACCGGGTTTGCAGCTTTATAAACCTGTCGGTAGCTTATAAAGGAATAAAAAAACATAAACCTTTTACTGATTTTCACATCCCGCCGTATTTGCTTCCGCCAGCTTGTGTCATTTATAATGTCCTTATTCAACTCATCATCATCATTATATGCTTTGGTATGTGTGCAGATAAAGACACTTGAATCTGATGTATCCCTTTGGATTTCGCGTTTCCAGGTACTATCAACAGGGTATGGGAGTCCCAATTTTACCACTTCGGACGAATCTCCCCTTAAGGTGATGATCCTTGTAAAAGATCCATCATTATTAACTTTTGTTTTGATGCTGATTTCACGGCAGCTGCTCAGGGAAAAGCTCATTGTAAGCAGCATATAGATCAAATATTTCGTTTTCATGGCTTTCATTTTTAATTAAATAATATGAGTTGATAATGGCTCATTTCTGTTTAGGCAAGAGTTCTCTTCCTTCGATAAATTTTTTTATTAATGAAGAACATTCCTTTTGTGTGTATAAATCCCTATATAATTCTTCAGGAACAAATTTGTTATTATCCTGATAGCCTGAAGCAATCTTTAGCAATAAGACATTATTGCCCATAGAATTTATCTTTTTAATCAGTTCCTTATTATTGGTTATGATATAATTATATTTTTTCAGGGTACTGGTTTCCCATGAGTTGTACATATTATTTCGACTCTCAGAAACTTTTTGATATTGTATTTCCAGACAATTAATTTTGTCAAGAACAAGGTATTGTTCATAGCCAAATACAAAAAATAATATAACAGCTGCAGCAGACAAGAGCCTGCGAAAGGTGACATTCTGAAAGACATAAAAAGGAATAATTTTTTTATCATGTTCTGATTTTGCAGAACGAGCTTCTATGCCCATCATAATATCACCGGTCAGGTTTGTGGGATCAGATAATGCAGGTTCGAAATCCCGGATGTGTGTGACAAGCTCACCAGCCTTTTTACAGTCATCATAATAATTATTACAATCATCACAATTTTTAAGATGTTGACTGAGTTCAAGGTCCATTTCCCTGATTTTTTCATCGAAATATTGGTCAATATTCAGTCTTGCTGTTTCACAGTTCATGATCATTGCCTTTCAAATGTTAAAATAGCCAATAGCTTTTCCCGTATTGTTTTCCTGGCATGGTAGAGATTGCTTTTTATACTGCTTTCCAATAATCCGGTAATTTCCTTCACTTCTTGAGTGGAAAGTCCCTGCAAGTCGCGCAAGGTAAAAATAAGTTGTTGTTTTTGCGGAAGACCATCTGTTATCACC
Source organism: Bacteroidota bacterium (assembly GCA_013202965.1). Lineage (GTDB taxonomy): Bacteria > Bacteroidota > Bacteroidia > Bacteroidales > B18-G4 > B18-G4. The sequence goes on along the minus strand of JABMQZ010000063.1, from coordinate 16,456 downwards.
CTGATCAGTTCACCAATCTCCTTGTTTTCCAAATAAATATCACTACTGTTTTCTCCGCTACTCATTAGGTCTGGAATTAGCTTTTCAATGGATATAAAGGGCCTTCTCCTTATTGCCCTTAACCTGTCAATAGCTCTGTTGCTCACGATCTTATACATCCAGCTTGTAAATTTCTCCTTTGAGTTATATGTATCTATTTTTTCCCATATCCTGATGAAGCTGTCCTGAACTACATCCCTGGCCTCATCATCATCGCCCAGCATACGGAAAGCAAGGTTGAAAGCAGATTGCTGGTAATGCTCCACCAGCTTTCGGAATGCTTCCCTGTCTCCTTTTTTTATTTGTTGAATTATTTTTTGCAAAACGCTTTGCATAAAAATTACCCTGTCTTGTTAAATACTACGATGAGAAATCAAAAAAGTAAAATTAAATCCTCCTTTGTCTTGAGACCCAAGGGCTTCGGTGGACAAGAGGAACATGGTATAATTGGGATTCATACCAATGATTTAAAAATTTGAAAAAGATGTTTTAAGGTTATCCCAAATCACAAATACGATGCAGGGCTGTGGTGTTTGAGAGTTCAATTCTTTTTCCCTTCATGGAAATAAGCTTTTCTTCCTGAAACTTTTTAAGGATCCTGATCACATTTTCAGTCGACATGCCTGCCAATTCTGCCAATTCTTTTCTGGTAATGTCAAGTTCAAATTCAGCAGATTTAAAAACCCTTTTAGACAAACATAAAAGAAGATCGGCCAGCCTGCCATAAGACTGCCTGTGGGTGAGGCAGAAAAAACGGTTATTGATCTGATTGCTGTTTTCGCTGAGAATATTGATCACTTTGGATGCAAAATGGCCATTCTCCCGGACCAGCAGCCTGAATGTATTAATGTCGATCAGATTGACAATGGAATTATGATAGGCAGCTGTAGAATACTGAAATATATCATCACTCTCGGAAAGAGATGAAAGACCGACAAGATTTCCAGGGCTGATGATCTTCAGGATAAGAACTTCATTTCCATGTTCGAGATATACCTTCAACAGCCCCTCACATAAAAATATAATATGAGAAGCAAAAGATCCCTGTTTGCCAATAATTTCGCCCTTCTTAAATTCAAGTGTAACCTGTTTCTTCTCAAGTAAAACCCTCTGCTTGTCGGTTAAGGCCTCAAAACATTTACAATGATCATCTGCAACTGTACAGCTTGAAAGGGCAGCGGCCATTTTTTTGTGAATTAGAAATTTCCATACAAAAATAACAAATAAATCATCATTCTAACCAACATATTTGTATAAAAAGATTGATCTATATCAATATTACTGCAAAACAAAGTCATAATATTAATGTTTTGGGTAAAATATATATTGTTAATTTTGTAACAGCTGGTTTTACAGTAAAAACAAATAAATCTAAAACATATGAGGAAGTTATCTGTAATTGCGTTTGTACTGTTCCTGCCATTGCTTTTGCTGACTTTGATACAGTTGAACGACACATTGAATGATCCGGGGGTGACTGTTTACAACTATGTGAAAAAAGCTGACAGGAACATGACGCCTTCGGTAGACCACACCCAATTTGAAATTCTTAAGCAAGATTTTGAAGATGCTCACAAAGTTACAGCTGCCTGTTTAAGCTGTCATACCAACAGACATGAGGAGATCATGGCCACTTCGCACTGGCTCTGGCAGAGAAATGAAGTATTGGAGGGTCGTGGAGTAATTCCTCTGGGGAAAAAGAACATTTTGAACAACTTTTGTATCGGGATTGCCGGCAGTGAAGCAACCTGCACACGATGTCATATTGGTTATGGCTGGGTGGATCAATCATTTGACTTTGAAGAGCCAACCAACATCGATTGCCTGGTCTGCCATGATAAAACCGGCACTTATCAAAAGGAAAAAGGGAATGGAGGATATCCTAAAGCCAGTGTTGACCTGAATTATGTTTCTACACATGTTGGGAGCCCGGGCCGGGATAATTGCGGTGTTTGCCATTTCTGGGGCGGCGGCGGAAACAATGTAAAGCATGGAGACCTGGAAATTTCCTTACTGGACTGCTCTCTTGAAGTTGATGTTCACATGGCCACTGAAGGTGAAAATATGTCGTGTGTTGATTGCCATGTCACGGAGAAGCACGTGATGGCCGGAAAACTATATGCGCTTTCATCAGAAAACAAAAGCAGGGCAAGTTGTGAGCAATGCCATACCAACAAACCCCATAATGACAAGATCCTTGACGATCACAACATCCGGGTGGCCTGCCAGACATGCCACATTCCGGTTTATGCAAAGGTAAATGATACCAAGATGTATTGGGACTGGTCTTCGGCAGGGGAATTGGATGAACATGGTGAACCTTTTCACGAACCCGATGTAGACGGGAACCATAAGTATATGTCCATCAAGGGCACCTTTATTTGGGCTAATCACGTTATTCCGGAGTATTACTGGTTTAATGGAATTGCTGATCACCAGTTGATCACAGATCAGATCGATACCATCCCCGTTCAAATGAACACACTGTTGGGCTCCTATCGTGACAAGGGCCTGTTGCAAGAATCCGAACAGCCATCCAAGATATGGCCTGTTAAGGTGCACCGTGGCAAACAGATTTATGATATGGTAAACAATACACTGGTTCAACCCAAGCTTTGGGATAAAGAAAAAGGCAAAAATGCCTTTTGGCTGGATTTTGACTGGGACGCATCAGTGAAAGAAGGAATGGCATACCTGGAGATTCCATACAGTGGTGAATATGGTTTCGTTGAAACGGAAATGTATTGGCCCCTGAACCATATGGTTTCCCCGGCATCACAATCATTGAAATGCATCGATTGTCATACGCGAAACAACAGCAGACTGGCAAACCTGGACGACTTCTATTTGCCCGGAAGGGATAACAATTGGCAAATTGAAGCATCAGGAATTGCTCTGATTGTACTTTCCATTATTGGTGTGATCATTCATACCTTTTTCCGTATTATATTCAGGAGACGTTGTTTTTTAAGAAATAAATTTGAGGGAGGAAATGAATCATGAAAAAAATATATTTATATAAAGGTTTCGAACGCTTCTGGCACTGGACCCAGGCTTTCCTGATCTTCTTTTTAATGCTGACAGGATTTGAAATACATGGTTCATATCATCTTATAGGCTATGAAAATGCAGTAAGATGGCATGATGATGCCGGTTGGGCCCTTCTTATTCTCATGGTTTTTGCCAGCTTTTGGCATATGACAACCGGTGAATGGAAACAGTATATACCCACAGCTAAAAACTTGAGAGCACAGATGGAATATTATCTCACGGGCATTTTCAGAAATGCTCCTCACCCTACAGGAAAACGAATACTAAGCAAGCTAAACCCAATACAGAGACTGGTTTATTTTGCACTTACGATTATCGTGATCCCTGTGATGATAATTTCGGGTTTCATGTACTTATATTTCAATTATCCGTTACAGGGCCTGGCATTAGATAGCTTACAGCCTATAGCACTCATACATACCATAGGTGCGTATATTCTTATCACCTTCGTGATCATACACCTTTACCTGATCACAACAGGTCATACAATTTGGTCTAACCTTGTGGCCATGATCACTGGATGGGAAACAATGGAAGAAGAAGAAGCCGAGATCGCAGTTGAGGGAGTGATTGAAAGCACTACAAAACATTATGTTAAGACGCTAAACGGGGATAAGAAAAAGAAAGATAAGAAGAAAAAAACAGAAGAATAAAAACAAGTAAAAACTATAATTATGTACAGATCAGTTAAATACCTGTTGTTGATCCTTGGGTCGATAACACTTTTTATTTCATCCTGCAGCTGTCCTTGTGAGCAGGAAGTCTCAGGCCCGGACGAAATTGTTGCGCAGGCCATGGAAGGCCTTGAGGTGATCACCCCTGAAAGCCTGAAGCAAAACATGGACAGTCTGGAAATATTCTATCTTATCGATGTCAGAGAACTTGGAGAATATGTTTATGGCTATATTCCCGGCGCCATTAGTATACCGGGAGGAATCCTTATTTTCAAAATGGGAAATGAAGCCTTCTGGGATAATGAAATGATCTATCCTCCGGAAAAGACGGATGAGATTATTGTTTATTGTAAAAAAGGGAAACGCTCTGTAATTGCAGCAGATTATCTTGAAAGATTGGGATACGAGAATGTGAAATTCCTGGAGGGAGGATGGAAAGCCTGGGAAATAGCATATCCTCTCGAATATGAAGAAAACCTGGAAATGCTCGGTGGCAGCCATGATGCGGAAGAAGATGTGGGAGGATGCTAATGATTGTCGATTATCGACAATCAAATCCTGTCTCCTACGGAGTAGATCTCTCTCAGAATATGATCATACTTGGCATAAAGCGCTTTACGCTTAAGCTTAAGCGTTGGTGAAAGTTCTCCTGTTTCGGGTGACCAGCTGTCGCAGACAAGACGTAAACGTTTAATTTGCTCTACCTGGCCAAGGCGTTTGTTCACCTTAGTCACCTCTTTTTGTATTCTCTGTACAATCTCTTTCTTGTGGATCAGGTCTTTGTTGTCTTTAAAGTGAACTTTGTGTTTTGTGGCCCAGAAATGGAGGACATCGAAGTTCGGAGAAATAAGGGCACTGGCAAATTTTTCATTTTCACCAACCACCATGGCTTGTTCGATAAAGGATGATTCCTTCATGATGTTCTCGATCACCTGTGGGGCGATATATTTTCCGGCAGAGTTCTTAAAGATCTCTTTTTTCCTGTCGGTGATCTTCAGGAAGATATCATCCTCCAGGATCCCGATATCACCGGTATGCAACCAACCTTCTTCGTCGATGGTTTCCCTTGTCTGCTCTTCATCCTTATAATAACCCATCATCACACTGGGTCCTTTACAAAGGATCTCTCCATCCTCGGCAATTTTTACTTCAAGGTTTTCAAGGATAGGGCCTACAGAGCCAAAACGGACTCTTTTGTAGTCCCTTGGATCGTTTACTGCGATCACAGGGGAGGTTTCCGTAAGGCCATAGCCTTCATATACCGGTAGCCCGGCAGCCCAGAAAATCCTTATCAGCCTTTCCTGCAGGGCCGATCCCCCGGAGACAATTATTTTAATATTGCCGCCTAATCCGGCACGCCAGTGTTTAAAAATCAGCTTATTGGCCAGACCCTGTTTTTTCTCATACCACCAGTTGTTTTTCCCGGGGTTTTTGTATTGATGGGCGACTTTTACGGCCCAGAAGTAAATGGTCTTTTTTATGCCAGTGAGATCTTTGCCTTTTTTAATGAAGTTATCATAGACCTTTTCGAGCAGGCGTGGTACGGTATTAAATATCTGAGGCTTTATTTCGCGAATATAATCACCGATCTTTGCCAGGTTTTCCACGTAATAAACTCCTACGCCATTCATCTGGTAAATGTAGTTTACCATCCGCTCATATACGTGACACAAGGGAAGGAAGCTGATGGCTTTTTCAGGATGTTTTACGAGGAGCCGGGGCTGCGACATCAGGGTGTTGCTCAAAAGATTATGATGCGACAGCATCACCCCTTTTGGGTTTCCGGTAGTCCCGGATGTATAGATAATTGTAAGGAGATCCTCCGGCCTGGTGGCATCCATTATTGCCCGAAGGGCCGGCTTTTGTTTTTCGGCAGAGCTTTTGCCCAGATCAATCAACTCCATCCAGTATTTTTCTCCCTCAACCTCATTATAGGTGTACACCGCTTTCAGGGAGGGGACTTTATCAAGCACAGGTTTTACTTTTTTCATGAGCATCTGGTCAGAAACCAGGAGCACTTTTGCTTCGCAGTGGTTCAGGATGTATTCCTGTTCAGCGGAGCTGATGGTCGGGTAGATGGGCACATGGACAAGTCCGGCCTGGGCGATACCCATGTCCATGATGTTCCATTCAGGTCGGTTCTGCGAGATAGTGGCTACGCGGTCGCCTTTTTCCAGGCCTAGCTCAAGCAAGCCATAGCTGACATTTGTGGCGAGATCAATATAATCTTCCGAAGAATACTTGATCCATTTGCCATCAACATTTTTAGCAAAAGCATCATCTTTGCCGGCATAGTCGGTACGGTAGAGTTCAAGAATGTCGAAGAGTCGGGTTGGTTCCATATGTAGCTTTTTAAGTAAAACATATCCCGTCCCAAATGATGATTGGGATGGTAGTGATTAGCAAATATAGGGAAAGAAACTGTCGGATAGCAAATAAAACTGTCTGATGCTGGGGGGATAGGGGGAAGGGGAAAAGGAGAAGACTAAGAGAAAATGGGACATGTAGAATTGACAATGCCGAATTGACAATGAAAAAACCCGTAATACGTAGTACCTGATACCTAATACTATTTTGGGTGCACCTTAAATACCCAAGCGTACTTTGCTGGTGGTGTGATCTGTACTTTCTCCGGCACATGAAGCACAAAGCCATCTCCGTTCTTTTCCCATTTCAGCAGGCCGTCGAGGCCCACCATGGTGATGGCTGATCCTTCCGGTGGCGACCAGCTGGTCATGCTGATCAGGGGAGGGGGAGCGGATTCATTTTCTCCGCCAAGGTAGATGATAAATGTGCTGCCATCCTCTTTACCCGTCAGGCAAACACTGCCTTCTTTATAGGGTGAAACCGGCCGTGTACCATAAATACATTCATTGTTCACTTCCATCCAATCGCCTATTTCGGCAAGCAGTTCATAGGCCTCATCATGCCAGGTTCCGTCAGGGCCGGGGGCAATGTTAAACAGGAGGTTGCCACCTTTTGAAACAATATCAACAAGAAGATGAATGGCTTCCCTTCCCGATTTATATTTTGCATTTGGCACCCACGACCATCCACCCCCGGCAATGATGCATGACTCCCAGGGATAGGGCAACATCTTTTCCGGCACCCTGTTTTCCGGGGTGAGGTAATTCTGGTTGGGGCCGGGAACAGCACGGTCGACCACAATCAGTCCGGGCTGCTTTTCACGGGCTTTCAGTTTTAGTTCACTCATGCGGATATCCTGATCTTTGTTGTTTGCTGCCACCCATCCGCCGTCGAACCATAAAATATCTACTTTGCCATAATCGCTCACCAGCTCCATGACCTGATTGTGAGTAAACTGTACATAGTCTTCCCAGCGTTCAGGGTATTTGTTAATGTCATAATTCACATTGCGGTCGGGGGTGGCAAAATTCGGCCACCAGTAATCATCACAATGCCAGTCGGGTTTGGAAAAATATGCTCCGGCCCACATGCCTTCGTCACGAAAGGCATTAAAGATCTCCAGGGTAACATTTGACTTATCGTTAACACTAAAAGGACAGCCGGGGTCGGTAATTTTGTAATCGGTGTATTTGCTGTCGAACATGCAAAATCCATCGTGATGCTTGGTGGTGAACACCACGTATTTCATCCCTGCATCCGAGGCTGCTTTTGCCCATTTTTCAGGATTGAAATCAATAGGATTGAAAGTGTTTTTCAGGTTTTCATATTCCTTTTTGTATTCGGTATAATTATCTGATTTTCTCCGGCACCAGCCTACATCTTCTGCACAGATCGACCATGATTCTACAATGCCCCACTGGCTGTATGCGCCCCAGTGCATGAGCAGGCCGAATTTCATGTCCTGCCACTGATCAAGCTTTTCAAGTACAAGCGGATCGGTTTCGGGATAGTATTTCTGATCGCCATGCTGAGCAGATACATGGCAGATGGCAAATGGCAAATGTAAAATGGCAAAAGTAAATAGTACGAGGAATGATGCTCTCATGTTATTTTGGTTTATTTGTGTAAATCGATTTCTCCGTCGAGAAGAACGGATATTACGGTGACCTGCGGATCGAGGACTTCCTCCGGAACATCAATATATAAGATCCCGGGTACTTCGCTCCAGTATTGTTTTCCTTTGATGTCGAAGCTGAGTTTGGTGCCCTTGCCCAGGACCCAGATACGGTTCACCTTGTTTTTAAGTCCTTTGATCACCACCGGACCGATGGGTTTGTGATCCAGAAAAAGAAACAGGGTTTTCCGGTCGGCAGATAAAGCAGTTGGCCCGTAAAAATGCTCCAAAGGAATTCCTGTAACGCTGCCGTATATTGCCTCGCTGTGTTTGTTGGTCCAGCGTCCAAGCTCTTTGAGGATATCCACCTGTTCTTCGGCAATCGTCCCATCGGCTTTCGGGCCAATGTCTAACAGCAGATTTCCTCCCATGCTGATGCAGTCCACGAGAATACGGATGATCTGGTTTGGTGTTTTATAGTTGAGGTCATTGTGCTGGAAACCCCATGAGTCGTTCATGGTCATACACAGCTCCCAATATTCTGCTTCCGGACGAGTTACCGGAAGGCCTTGTTCCGGTGTGGCATAATCGCCGTATCCCTGTAGACGGGAATTGATGATGGCATTGGGATTATGGGAAAGAATTGTTTCGCGGATCAGCGGAGCCTGCCATCTTTCTGCACTTTGCTCCCAGTCGCCATCGAACCAATACAGATCGGGATTATACTTCGTGATGATCTCGTTAAGCTGGCAAAAGTTAAACTCAAGGAAATTATTCCAGCGCAGGCTGTCATCTTCGTATCGTTTTTCTTTCCTGGTGAAATTCGGATAATCAGGATGTGACCAATCCAGCAGTGAAAAATAGAGGCCTGTTTTAAGTCCTTCATCCCTGAGTGCTTTCATAAAGGGCTTGATATAATCTTTTTTCAGGTGGAGGTCATTGCATTTCGTAGGCCATAGTGCTACGCCATCATGGTGTTTCGAAGTGAGAACGGCATATCCCGCACCGCTTTCTTTGATCAGTTCTGCCCATGATACAGCATCATATTTTTTTGCCGTGAAGCCCTTGAGTTGCTTCATGTAATCCTCATGGGAGATATAGCCGTTAAAGAATGACCAGGATTCATCGATGCCATTTACTGCATAAATTCCCCAATGGATAAAAATACCGAGCTTCGCTTCCGCAAACCACTCCATCCTTTTGTCTTTCTGCTCCGGAGTCTCGGTTTCCTGGGCTGAAACAAAACATGGCTGAACCAGTGCGAATAATAAAATGATAAGCGATAATCTTTTCATAATAAGATCAGTTTTCTGTTTCTACCCCGAGTTTTTCAAGTATCTTATATGTAATGTTATCCCCTTCGGGGCCTTTGAGGACAATGGAATTTCCGGTACCATCAGCGCTGTTGAAGATATATGTGTATCCTTCTTCCTCGTAGACAAGGTTAATGGCCTCAATGATCTTTTGGGTGATGGGTTCCAGTTTCTGAGCAGAAAAGGCTGCCATTTTTGCATCCGCATTGGCAACATCTAACTGAATTTCTTCTCCCAGTACGACAATTTGCTGCCGCATACTATTGAGTAAAGACTCTGCAAAACCTTTCTGCTGCTTATCGTTGTAGTCGTCGAGTAAAGACTGGTAATATTCTTGTTTTGCAATGATCTGTTCCTCAAGGACTTTCTGATAAGCTGCGATTTCATTATTCATTTGCCGGGCCTCAGGCAAACTTTTTAAAATATATTCAAGATTGGCATACCCGATCTTCACCTGGCTGGAAACCGAAACGGATATTAAAAACAGGGCAAACAATAAAATGTATTTTTTCATGACGATATAATGTGTTTCTTTTGATCCAAAGATAAGACATAATTAATTGAGCCGCTTGAATCAATACCATATGAGTTTATTCCTTGATTCAGTTAGTCTATATTGCTTATCTGGCTCCGGGGGCCGGATACCGGGGATCAGGAATTCCTTTTTCAATATTTTGGCAGCATCCCCAAAAGTAAGACGCTCATTTGTCAGGATGTGCCTCCCATCGGCCGCCAAAGGCTTGCCGACGGCGCAGCGCTAAAGCTATGGCGACACGCGGACGGTGCACAAAGCCACCAGCAACATTCACTTTTTACCCTGCGCCTTCACCTGAACAATCACTTTGCCTCTGCTGTGTCCTCTTTCAACAAAATCGTGGGCCTTTGCCAGAAATTCGAGCGGATAATCTTTTTCAATTACCGGTATGATCTGTTTGTCTTCAATCATCCGGGTCAGAAGTACGAGGTCGGTGTGATCTGGTTTTACGTTAACGTAGTTTATCTTCCGGGAAAGCTTTGCCCGTAACATGATATTCGGGTTCACCTTTGTTGTAATATACTTTCCTCCCGGCTTCAGCATTTTTTTAACCTTATTGAGCTGAAGTGTTTCCACGGTATCAAAAATGATATCGAATTTTCCAAGCTGATACAGATCTTCATGCTCGTATCCAACAACATGGTCAGCTCCCAGATTTCTGGCTAATTGTTCATTCTTTTTGCTGCAGACCCCGCTTACCATGGCCTGCTTAGCTGTTGCAATCTGAACTGCCATGCTCCCAACCCCACCTGTGCAACCATTGATCAGCACATCGTAACCTGCCTTAATGGCACATTTCCTGATCAGGGCCTGTATGCAGGTCAGTCCACTTAAGGGCATAATGGCCGCGGTATGAAAACTCAGCACATTTGGTTTTTCTGCCAGGTATGCACCGGGTATGGCAATCTTCTCTGCATTGCAACCCCCGGCCATTGCTTCATTCATTCCATAAACCTTGTCGCCCGCTTTAAAATCCGGATGTTTTGACTCAATCACTTTTCCTGCAAGGTCAGCTCCGGGTGTCCTGGGAAATTTTTTACCGGTGATAGCCTTCAAGAATCCTTTGCGGATATTAATGTCGATGGGATTTACACTGGAAGCAATGATCTCTACCAGTACTTCGCCATCTTTCGGGACAGGGTCAGGGATTTCAACAAATTGAAGAACATCTGATTTGCCGTATTCATGGTATGTTATTGCTTTCATGGGCTGAAATTGCTTGTTCAAAGGTAGAATTTTTATGGGTACCGGGTACCGGATACAGGATACCGGGTTTTTAAAATTGCTTCAATCTGTCAGGTTCAAATACCCATTCCGGTGTAGTTAAATTTTCACCGCTTTTTAGCCGATACCACGGACTGATATTAGCATTGTTTAGGTTTACTAAAACGTGGATATCCTGTGCCGGCATATAGCTTTGGGCAAGCATAAAGATGATCTCACCATTTTCATTTTCTGCTACATCCACGACAATAACAGCATGGCCGGGGCTTCCGCCCTGGATAAAAACATTTCCGGGGGTGATGTCAGCAAGCCCGGCAGGATGCAGCTCATTTTCCAGGGATAAAGAGCCGGCATACATAAAGACTGTTTCAAGATAAGAGCGAAAGTTTTCATAGGAATTTGAATATCCGGCAGTCATCCGCCACTCAACTTGGTTTCCGTTCACAAAACACCGCTTACCTTCTTTCCATTCAGGCCATGATGCGGGGGTCCCATTGGTGAAATTGAAGACGATTTCATTTTCTCTCCCTGCATTTCGAAGGTACTCTGCCCTGAGCCTGATCACTGCATCTGCACATTGCTGAAGATCCTTTTCCCCGATATCCATATCTACCACAGCAGCTGCCACATGAGAATTGCCCTTCTTTCTTCCGTTATAAAAATATACATCACTGCCTGCCTGCTTTAAAGCTAAATGACGCAAATAAAAACCGAAGCTGTTGCTGTCAAGAGGTATTCTGTGATAGCCTTGCGGGGGCATGAACCGCCTTGCAATACTTTCTCCATTTTCCTGTATGATCCCTGGATCTGCGGTGGCGATATCCTGTTTCCCCGTATGATTACTGCTAAAATTATTGCAGGAGAGCAGAAGAATACAAATACCGAAAGCAAAAATATTTTTCATAATGCTGAAGATGTATTATGGCAATTTATCAAAATATTTATGTAATAGATTTTCTCTGCGAGCTTTGCGTGAACTTCTACAGCTTATTCATTTTTCATTCCCGGCTAAACCATCAAAAACCAATGTGAGGTAATAAAGCCCGCCAATACTGGCACTTCCAAAACTGGTGGTATACCAATCATTCATGACATTGGAGCCACCAATTTTCACTGTAGTGTATAGTTCATCAAAGGTATAGCTCACCTGGGCATCAAGCATGGCGTAGGCCGGTATTTGTGCAACACCGAAAGCAGATTCCCACAAGAAAGTATCCTGCCAGCGATAACTGATCTTAAACCCGATCTGATCATGAAATTTCCGCTTACCTACATTGAGATTAAACCTGTACCTGGGTGTGTTAAATCTCGATTGAAAACCCGGCGGCCGGTCCTTGATCGATTCCAATGCATTGTATGCAATATTGCCACCCACGAAAAATCCTTTCAGCAATAACATATCAGCACCGAAGGCCCATCCCCACGAAGTTACGGGTTCACTTGTGTTGATGGTAGTCTGAAAACGCCTTTCATCAGGCTCATATGGGTTCTGTACCAATACCTGGGTGGCTAAAAACCCCTTATACCTGTTTACGAAAACGTAGCTGTCGATAAAGAGAAGCTTATTTAAAAAGAGTCCTTTATAACCAATCTCATAAGCGGTAACTTTTTCCGGTTCAAAGTCCGGGAATTCATATGGTCCGTCATCCAGTACAGGTTTACCGCTAACAGGATTGGCGTTGCTAAGCGGGTATACCGGATTATTTTCAAAGTCGTAGAGTGCATGTACCTCGGGGAGCCCCCCGATCACACGGTAGGCACCCACGTCAAGGTTCACCCATTGATCGGCTATGGAAGGAAAGCGATAGGCTGTTTGTATGGATGTCCGCAGGGTATGATCGAGATCATCATCTATTGAATACACAAGAGAAAACCTTGGCGTTGCCCTTCCTTTAAAATACTCATTCTTGTCGTAGCGTGCAGCAAGCGTTAGCTTCAGATGATCGTTCAATAAAGATTTATTGATCTGAACAAAACCGCCGAATTGATTAATCATGATGGGATTCCCCGGTGTATCAGCAAAAACTGTTCCCTCGCTGTTAATATTGTATAGCCTGTAACTGGCGCCTGCCTGCAAATCAAACCATGGAATATATTTACTGAAATTGTACATTCCTTCGGTGTGAAACATTTTGCTTTTATCCAGGACCTTTGCGCCACCTTCATGGATAGGGGTGTTGATGATTTTATCGAAAGAGGCTTTAAACTCCTCGGATCCGGCGTATGGAAATGCTGTTGAGTCGGGGTTGTGTATATTACCGTAAACGTCTCTGTTTTCCGCAACCTGTCTGGCAAAATCGTATGCTCCCTGCAGGTTGTCGGGATACAGTAATATCTGTTGGGTGAATGCAGCGATATAATCTGCATACCAATCTTCACTTGGCTTCCAGGCTTCATTGATCTGCATACCTGCCCCACCTGCGTTATAGCTGTCTCCGGAATTCTCCCAGACATAGTATGACCTGAGATAAAAATCGGGGCTTTTTATCTCTGCCTGAACATTGGACATACTGAAGTTCCTGAAAGCAAAGCGGTTTTGTGCGGTATAGACAGTAGTTCCACTGCCATATCCTCCGCGAATGATACCCTCAAGATTTTTTGTAAACCTGTAATGCAATGCCCCGCCGAGCCTGAATACCCGGGTACCGTAATCAACCATATCAGCTTCCTTCCAGCCTGTTCTTGAGATGTTCTGGTTTGGAAACAGATGCAGCTTATCATTAATGAAATTTTCATATTCAGGGGTTCCGGGAACCAGCCCCCTGGCTTCGGCAACCCCGGCAAGAATAGTAGGTGCCAATTCCTGTAGGTTCACAGGAACGACGATATCATCGCCATAAACGTTCACGCCGTCATAACCCTGGTTGCTTTCCCTTGTGGAGCCCGGATCATCTAGATTGTTTTTATCCCTGTAGTCAACAGCATACCAATCGGTAGCATTGAGGTATTTCCCCGTTACCTTGAAGGCCAGTTTATCATTGAAATTTTTTGCATAGCGGAAATTAAAATCTACCATGGGAGACGGATTATCCTTGTAGGGATCATCAATATGCATGAGTCCGCCTTGCAGGGAAACTGTCAGGCCCTCATAATCGAAGGGATTCTTGCTATTCATCAGCAATACTCCGTTCATCCCCCCCGGGCCATACAAGGCCGATGATGCACCGACGAGCAACTCCACATTTTCAATATCTATATCGGATAATCCGAAAATGTTCCCTGCTGAAAAACTCAGTCCCGGTGAGCTGTTGTCAACACCATCAACAAGCTGGTTCATCCGTACATTTGTTTCACCGGTAAAGCCACGGGCATTCGGAAAGCGAAATGTCAGGCTGTGCACGTTCATGTCCACGCCTTTGATCGTATAAAGCCCGTCGTAGAAATTGGCAGTGGGGAGTTGCTCAATATCCCTGCTGGTCAGCTTCTCTATGGTAACCGGAGAAGCCATTATATTTTCCTCCACCCGTGAAGCCGAGATCACTACCTCCTGACCCAGAATGGCTCTTTGCTCCATTTCAATCAGCAGATCGGATACGGCATCTGTAATTTCTATATCCTGTTTTGCATAGCCGATGAAAGAAAAAACCAACACAAAAGGAGGTGGTGTATCTGTCTTTAACAAAAAATTTCCTTCCACATCGCTTACGCAACCTAAAAGCGTTCCCCGTATGGTGATGTTCACCCCTGTGAGTGGTTCATCGGTTCCGGATTCCATTATACGGCCACCGACCTGAATCTCCTGAGAATATACAAAAACGGATATCAGGATAAATAGAATACCAGCTACTATTTTCATAAAGAAAATATTCTCTGTTTCCATTCTTTGGTGGTTTACGATATATTAATGTTTACCAATAATACAAAAAATCACAAATCTCAATGTGTTTTCTCGGGAAATTCAGAAAAATCGAATATTTTCGTTAAAAAATTGGGTAAAGAATTTTATGCCGCGCAGAATTAATAGCTATCTCAGTGAAACCTGGCTGAAAGCCGCGGTTGTGGGCAGTTTGTGGGCTTCTTTCGAGATCATTATCGGGAGTTTCCTGCATAACCTTCGTGTGCCTTTTGCCGGAACGATACTGTCTTTCGCCAGCGTGGCCATGATCATTGCATTTGTCCAGGTATGGCGTGACAAAGGCCTGATCTGGAGGGCTGGCCTGATTGCTGCTTTGTTAAAGTCCATTTCGCCAAGCGCAATTATCATCGGGCCTATGCTGGGTATTTTCTCGGAGGCCCTTATCCTTGAATTTTTCATACTGATATTCGGCCGGAACCTTTTTGCTTATATGATTGGTGGCGCCATTGCCGTGTTAAGTGCATTGCTTCACAGGATTGTCACCCTGCTTATCATGTATGGCTTCGACCTGCTGGTTATCATCGATCAGCTTTATAAATATATTATCAAACAGCTGGGAATGACTGAAGGGGACCCGGTGTTGCTGATCAGCAGCATTATGCTGGTTTACATTGTATTTGGGATAATTGGGGCTGTGCTTGGATACCTGGGTGGTCTGAAAGCCCGGACTATGGCAGCTGTTGCCGGTGCAGAAATTAGTACAGACAATGAGTCTTCTTTCTTCAGGCAGGCCAAAGAAGTAAAATCCTCACCCTGGTTTCTCCTCTATCACCTTTTTTGTATGGTGATATGCCTGTATATCATTAACATTTTCCCTATATGGTTATCCCTGCTTCCCGCTCTCGGATATGCCAGCTTCTGCCTGGTATGGTACAGGGGCAGCATGCGTTCATTCCGGAAGCCTTCATTCTGGATCTGGTTTATGTCCATTACCTTGCTTGCAGCCGTTTTCTGGAATGGTCTTTCAAAGGGTGAGATATGGGATCTGGAAGGACTCATTATTGGCTTAAAAATGAATCTGAGGGCCATTGTTATTCTCACAGGATTTTCTGCCATGAGCCGTGAGCTGAGAAACCCTGTGATCAGGACAGTTCTGTACCATCATGGATTTGCAAACGTATATCATTCGATCGGACTTGCATTTTCGGTCTTACCGGGAATCATAGATTCGCTTCCGGGGGTGAAGAGGATCATAAGAAAACCTGTAAGTTCACTGGGAATGATCATCAGCAGGGCCATTGATGTTTATCCGGTTTTGAAAAAAGAGCTGGCTGAACAGACCTCCCTTATTGTAATTACCGGAGAGATACAGCAAGGGAAAACAACTTACCTGGCTAATATTATTGCAAGCTTAAGGGAAAAGGGTATCAGAATCAATGGCATCATTGCCAGGGGAATTCATAAGGGGGAGGAAAGGATTGGCTAC
Source organism: Bacteroidota bacterium (assembly GCA_013202965.1). Taxonomy (GTDB): domain Bacteria; phylum Bacteroidota; class Bacteroidia; order Bacteroidales; family B18-G4; genus B18-G4. Next base: position 356 of record JABMQZ010000063.1, on the reverse strand, counting down.
GACCTGGAAGATATCAGTACAGGAGGAAAACATATTTATATCAGGAAGGAGTATTTTCCCGGCTGGTTCAGGTACGGCAAGTATTGTTTCAGTCCTGAGGGGCTGGAGTTCGGGAAACATATCCTGCAAAATATAACAGAGGAAAACACCGACCTTATTGTGATTGATGAGATCGGGCCGGTAGAAATGAAAGGCAGGGGATGGGCTGACGATATTGAACGACTGCTAAGTACAAACCAGATCCCTCAATTATGGGTTGTTAGAAAATCACTATTTAAAAAGGCAATTCGCCAATGGAATGTTGGAGAAGTTCTTGTGATCGATATCAGTAAAGAAACAGTGGAAAATATAATTGA
>JABMQZ010000005.1 GCA_013202965.1 Bacteroidota bacterium | reverse complement strand
TTCGAAGGTTATGCCAATCAGCTTAAAGAATCTGATCCCGAAAAGCTGCAATTCGAATATGCAGAATATCAAGCTGCAATGGTATAAAAATCTTTAATTCTTTCCTAGGGGAGAAGGTGCAAAGAGTACCTTCTCCTTTTTTTTATTTGTTACCGAAATTGGCTATATTCTAACTCACACTCCGTTCATCTAACCACAAATTTCTTCCTGTCCAGAATTTCTCGCTCTGACTTTAGCGTAGCTACATATATTCCGGCAGGATAAGAAGAAATATTAATTTGAATTTTGGTTTTCCTTTTCGGAATAATAACTTCATCTTGCTTCCTTCCAAATATATCGTAGATTAACATTGAAATTCTATTATTGGATATCGTATATCGTATATCAATTTGAATCTCCGTGCTTGCAGGATTAGGATATAAAAGAAATGATCCCTTTGAAATATATTGAGGCTCAAATATATCTACTGTTTGGCATCCTGGTGAATCACACCCAAAGCTATCTACTTTTATTACCCATGCTGTTTGAGGTTCTAACCAATTGCTTATTTCTCCTGCCAGAGCATAGCCCCCATCATTTGTAAAGCACAAATCATAAAGAGAATTTCTATCATGATCTGTGCCTGTATAATACTGATATTCCCGATACCAAATACTATCCCCAACTTCATTAAGTTTAAGTAACCAGCCATATGACACTGTCCAATTGCCTTGCGTGTTATAGTAATCATTACGCCTCCCACAGGCAATATAACCACCTTGGTTATCTGGATATATTGCATACAATATATTGTCAATATCTGTTTTTGTATAATGTTTTTCCCAAACAATTTCCCCTTCAACAGAAAGCTTAACAATCTTTATTCGACTGTAATGCAATACAGAACCAACTGAATCTGAAATTGATGTCCCTGCAATGAAATTACCATCATTAGCAATACATACTTGAGTGAAGAAATCCCTTGTTGGCCCACCAATATTTTTCTCCCATTCAAAATTTCCCATGCTATCTACTTTCATTACCACAGGATCGCCTGTTGTGTCCTGCCCAGCAATATACTCATAACAACCAAGAAGATATCCCTTATCAGGGGTTTGCACGACGTTGTAGCCATGTTTTATCCAACCAGGCATGCCATATTCTTTCCGCCACTGTTCATTACCAAGACTATCGGTTTTAATAAGTAATATGTTTGTGTTATATGCCTCGACTGTATGGTTTCCTGACATTATAAAACCTTTATCTTCAGAAGTATTACAATCCCAGAATTGAGTCCATAAATGATTTATTGTGTCAGGATATTGCTTTGTCCAAATTGTATCTCCAATATCATTAAATCGGTATAATATTGCATTTGTCCTGTCTGGATGATTCACGCAGCCAGCACAAATAAATCCATTATTACTAACTCTATTTAATCCACTACCATGATATCCGGCCCAAAAGAGTTTTTCTGGATGGCTAATTGTATTCCAATAGTATAAATTTCCAATACTATCAATACTTGCGAGGTATACAGAAACTGTGTTGTTAATACTGTCATTTGTGATGCCATAGAATATGTAGTTGTTCTCATATTCAATTACTGCAAGGGCTGGAGAAAAGTCATTATAATTATAGGATTTGTTGAAATATATGCTTTGACTGTTCGATAATTGCACAATCAATGATAACATAATTATTAAGAATATCTTTTTCATATATATTCGTCAAAATTAATTACCAGTAGGCTATATAAATATAGGCAATATTAATAAACTAACGATGAATAATCAATTTCTCAGTTATTTGGTTTCTTTCATTACATATTAAACTTACATAATAAATTCCATTATTTAAATCATTAGTAGACACTACAACTGAGTTTTTTTTGAAGCTAACGGTAATAGTTTTTACAGTCTTCCCTAAATTATCAGTTATACGCACAAAACTATCACAATCTTTTTCTTCTAAGTTATATTCAATATTTACATAATTACCTGCAGGATTTGGATATAATTTAAATTGAGGATAATCATATGAATTGCTTCCAGGCAACTTTTCGATAAATTCTGATTTTAAACTTGTATCCGGTAAAATATAAGGCTCTGTGTAATTATAATTATCAGTAAAAATTAATATGTTGCGTGCATATATACCCGGAATACTGTTAGTGTCTTCAACAAGTCCAACAAGTATATTTATCTGGTTAGAATCCAACTCAAAAACACTTTTGTAATTTTGATATACATCTATTATTATTGGTGTCAAACTGTCGTATTTTTGATGAGTAGCTAATTGCTTATCACTCAATACAATTAGGTTAGGGATATTGGTTGCCAATGTTGAAGCAGTTGAATACTCACCTCTTCTAATATACTCAAAAATCAGCTCATATTTTGCCTCCACATTGTTTTCATCTTCAAGTAAGGAAACCAGACTATCAGAATAAACTGTCCCATTCGTTCCAAATTTATAAATACTCTTCAGCATATTCATGTTAATGGCACGTTGATGCTTGAAATGATACTTATCGGCTTCCATCAATTCCTTATTCCCCAAAGTGTCCTGACCGGCTTCTATCTCACTAATCATGTAATCAGGTAATGGATTTATCCGATTTTCTAATTCAGACATAACTTCTTCAGATTTGGCTGATTGGGGATTAGCTACTAGGATCTCTTTAACCATTACAGGGCTTAGCACATCTTCCTTATTTATGACCTCAATCATCACAGTATCTGTCAAATAAGGAGATTTGTTCATCAGATTTGTATGAAGACTATATGCTTCTGGAGGGGTACTAATAATCACATCACTTTCCAATGCCTGTGTGTTACCGCCATCAACAAGGATATCCAATAAAAGGTCAACTGAATCAGTCTTTAGTTCATTTTCTGAGATAGAGGACCTCATCTCTGATTCAGATCTTGTAATCAGGGAAGGGCAACTATTTACTGAATCATAAGCTATAGTGGTTTGTTCTCTATCCATAGTAAGCTCTGAATAATCCTCAAGATTTAAACGGTCTGGATTTGTAACATGCTGACGATAATATATCCCACTTAAAGTTTGATTGTTATAATCACTAAAATCATTTAATGGCGGGTAATGACTAAATAAATTACCCGCTGGTGGATTAGCAGAAATATATCCTCCTTGATATTGAAATATTCCAGGGTTAAGACAACTATCATATGTTGTAACTACAATGTCATTACGAATATTCCCATCAGTACTTCCAAAATCATTACATTTAATAATTAAACCATCTGTATTCTTATTATTTCGATTACTATTTTGTGCGAGAATTCCAATGTCTAGGTTGTCAAAATAATTTCGATAAATCTCGTTTGCATCCCCACCAGAATTATTAACTGTAATACCTATGACTGCATCAGGACGAAATTGGCTTGAGAAAATTGAATCATAAAAATAATTTGCTTCAGTGTGATAACCAGTGCAATTGTCTAAATAAAGTCCACAATAAATGTACCCATTATATTGAGTTGCCAATGCTTCGACTGCATAATAGCATTCCGTTACTTTAGCATCTGATATGCCACTGTAATAGGTCCCGGTCACATTGTGTATAAAATCACTTTTAAAGATATGCGGACCACCAAGTGTTGTAAAATTCATTGATTTAACTCCATAATACAAGCCATTAAAAGTGCTTCTAATGTCGGTTCCGCCAGGAAATTGGTTGTCGTATAGTGTAATTAGGAATTGAGATTCGATACTTCTTATACCTATTCCACGATAATGAGCAGATAATTCTGCGGCTGATCGAGAATTATTGAACTCACATCCATAGAAACCGACAGTGCTGTATGAATTCATTATAACGAAATACTCAAAATTATAACCGCCTAATAATTCTTCAGTAGTCTCAAATGTACATCTCTCAAAGAAGGTTGTTGTATCTGAATCATCGTAAGGCCAAAGCTCTACTGCTCGCTTATTATTTCTAAATGTTGTATTTATAATTTGCAAGATTCCACCGCCAAAACCCTGTATCCCATATCCTAAGCTGTCTTTCTTTCCTGCATATAAGGCGCAATATGCATTTTCAATAATTGTTCCGTTTGTGGACTTAACAAATCCCTGGTATGCTGTATCATGAGCTTCTGAGGGATCTCCCCAAACCTCAATACCCATCCAAAGATCATCACAAGCATTCGTGATATGAGCTCCAATTAAACTAAGTCTTGCATTTTTTTCAACAATAATTTTTGCGTTTGTCGGCATTAATACCTGACAATTGCTAATAACTAATTCTGATCCACTCGGAATTACAATGTCTGAAGTCATTAATTTATCCTGAGTCCACGTTATGCTTGAATCTTCTGGCACATAGTATTTTACACTATTATAATTACAAAATATCGGGGATTCCCAAATACCACGTCCGTATGTTGCTGCCCTAATCTTATTTTGCTTGTATATTATTTCAAGATCTGTTACGATCTTGAACGGAAGGTTATTATTGAATTCTACCCATTCATGATTTTCAAGATTCAGATCGCGCACCCATACACCGACATCTGAAGCACAATATAAACGATTATACTTATGATCATATAGAAGTTTTCTAACAGGAATTCCTTCAGGGAATCCTTCTACAAATGGAATCCAACTTGTATCAGTTCCTCCACCCCGATCATTTGAAACATATATTTTTTTTGTTTTTAGAGAATCGGTTGATTTTGTAGCTTTTCCAAAAGCTGCCCATATCTGATTAAGATCATTAGGGTTTGTTTCAATATCAGTAATATATCCATAGTTTGCTCCGTATACGTAAGATGAATAGTCTGTATTTCCTCTCCAGAAGCAACTATTATAATCTGCCGGTGGAATTGTGTCAGGCCATCCATAATATCTTTGTGATGATATGTATTTATATACACTTGGTCCAGCCCCTCCATCATGAATTATTTCAATATCTGATAATGGGTTACTATTATTTATCCCAGTAATAATATTCGGATCATCAACATGCCTTGCATCCGGCCAGTGATACAGCTTAGTCGAGGCGTAATAAAGTTCTTTTTCATTGAAAGGATGAAGTGATAATGCTGTGAATAGAGAACCGGAAATATGATTGAACATTGGATCAAGGTTCTGACCAAAATCAGTTGATCTAAAAATGTACCCATTGAATGCTCCAGGAGTATTATAATAGATGAATGTTGTATCTTCATTCCTATCATCTATAGCAACTTCGCCACCATCACCTTTACCAAAATGATACCAGTTATTATCCTTAAAGGTGAATCCAGCTAAATCCTGACATCCTCCAAAGACTAAATCATTTTCATCATCAACACAAGTAAAATCGTAAAACTCAAATACATCCAGCCCATGTTCATCATTCCCAGGTAAGAAATTCCAATTCCACATAGAACCTGAATTTCCTTGACATATTGCCCAACTCACCCCCCCGTCATGTGCCAGATACATTCTATAATTTAAACTATCTATTTCGATAATCTTCACCTCACGAACATCAACATGTACCCAGTTAGAATCACTTGGTCCGTGAGAAGTAGTTGAAAGCATGAATATTGAATCAGCATTAACATCATATCCGTACATAACCCAAGCTCCCAAGTAGAAAATACTATCACTAAATGGTGATAACTCAAACTCCATCGCGTAAGCGCCTGCATAAGTATATCCATTATATGGATATGTATAAAATTGGGGAGAACCTTGTGGGTCGTATTTTACAATTCTAGTTTTATTTACAGTTAATCCACTAGTGTCGTGATCATATATATAATTAAACCAAATTTGCCCAGGATATTTTTTACTTGTTGCAATTTCAATTCTTTTTCGTAGATGTATAATACTATCTGGAATAACCAAATTTGTTATTGTATCCCAAGAATAGTTCCCATCTACCGACTTAAAAACATCTTTTCCAGAAATATATACTATGCTATCATTATTGATATCAAACTCAATATCAAAAAACCCATCATCATAAAGCCAATGATAATAAGGATATTCAAAAATCATTTCCCAATTATTATTAAGGCTGTCTGCCTTAAACACGTAGGAATGAGTAATTAAAAAAAGTGTTCGATCACTTTGTCTTATTATGAGTTTTCTAGGTAAATGGCTTTTTTTATACCCTAATGATGGATAAATAGGTGTATTATTAACTTCTAATCCTTCATTCATTTCATTCCAAGTGTTTCCTCCATCATTAGATTTAAAAATACCATAAGAGTTGTCACTTAAAGAATTGAAAGATGAAACAATAATTACAGAAGGATCATCAGGATCCACAACAATACTATTTACACCACGAATCTTATAATTATCATCTGTCAGGCAATGCCAAGTTTCACCGCCATCTGAAGATTTCCATAGTCCACTATTGTGAGCTCCAGCTAAAATTGTGTCAGGATGATCGGGGTAGATATAAAGAGAAATCATCATCCCTTTGCCTGCTGATCCAGGTGATTGATTCATACCCGAATATGTTTCAGGAACGCCCTTAGGCCCAAAATATTGCCAGTCCGATCCATCGTTCTCAGAGATAGATCGTGAACCTTCAAAATAGTCTATAAGATAATCCTCGTGAGAATTGAGATCACCGTTTTTTCCTTCTCTGAAATACATATGATTTTTCCAACGAAAATATTCTTTGTAACCAGTCCCCTTGAGTGAAGAATCACCTCCAAGTTCGAAGATAGAATCATAGTAAGAATCTAAGTGCTGAGTAATAAACCTATAATTACAGGTACTATCGACCTGTGAATTCAATGAGACACATAATGAAAATGTAAATACAAAAAAAAGCGGTCTTAAATGTTGAATATTCATAGCATTTGATTTTTGGTTAGGGATATAATTTTGTTATCTCTGAGTTAATAAGTTTATAGACTTTTATATCTATATCATTTTACAAAAATCCTTACTCCACGATACAGCCCAAACTGATTAGATAATAATTAAGATAGGGACAAAGCAAAACCCCAAAATCGTCCTTAATGTTTTCATCCGTTGGTGCTTACAATATACAAATAAAATTGCAAAAACAAAATACCCCTTACAAGGTTTTAGAGTTTTGAACAATTACCCACTCACTTAACACTCACAATTTCTGATTCTTAGCGATTTGTTTTGATGAATTATAAATTTATATTATTTAAATATTTTACATAAATATATCATAAAAAGTCCTGTCCTTTTTTATCTTGGCAGGGTAATCTTCCTTTGCTTCCACAATCAAAATCTGATCCATGGAAGCAATCAAATTATCTACCGTACTTTCCGAGCTCGATCAAAAGTTACTGCCTAATGGCAAACAAAAAACCTTCTCGATCAAATTCGTTAAGAAAAATGGCGAATTAGTCTTTTATAACCGTTGTGTTTCTACCGGCCTTAATATGAATCTCAAAGCAAACGCTATGAGAGGGGTGAGGCTCGTTGATCGACACTTTGATCCTATGGATCACCACACTCCGGTATATATCTGGTCTATCCTTGAATTCAATGGCAATCC
>JABMQZ010000062.1 GCA_013202965.1 Bacteroidota bacterium | reverse complement strand
GAACTCTCCAGTCTGGAAAAAATAAATATGGATTTTGAATTGATCAGCATTACAGGATCCACCTTGATTCAGGGGTCACAAGGCTTAAAAAGAGGAGTAAATACGATCACTATTAATTGTCAGAATTTACCGGCAGATTTATATATACTTAAATTGGGTTTTGAAGAATCTATAATTTATCGAAAAGTAATTATTCAGTAATGCTCATATTTAATGATGCTGCAGCGATTCTTCTTTATATTATCAGTATTTGTTCATAGCATTTTTGTTTCATATGGGCAGGACAAGCCTCCGGTCGCCGTAGATGATACTGTTTTGTTTCCAGTTTCCCCTGATATGATAATGTCATTTAAGATTTATCCTTTAAGCAATGACTATAGCCAGGACATGCATCCAATTGATGTTGCTTCTGTTTCTTTTGGATCTGCTGGATATGGAGGAGTAGCAAGCGATAGCACAGTCGAGCTCATAGGATTACATTTGGAGGAGAATTATACAATAACCTACAGGATAAGAGACAAAGTTAATGATCTGTTATCAGAACCAGCAAATATTTACCTTATAGCTAAAAATCAAAGTTTTGATATGTTGAATATTAATAATATCAATGCACGGATTAATGCTACTTCTTATCATTTCTGCAATTATATTTCTGGAGGATATAATCAATTAAATGCATATTATGAATGCCCAAAATTCAGCAATAATCATACTTTTTCAAATTTAAAATTATGGATCGCTGGTCTTGATGAATTTGGGAATTTGCATTTGACGCCACCACACTTCCATGGTCTTGGATATCACCGGTACCGATCTGGCCCGATATCATACCAGTATGATAGTACATTTAAAGATACCTGGGAAAGAGTATGGACTTTATACCATACGGATATTGAAACCCATAAAAATCATTTTTCGAATCCCGGATATGAAATACCCGAACCATTGTTAAACTGGCCGGGAAATGGCGATACTACAATTGGCCAGGCATGGAAGCTTGCTCCCTTTAAGGATCTGGATCAAGATGGTTTATATGAGCCCTTAGAAGGCGATTATCCGATAATAAAAGGAGATCAGGCTATTTATTTTATCAGCAATGATGACCGCGGTGAATATGCTGCTGACAGTTTATATTTCGGTGTTGAAATCCATGGCATGGCTTATGCCTATGACTGCCCGGATGATTCAATTTTTCAAAACACGATGTTTATTGACTATCAACTGATCAACCGCTCCCTTCATCAGTACTATGATGTTTTTGTTGGTGTGAAGTCAAATCTGGGCATCGGATCCCCCAAGGATGATTATACAGCTTGCGATACACTTTTGGATGCATTTTTTGGTTATAATGCTGATAATTATGACGCTGGAATAAATGAACCCGGGTATGGATACTTTCCACCTGCACAGGCAGTTAGCTTTCTAAATCAGTCTTTGAGTCATTTCATTACATATTTTAAACACTGGTGGTCAGAGATAAGCGGCCCACAGTATCCTTGGGATTATTATAATAGTCTCAAGGGAAAGTGGAAAGACGAATCTTCAATTACCTTCGGTGGTATTGGATATGGAGGTAGTCAAGCTTGTGATTTCCAATTTCCTGGTGACCCAACAAATCCGTATGCCTGGTCAATGTATACAGCTAGTGTTGATCCCGAGCATCAAGATTTTTCTGTGGGAAGTACCGGTCCTTTTGTAATGAATCCCGGGGATACAATCTCGCTTGAGCTTGCCATTTTATTTGCACGGGATTATGGTGGAAACAATCTCTCCAGTGTTACATTGCTAAAGGATAGACTAAAAAAGCTTCGGGCATATTATTTTACCGATAGTATTCCATGTAACACCATCCTTGGAACAGAAGATATAAAGGACGAAATTGATCGTCCAATTCTTATTTATCCTAATCCGGCAAAAGAGCATTTACACATAGAACTCTCCAGTCTGGAAAAAATAAATATGGATTTTGAATTGATCAGCATTACAGGATCTACATTGATTCAAGGGACACAAGGCTTAAAAAGAGGAGTAAATACCATCACTATTAATTGTCAGAATTTACCGGCAGATTTATATATACTTAAATTGGGATTTGAAGAATCTATAATTTATCGAAAAGTAATTATTCAGTAATACTCATACTTAATGATACTGCAACGATTCTTCTTTGTATTATCAGTATTTGTTCATAGTATTTTTGTTTCATATGGGCAGGACAAACCTCCTGTTGCCGTTGATGACACTGCATTTATTCTTGTTACTTCGGAACCTGTGATGAATGATATTAATATTTATCCCCTGCTCAATGACTATAGCCAGGACATGCATCCAATTGAATTGATTGCTTGCTCATATCCTATTATTGGCGATAGCGCTATCTCTATCTCTGGATTATTATGGTTTGAAGAAAATGATACGCTCACTTATTATATAAGAGACACAATTAATGGGCTGATATCTGATCCGGGGTATATATTCCTAATCGCCATGCCCAAAAGTTATGATATGCTGAATATTAATAATATTAACGCACGGATTAATGCCACATCACATCATTTCAGTAAATATATTTATTATCAAGGAGGACCTCCTGCCTTTTTTGAATGTCCTAAATTCAGTAACATATATACATTTGCAGATTTTAACCTTTGGTTAGCCGGATTGGATGAAACCGAAAAACTACACCTCGCTCCTTTTTATCGGCCAAACTACCCTCATCCGGATCACACATACCGTTCAGGCCCAATATCATCCTCCGATAATAGTCATTTTAAAGAGACGTGGGACCGGGTTTGGACCTTGTACCGATCAGATATTGAAAACCATAATGCTAATTTTCAAGACCCCGGGTATGAAATACCTGAAGCATTATTAAACTGGCCGGGAAATGGAGATACCACAATTGGCCAGGCATGGAAACTTGCTCCCTTTAATGATCTTGATCAGGATGGCTTATATGAGCCATTAGAAGGCGATTATCCGATAATAAAAGGAGATCAGGCTATTTATTTTATCAGCAACGATGACCATGGTGCACACTCTGCTGATAGTTTATATTTCGGTGTAGAAATCCATGGCATGGCGTACGCTTATGACTGTCCTGATGATTCAATTTTTCAAAATACAATGTTTATTGAATATATGCTGATCAACCGTTCTCTTCATCAATACCATGATGTTTTTGTTGGAGTGTACTCCTGGTTGGGCATTGGCTCATATTATGATAATTATACAGCTTGTGATACGCTCCTGGATGCCTTTTATGGCTGCAATTCGGATAATCTGGACTCTGGCTATTACTCAGGTTATGGATACTTCCCGCCCGCACAGGCAGTTACTTTATTAAATCAATCTCTGAGTCACTTCATTACATATTTTTGGAGATATACCTGGCCTATAAAGGGCCCTTCTAATCCATCGGAATATTATAATAGTCTTCAAGGAAAATGGAATGATGGATCTCCTATTACCTTGGGTGGTTATGGATATGGGGGAGACAAAACTTGTGCTTTCCAATTTCCTGGTGATCCCGTAAATCCAGATGAATGGTCTATGTATTCTGCCCAGCTTAATCCTGAAAATATGACCTATTCGCTGGGGAGCACAGGTCCTTTTGTCATGAATCCCGGGGATACAATTTCGCTTGAGCTTGCAATTATATTTGCACGGGATTATGGTGGAGACAATTTATCCAGTGTTACATTGCTAAAGGATAGACTAAAAAAGCTTCGGGCATATTATTTCACTGATAGCATCCCTTGTAACATAGGCATAGATATAGACGAAAACAAAAATAAATTTGAACACACAATCCTCTTATACCCTAACCCTGCTGACAAAACAATATTTTTCAAGAGTGATTATCCGATCTATAAAATTGAAATATATGATATTAGAGGGCGGATAATGAAGCAATCAAATAGTATAAGCTCAAATAATTCTATAAATATTTCCGATTTAGCAGATGGGATATATTTTTATAGAATAGTTGATTCAAATTTTAGGTCTTTTACCGGAAAGTTTGTCAAAAATGGCCCTGATTAACTTGTTACACTCAACACCCAACACCTTTTCGTAATACGTAATACGTAATACGTAGTACCTAATACAGTGATTCGGAGACCTGAAGTTTGCTATTAACAAGCTTAATCTTCTTTGACAGAAGTATTCACCCAAACATGACTGTACCAGCACCAGCCTTTGCCGTCTTTTGAGGGTGCTGTAAGCGTGTATAATGCACGCCTGCCTGAGAGCCGGTCCTTTGATTTTATTTTCATCCTGATCATGCCGGGGCTTTCATGAAGTTCAACAATGCAGTTTCGCTGCCCATTAACAAAACACTGCACTTTTTCCACATCAATACAATAGGATTGAATGATAATTTCCAGTATTGGCGGGTTTTGTTGCAAGACGATGCCTGCTGGTTCTATACTGCTCAGCTGCATGGCAAGCATCTGAGATTTTTGTATGAAACCTTTCACTGTAGCATATGGGCCGCCCATGGGGAAACGTGGGATCTCAAATAAGTTGGATCCCTTATAAAGAACCCCGGAATATTGTGCTGTTGCTGCCAGGTAGCCGGCTTCTTCCAAAACATTTTGCATCATTGCATCATATTCCCCATAAGGGTAAGAATATAATTCCGGGCTGTATCCCAGATGCTCATTGAATAATGATTGTGCCGTGACAAGATCCGATATAAATATATTTTTCCGATCCTCTTCTGAAGGAATATCCAGAAAATGCCCGTGGCCGTGTGAGTGATTGCCGATCTCAATGCCCCTCCTTTGCGCATCCAGGATCTCCTGCCAGCTCAGGTAGTCTTTATTTCCCACATTTTCAGTGTTTACAAAGAGTGTGGCCGGATAACCGAACTCTTCCAGCAAGGGAAGTCCGTTTTCGTAAAAGGAATGATAACTGTCATCAATGGTGAGCACTACTGTTTTAGGGGGAACAATATCACCGTTCAGGATCGCCTTTACAGCTTTGCCCATGGTCCATACCCTGAAATTATTCTGTTTAAGGTAACTGAGATGCTCCCTGAATGCTTCTACGGAAATATTGGTTGAAGGATAACGCCCATCACCAAAACGGTGGTACACAAAACAAGCAATATTACTGTTAGTGTTAGCGGCTTTCAATGAGAACTCCGGCAAGATGATGGCCAATGCAAGAACCAGTCCCGCAATGACATAACGATACCTGTATTTGCGTGCAATCATATCGATTCAGGCTTTTGTAAAAGATTCCGTTTGCAGCCTTCTTTTCAAAGATAGAAAAAAAAGAACCTTGTTCAAAATGAATTTAGTATTTTTACATTTGTAAGGGGTGCCGGGTACCAGATACAGGGTGCCGGGGGAGGAGTGTGAGAATATAAATCTATTTATTATGGCAAAGAAAGAAATCAGTATACTCAAGAAACAGATCGAAAGGCTTGATGTGAAAGGCTTTGATCTGGAAGCCTGGAAGAAATTCACTATTGTAATGCTGGCGCGTATCTTCGGCGATACATCAGAAAAGATCAGGCAGATAGAAAGCATAGAATACGATTATTCATCCTGGGCCTTACGCGATACCAGCGGAACATCATCTTACCTTGAAAGTTGCAAAAAGCTCGGCCGAAAGATCCTGGACGCTTCTATCGCGGAATTGGAAGCTTTCGGATTGCCGGATCAATCCGCGGAAGATAATCGCTTCTTCCGGATCATTATCGACGCTCTGCAGAACGAACTGAAGGGATCGCAGTTCAGGGAACTTAAGGATGTTGTCCTTTCGATGGACAAGGAAGAAGAAATGAAGGAAAAGGTGCGGGAAATCCTGCATGATTATGATACCGGTGTGCCGGTAGATATCCTTACATCTATACTCACAAATAAGGTTTTTAAAAACGAATTATCTAAGTAAGTGAGACTATGATTTTAAAAGTTAAAAACGCACTAAAATCATTAAGACGAACTTATCCTCCCGAGTCCTCGGGTGGATATAATCAATAATATCAGGGTGTTTTCTAAAAGAAAAATAGAATGCAAGCAAATAATTTAACCAAAGAAGAAAAATCAAAAATCATACTCGACTTTTTTCATCGCACCATGATGCACCATGCCATTTGGTTCGCCGAGGTACAGCACCAGATGGGAAGGGAAAAAGCGTATAAGGCCCTTGATGCCGCCTGGCAGAAAAGCTTTGCCATACAGATGAAACGCCTGGGCAAGGTGCTAGGGTATGAAATAGAGGATGGCATTCCACAGCCGCTTCTTGATCTTCCCGATGAAAAACTGGATGACCTTCTCGAAGGTTCAGCCATAAACTGGCTGGCCAATGACGGGGTATGGTTTCAGGCCGTAGAGTTTGAATACGGAATGAATGAGGCCAAACGTTGCAACGACAGCAGCTGGGCACATTTTTCACCCTTTGAGGCATGGTCGATCAAAAGGATACTCGGATTGCCTGAACAGCCAGGACTGGAAGGACTGAAAAAAGCCTTTCAATTCCGGCTTTATGCTTTTGTAAATAAGCAATCAATTGTTGAAGAGACGGAAAACAGTTTTGTCTTCAGGATGAACGAATGCCGGGTACAGGTAGCCCGCAAACGCAAAGGCCTCAACGACTACCCCTGCAAATCAGGTGGCCTGGTGGAATATACCACTTTTGCCGAAGCCATCGATTCCCGCATCAAAACCGAATGTATCGCCTGCCCACCGGATAAACACCCGGAGGAATATTATTGCGCCTGGAAATTTTCTATCTGATAAGGAATCCCAGCCCCGGTATCCGGCACCCGGCACCCTGCACCCTACCCCGGTATCCGGTACCCTGCACCCTGCACCTTAATTATTTATCTCGCAATACTCACGTCTTGGGACTTAATACTTGGTACTATTATCATATTTTTTCCTATTTTTGCACCTCGTTAAAATCAGGCATATTATCTTCTTTTGAATGGCAAAGAAATACAGGGAATATAAACAACTAAGCCTTGCGGAGACCGGAAAAGAGATCGGTCAGTATTGGAAAGAGCACAAAGTGTTTCAAAAAAGCATTGATAGCAGGCGTGGCCATGAGTCCTTCGTATTTTATGAAGGCCCCCCCTCAGCCAATGGGAAACCAGGCATCCACCACGTGATGGCCCGTGCGATCAAGGATATTTTCTGTCGTTATAAAACACAAAAGGGTTTTCTTGTTGATCGTAAAGCTGGATGGGATACCCATGGACTTCCGGTGGAGATCAGCGTGGAGAAAACACTTGGGATCACCAAGGAAGACATTGGTAAAAAAATTAGTGTTGAAGAATATAATGAAGCCTGTCGCAGGGAGGTCATGAGATATAAAGACCTCTGGGATGAACTCACCGTGGAAATGGGCTACTGGGTCGACCTTGACCATCCTTATATGACATTCGATAATAAATATATTGAGACCGTATGGTGGTTGCTGAAACAACTTTACGATAAAAACCTTCTTTATAAAGGCCACAGCATCCAGCCCTATTCACCGGCTGCAGGAACCGGCCTCAGCTCACATGAGCTCAACCTGCCGGGTTGTTACCGCGATGTGAAGGACCTCACCGTGGTTGCACAGTTCAAGGTGATCAGGGACGATAAATCGAATTTCCTGCCCGGGGATGAACAGGACGAGGTGTTCTTCCTGGCATGGACCACCACCGCATGGACCCTTCCTTCCAATACGGCGCTGGCAGTCGGGAAGAAGATCAAATATGTAGCTGTTAAAACCTATAATGCTTATACCGGATTACCCATAACGGTCATCCTTGCGAAAGACCTGCTTGGCAAATATTTCCCTGAGAAAAATGCCGGCTTGAAACTCGATGAATACGAAGCGGGGCAGAAAGCCATTCCCTTTGAAGTGATCGCAGAGTATAGCGGAGCGGAGCTTAAAGGGATCAATTATGAACAATTGCTACCCTATGCGCAGCCAGAAGACGGGGATGCCTTCCGGGTAGTCACCGGCGCTTTCGTGACAACAGAAGATGGTACCGGCATCGTACACATTGCCCCGAGCTTTGGTGCTGATGACTTTAAGATCGGGAAAGAAAATGGCATCGGTTCCCTCACCATGGTAGATAAACAGGGTAAATTTGTGGAACAAATGGGTGAGTTTGCAGGCCGTTATGTCAAGAATGAATATGCAGCAGATTTTGATCCGGAAAATCCACCGGAAAGTGTTGATATTGAGATCATCGTAAAACTAAAAAAAGAGAATAAAGCCTTTAAAACCGAAAAATACGAACACTCTTATCCGCATTGCTGGCGGACCGATAAGCCCATCCTTTATTACCCCTTAGACAGCTGGTTCGTTAAAACCACTGCTTATAAAGAAAGAATGCTGGAGCTTAACAGGGATATCAAATGGAAGCCGGCAGCAACAGGTACAGGGCGTTTCGGCAACTGGCTGGAAAATCTCGTTGACTGGAACCTTTCCCGGTCCAGGTTCTGGGGAACCCCTTTACCAATCTGGGTGACAGAAGACAGGAGTGAAGAGATTTGCATCGGTTCTGCCGAACAACTTTTTGAAGAAATTGAAAAGTCAGTGAATGCCGGATTTATGGAATCAAACCCAATGGACGGCTTTAAAACAGCTGACATGTCGGAGGAAAATTACAAGACCTTCGACCTACACAGGCCTTATGTAGATAAGATCATCCTGCTTTCTCCCTCCGGGAAGAAAATGATGCGTGAACCAGACCTGATCGATGTATGGTTTGATTCGGGAGCCATGCCTTATGCACAGTTACATTATCCTTTTGAGAACAAACAGCTGGAGGAGTATTTCCCCTCAGATTTTATTGCTGAAGGCGTTGACCAGACCAGGGGATGGTTCTTTACACTTCATGCCATTGCCGTAATGCTGTTTGACTCCGTTTCATACAAGGCATGTGTCTCTAATGGCCTGGTCCTTGACAAAGACGGGAATAAGATGTCGAAAAGGCTGGGCAATACAGTTGATCCCTTTGAAACCATCCAAGAGTATGGCCCTGATGCCACCCGCTGGTATATGATAACGAATTCCCAGCCCTGGGACAACCTGAAATTTGACAGTAAAAATATCAGGGAAGTGCAGCGCAAGTTCTTTGGAACGCTCTATAATACCTATGCTTTCTTTGCATTGTATGCCAATATCGATGGCTTTACTTATGCGGAAGAAGATGTGGTTTTTGAAGATCGTCCTGAAATTGACCGCTGGATATTATCCGAACTCAATACCCTTATTAAGCTTGTTGATGCATCATTTGATGATTATGAGCCAACCCGTGCCGGAAGGGCCATCGTGGAATTTGTAAATGACCACCTCAGCAACTGGTATGTCAGGCTGAGCAGAAGGCGTTTCTGGAAAGGAGAATATACAAGTGATAAAATCTCTGCCTATCAGACACTTTATAAGTGCCTGAATGTGATAGCAAAGCTTTCTGCCCCGATCGCTCCGTTTTATATGGAAAAACTATTCCTTGACCTGAATGAAGTAACAGGAAAAGAAGCAGTGGACTCTGTTCACCTGACTGATTTTCCGGTGGCAGATGAAAATATGATCGATAAAGACCTGGAAGAGCGTATGCAGATGGCACAGAAATTCTCTTCCATGGTGCTTTCCCTGAGGAAAAGATCCAGTATCAGGGTGAGACAGCCACTGAACAAGATCATGATCCCGGTACCGGATAAGAAGTTTGAGAAACAGCTTAAAGCCGTTGAAAGCCTCATCCTCTCAGAGGTGAATGTGAAGGAACTGGAATACCTTTCCGAAACAAGCGGCATCCTGGTGAAAAATATTAAGCCGAATTTTAAAACACTGGGGCCAAAATACGGGAAGATGATGAAGCAGATCGCAGCCACTGTGAATGCGTTTACACAGGATGATATTGCCCGGATAGAAGAGGAAGAAAAATACATGTTTAATATTGAAGGGCAGGAGGTTGAGCTGCTGTTAACAGATGTTGATATCACCACCAGGGATATCCCCGGCTGGCTGATTGCAAACATGGGCAATTTGACAGTGGCACTTGACGTTACATTATCCCCTGAACTTGAAGAGGAAGGTATTGCCCGCGACCTTGTGAACAGGATACAGAACCTTCGTAAAGACAAGGGTTTTGAGGTAACAGACAAGATCAGGATCAGAATTGAAAAAAACAATAAAATAAGTGGCGCAATCGAACATAATTATGATTATATTTGTTCGGAAACACTTGCCGACACACTTGAGATTGAAGAACAACTGACAGAGGATAAAAAGATCCGGGTTGAACTGTCAGACCAGCTACAGGCATTTATCAATATCGAAAGGATTTGATTGTGCCAAACTAAATACAAGGAGTTATGAAAAAGAAGGAAACAAAAGATGATAAAAGGACCAGGTATTCTGACGAGGAACTCGTGGAATTCAAAACACTCATTGAGGGTAAACTGGAGAAAGCACGCAATGACCTTGAATTGCTAACTGAGGCATATACCAATGCCAATGAGCATGGAACAAATGATACTTCTCCCACTTTCAAAGTGCTCGAAGAAGGTTACCAGGTATTATCAAAGGAAGAAAACAGCAGGCTTGCCGCACGCCAGAGTAAATTTATCCAGAACCTGGAAAATGCACTGGTCCGGATTGAAAATAAAACCTATGGTATTTGCAGGGTTACCGGTAAGTTGATCTCCAAAGAACGCCTGAGAAGTGTTCCCCATGCCACACTCAGCATAGAAGCGAAAAACAATCAATACAACCCGAAAAATTAACATGTTTCATGTCCGGGTTATTATTGAAATACCTATAAACAGGCAGTTCTAACAAATTATTTCCTGCGTATTGTGAAAAGGTCATATCTAATCATCATCACCATTTTTCTGGTACTGCTGATCGATCAGCTTGTCAAGGTTTGGATTAAAACCAATATGTATCTTGGGGAAGAGTTCTCGGTATTGGGGGATTGGTTCCTGATCCATTTTACGGAGAATGAGGGAATGGCTTTTGGAATGACCCTTGGGAGTGGATATGGAAAACTGGCCCTCAGCATTTTTCGCATCCTGGCCGTGATACTCATCGGGTGGTACCTTAGCTACCTGGCTAAAACACGTTCCCACCGGGGGCTGATCTTCAGTGTGTCCCTGATCTTTGTCGGAGCCCTTGGAAATATTGTCGACAGTGCATTTTACGGACTGATATTCAGTCAGAGCAGCTTTCATATCATTGCACAATTTATGCCTGAAGGAGGAGGTTACGGCGGCTTCCTGCATGGCAAGGTGGTAGACATGTTCTATTTCCCAATTTTATATGGCACCTACCCGGAATGGATTCCAATTAAAGGCGGGGATACATTTATTTTCTTCAGGCCGGTATTTAACCTTGCAGATTCCGCCATCACCACCGGAGTAATCATCCTTATTGTTTTCCAGAAACGCTTCTTCAATAAGAGCTGATCATTAAGTTTTAACTTCATAGTTTTCTGCCCGTAAAACCTTATTTGGAAAAAGTCTAAAAAAACCCCCTGCTTCATATTCACGCATTAATATATTATTTTATCTTTGCGGAAATCTTTCCCGGAACATTATGAATGAAAAAGCAAAAGGTGTTATCTCGCAGATTATCGGTCCGGTAGTAGACGTAAGCTTTGATGATGATTCGCAGCTTCCGAATATTTATGACGCCCTCACTGTTACCAACAACGATGGTAATATGATTGTGCTGGAATGCCAGCAGGATATAGGGGAAAGCACTGTCAGAACAGTAGCTATGGATTCCACTGACGGCCTGCGTCGAGGCATGGATGTTATTTCAAGCGGGGGCCCGATTGCTATGCCTACAGGAGATAAGATCAAGGGCCGATTGTTCAATGTGATCGGTCAGCCTATCGATGGTTTGGGTGAGGTTGAGTCAGAAAAGTCGTATCCTATTCACAGGGATCCGCCACTGTTCGAAAACCTGTCAACCTCCCAGGAAGTACTATTTACAGGAATAAAGGTGATCGACCTGATCGAACCTTATTCCAAAGGTGGAAAGATTGGCCTGTTTGGAGGTGCCGGTGTTGGGAAAACCGTGATTATCATGGAGTTGATCAACAATATTGCAAAAAAATATTCCGGGCTTTCTGTTTTTGGAGGTGTGGGTGAACGTACCCGTGAAGGGAACGACTTGCTCAGGGAAATGATCGAATCCGGTGTGATCAAATACGGAAAAGAATTTCTGGATGATATGGAAAAAGGTGGATGGGATCTTTCAAAAGTGGATATGAAAGGACTGTCTGATTCACAGGCTACACTGGTGTTTGGGCAGATGAACGAACCCCCGGGAGCCCGCGCAAGAGTTGCCCTTTCAGGATTGACACTGGCTGAATATTTCCGTGATGGGGATGAAAAGTCAGGTGGTCGTGACATCCTTTTCTTTATCGACAATATTTTTCGTTTTACCCAGGCAGGCTCCGAGGTTTCTGCATTGCTGGGAAGGATGCCTTCTGCTGTTGGATATCAGCCAACCCTGGCTACGGAAATGGGGATTTTGCAGGAGAGGATCACATCCACAAAGCGAGGTTCAATCACCTCCGTGCAGGCAGTCTATGTCCCTGCGGATGACCTGACAGACCCGGCGCCTGCTACAACCTTTGCCCATCTCGATGCCACCACCGTACTGAGTCGTAAAATATCAGAGCTGGGTATTTATCCTGCTGTGGATCCGCTTGATTCTACATCAAGGATCCTTTCACCTGAGGTGGTTGGAGAGGAACATTACAATACCGCCCAGAAAGTGAAACAACTCCTGCAACGCTACAAAGAATTGCAGGACATCATTGCCATTCTTGGGATGGAAGAACTTTCAGAAGAAGATAAACTTGTTGTTCACCGGGCCAGAAGGGTTGCTCGTTTCCTTTCTCAGCCTTTCTTTGTGGCGGAACAGTTTACAGGCATTCCCGGAGCCGTGGTTTCTATTGAAGATACCATCAAAGGTTTCAATATGATCATGGACGGTGAGGTGGATGAATATCCTGAAGCGGCATTTAACCTTGTTGGTACCATCGAGGAAGCCATAGAAAAAGGTAAGCGAATGCATTCTGAGGCGGAGGCTTAAAAATACTTGTCCTATGAATCTGGAGATCATTACCCCCGACAAATCTGTTTTTACCGGAGAAGTAAGCCTGGTGCAATTGCCTGGTATCGATGGCTCATTCGAGATCCTTAATAATCACGCCCCATTGATCTCGGTCCTGAAAAAAGGAAAGATCAAGATCAGGGATGACAAAGGCCAGGAACAGTTTTTTGAAGTGAATGGCGGAGTGATCGAAGTCCTTAAGAATAAAGTGCTGATACTGGCAGAGTGATCTGGAATTTTGATACTGGATGCTGGTTAACGCTTAACGGAAGGTAAAGTGCTGCACATTGTACATTGTAAATTGTGCATTTATCACCCAACAACCTGTCCTGAGCTTGTCGAAGGGCTCAAAACTTATTAAAGTGAACCCTCTCTTCTTTATACCGCACAGGTGGATGAACAGTTTCTGCGGGATATCCAATAGAGATTAAAGAAACCGGAAGAATATGTTCCGGAATTCCCAATAGTTTACTCACATCCTGCATACGTTGTTCCCTGGGGTACATTCCCAGCCACACGGACCCAAGTCCAAGTGCATGAGCGGCAAGCATAATATTCTGCGTGGCGGCAGAACAATCCTGTATAATATATCCTTCCACCTCCTGAAGATTTCTATCACCACCAAGCAAAATAGCCAGGCTGGCCTGTTTCATCATTTTTGCGTAGGGATGCGCAATGGATAATTGATCCAGGATGGCCCTGTCATCAATGACAATAAAATGCCAGGGCTGAATATTTCTTGCGCTTGGGGCATGCATTCCTGCCTCCAGTAATGCCTTCACGACTTCAACGGGGACCTTTTTATCCTCGTACTTCCTGATACTGCGCCTTGTGAGAATTGTTTCAATAGCGTCCATCTGAAAAATTTATGGTGAATAAATGATAAGAAAAACAGTAAACGGGATCAGGAAGAAGAAACTGATCTATTGATCTCCTTCGCAATACGAGCGTATGGCCTTTTCTGATTCGTAATGTCCCAATCCATGCGCTTTTCTCCAGTCATAACAGGCTTCATGCCTCCTTCCCTGGAAATAATTTGCCAGGCCACGGTTGTAATATGCTTCTGCATATTCAGGTTTTAATTCAATGGCTTTGTCAAAATCACGGATGGCTCCCAGGTAATCATTCACACGCCCTTTGGCTGTACCTCTGTTATAATAGGCGAGCGGGTCTTCAGGTTTCAATTCAACGACTTTAGTATAGTCATCCAGGCATTTGGGAAAGTTTTCAAGCATATAATAAACCCTTCCCCTGTATTGGATAGATAAAACATCCTCCGGGAGTATTTCAATGGCTTTATTAAATGCAAGCAAAGCATTGCTGAATTTATTCAGCTTAAAATACCCCAGCCCAAGGTTATAGTACGCCTTGCGGTCATCCGGATGCATTTCAACAATTTGTTCAAAAATCCCAACACCACTTTCAAAATCTTCATTGTTGTATGCCGTGGTTCCTTTATTGAACAGATAAGCCGCCTCTGTATCCCTTTCTCCTTTCAGATCGGAGCTTTTTTCAGCGGGTTTTATCGTATTTACATCCGGGTTGGCTGTTTGAGTTTCTTCATCCACCGGATTTGCAGGCTCATTGGGCTCAATGCTGAGAACCCCGGTTTCTTCCTGTACGGGCTCAGTGGTTTTATCTTCAGATTGCTGGTTGGTACAGGAAATCAAAAATGCGATCAGTAAAAAAGGGAGTATTCGGTTCATTAGAAAATATTTTTTTATAAACGGACTAAACAGATAATTATTTCAGCTGCAAAAGTATAAAAAAAAGAAGACAGCAGGCAATAGATCATAAATCCGGGCTTGCGTACCAGGATAAATGAATCGTATAAGTTTTCTCTTTGCTATTCCGCTGAGGTTTTCCTTCCTGCTTCCAGCAAATGCATTTCCATTTCCTCGATCAAAAGATCCATATCCTTTGTCCGGGAAGGATCAATCTCATAAGCTCCAATTACCTGAGGAATACTTCTGATCTGTACAAGTATTTTGCCTTTGATGAAATCATCCATTGGCTCCCCGGCCATCAGAAAATAATCAACCTCCCTTAATGTAGGCAAGAGTTTCCCCTCAGGATGATGGTTCGCCACCAGGCAGAAATGATTTTTCAACTCAGCAGATCCATAGATTAGAAAAGGAAAACCCAGAAATTCATCTTTTGCCGGTCCGTGTATCTCGAAGTCATCGATACGCCGGAACTTAAAGTGAAGTGCATTGTTCAGGGCAAACGACAGGCGATATGATTTCAGATGGCATGAAATTCCAATCAGACTAATGCGATTGTCCTGTACTGTTTTTAGGGTTTGTCTCTTTTTGGCCATCCGCTTTTCTAATGAGGAATAAAAATACGGATAAATTTACAATTCTGTATTCTGTATGTACAGTTTACAATGTAGTATTCGATTTTAGATTTGAATTGTTCAATCAAATGATTCCTCGTGGCTTGCCGCGAGGTTTCCTAATAAGCTCCCCTGATTTTCAGGGGAGATGTGCCGCTTTTGCGGGACAGAGGGGTATTATAAAAATCTGGTTCCGCTATTGCGG
>JABMQZ010000061.1 GCA_013202965.1 Bacteroidota bacterium | reverse complement strand
TCTGACTCTCTGATTCTCTGACTACTGACTACTGGCTTCTGTTTTAATAACAATAAGTTGTGAAAAAGTATGGTTGTTATAATACATTTACTCAAGGATCATTAATATTTTTGCATTATTATTAAAAGCTTTGAATGACAGTAACACTTAAAATATTGTTCACGACGGTGATCATGGCATGTACTGTCTCTCTGGTCCATGCCCAGCAAAAGATCACAGTGGAAGAGTACATCCTGACTTACAAGGATGTTGCCATGGACAAAATGAAGAACTATGGTATTCCTGCATCCATCACCCTGGCACAGGGTATCCTCGAATCGGGTAGCGGGAACAGTGAGCTTGCCCGCAAAGCCAATAATCACTTTGGGATCAAGTGCCATAAAGACTGGAATGGAAAAACCTTTCACATGGATGATGATGAAAAGCATGAATGCTTCCGTAAGTATAAATCATCTGATGAGTCGTTCAGGGATCATTCGCTTTTCCTGTCCCAGCGTAGCAGGTATAGTGATCTTTTCACCCTGAAGATCACAGACTATAAAGGCTGGGCAAATGGCTTGAAAAAAGCCGGCTATGCTACAAACCCAAAGTACCCGCAGCTTCTGATCAAGATCATAGAGGAAAACAATTTATTCGAATTTGACAAAGGGATCACCCCGGAATATCTTGCTCACTTTGAGAAAGATCCGACATCTTCTGATCCGATAGTCGCAAGCATCATAGCTTATCCACAGGCCTCGCATTTTGAGCTCGTGGAGATCTGGGAAACAGGCCGGAAATTATACATCAATAACGGAGTGAAATTCATTTTTGCAAAAGCAAGCGATACCTTCAGTGAGATAGCCGCAGACTTTGAAATCTATTCCTGGCAAGTTTACAAATACAATGAACTGGATAAAGACAACAGCCTCAGCAAAGGACAAATGCTGTATATTGAGAAAAAGAAAAAGAAAAACAAAGATGCAAATCCTCATACACTGAAAGCAGGTGAGAGCATGTACTATATTTCCCAGCTTTATGGTATTCAGCTGAAGCAATTGTATAAGAAGAATAAAATGAAAGAGGGTTCGGAAGCTGCTGTAGGGAAGATGATTAAGCTGAATTGATTGATAGATGCTGGTTGCTTCATCTTCGCCAAGGCTTCGATGAACAAAGTGGTTGCTGGATGCTGACTTCTTCTATCTTCCTTTACCTCACCCCCTGTCCCCCTCTCCTAAAGGAGAAGGGGAACGGAGTTTGAAGTATTATCTCCTATTCATTCCAAGGTACTTCTTCTGACTTCTGATTATATCTGCTTAATCAATTCCGAAAACAGTACGATCAAAGACTTTTCTGCTTTTCCCGCTGTGATCAGAATATCCTGAATATCGGCCACCGCCAGATTATCAGGGTCACAAACGTCCGTGATAACAGAAATAGCGGCACAGGGAAGGCCCATATGCCTCGCTGCAATCGATTCAGGAATAGTTGACATCCCTACCACATCGGCACCAATATGCTTCAGATAGCGATATTCAGCACGTGTTTCCAACATGGGTCCGGGTAAAGCAACATATACGCCCTCATACAATTCAATACTATGCTCAAGAGCGATTTTTCTCATCTTTTCATTCAGCTCCCTGGAATACGCTTCGCTCATATCAGGAAAACGCGGACCCAACTCATCATAATTCGGACCAATCAGCGGATTGTCATTTAAGAGGTTAATGTGATCATTGATCATCATCAGGCTCCCTTTCGGAAAATCAAGGTTCACGGTGCCACAAGCATTGGAGATCAGCAGGTTTTTCACTCCCATTAATTTCATCACTCTGACGGGGAACACCAGTTCCTGCATACTGTAACCCTCATAATAATGGAAACGCCCATGCATCACCATCACCTTTTTCCCGAACATGTCACCGTATATAAGTTCTCCATGATGAAACTCAACTGTAGATACAGGGAAATGCGGTATGTCCTCGTAATTGATCCTCTTTTCGATCTTAATTTCCTTCACCAGTTTACTTAGCCCGGTACCGAGGATGATCCCAAGGTCGGGGGAATCCATCCCGGCTTTTTGAAGATAGTTTATTGTTTCATGGAGTTTTTTCATAACAACTGCGTAAATGGTGAGTCAGAGAATCAGAGAATCAGAGAATCAGAGAGTCAGAGA
>JABMQZ010000060.1 GCA_013202965.1 Bacteroidota bacterium | reverse complement strand
TTGCGGAATGAAATTGGGTTAATACCTCGTGGGCTTGCCCCGAGGATAATCAATTTCAAAGATTTTTTTATTAAGCAATTGACGATATGAAAAGAAGAGACCTGAGCTTTAAGCCTGAACTGGAATCCATTATAAGTAAGTGTGAAATATGCAACCTGGCCATGGTTGATGAGGATGGCTCACCATATGTTCTCCCGATGAATTTTGGTTATAAAGACGACTATATTTATTTCCATTCTGCCCAAACAGGCAAAAAAATAGATATCCTGAAGAAGAACAAACGGGTTTGTATCTCTTTCAGCACCGATCATGACTTGAAATGGGTCAATAAAGAGGTTGCCTGTAGTTGGAGTATGCGCTATCGAAGCGTCCTCGCCTTTGGAAATGTGGAGTTCGTTGATGATTATGATCAGAAGGAAGAAGCCCTGCGTATTTTTATGAAGAATTACGCTGACATAGATTTTTCATTTAACGAACCCGCAGTTAAGGATATCCTTATTTTTCGGGTGAAGATTGAAAAGTTAGATGGAAGAGCGCTGGGGTATTAATATACAGTTTACAATATACAATATCCAGTATCTATGAAGAAAGCCAGCGTTCCGCCTCGATAGCTGCCATGCACCCGCTTCCTGCAGCGGTCACGGCCTGACGAAATACGTGGTCCTGAACATCACCTGCGGCAAAGACTCCTTCAATACTGGTATAGGTTGAGTCGGGCTTGGTTTTGATATAACCCATGTCGTCCATTTCAAGCTGGCTGGCAAAGATGTCGGTATTCGGTTTGTGTCCGATTGCCACAAAAAAACCGTCCACCTTCAGGGTTTTCTGCTTTCCGGATTTTACATCCTGAACTACAACTCCTGTTACTTTCTTTCCGAAGCCTTCTTTTTCTCCGACTACTTCCAGGGGCACATGATTCCATACCATTTCTATATTGGCTGTATTGAGAACCTTGCTCTGCATGGCTTTGGAGGCACGCAGTTCATCACGGCGATGGATCATGTAGACCTTATTACAGAGTTTGGCCAGGTAAGTGGCTTCTTCGGCTGCGGTATCACCACCGCCAACGATGGCCACGTCTTTGCCTTTGTAGAAAAAGCCGTCGCAGGTGGCACAGGCGGAAACACCGTAGCCATTATATTCTGATTCAGATTCAATCCCGAGCCATTTTGCCGATGCCCCAGTGGCGATGATCACGCTATCTGCTTCGATAACTTTGCCATCGTCAGCTTTTGCGATAAAGGGACGCTTCGACAGATCAATTTCAGTGATCAAACCCCAGCGCACATCCGTATCAAAACGTTCTGCCTGTTTTTTCAGATCTTCCATCATCTCCGGTCCCCCGGTGCCCTCCGGATAACCCGGAAAATTATCAATTTCAGTAGTCGTAGTTAGCTGTCCGCCCGGCTGCAGTCCCTGGTACATCATGGGGCTGAGGTCAGCGCGTGCTGCATAGATCGCTGCTGTATATCCTGCCGGCCCGGAGCCGATGATCAGGCATTTGGTTTTTTCGTTGTTTTCGCTCATTGTTATGTTTTTAATTAACGGTATCTAATATTGATTTGTTTGTCTGTTTTTAATAACCAGAAGACAGAAGACAGTAGTCAGTAGTCAGAATTCAGAGGCCTTGACAAATTTACATCTTTTCATCTCAAAACTGAGATGATTCCTCTATGTCATAAAGTATGCCAAAAACTCAATGTGATTAATTACAGTGATTTCTGTAATATTGACAGGATGATTTTTGCTGACAAATTGTCGGCTGGTGCTGGTGCAATTGAAATCAAGAAATAATCGTTTGTATAATTAGTGTTTATCCATAATGTCCGTTGTCTTCGTTACGCTTGTCTTTCAAAACAGTCATCCGCCTTAGGCGGACTCCTGATTTTCAAGACTACGCATTCCGAGTACTCGGGACAACAGCGAACATTATGAACTAAACACAGACTTTATAGACGGACACTTATTTAGTTTTTTTAGGGAAAAGGATTATCCTTGCAGTCCCCAAATGAAATTTTGAATGTTGAGGTTTAAATGAATTCAAAATTCGACATTATAAATTGTACATACACCCGCCGGAGGCGGGGAGCAAATACAGAATTGTAAATTATCCGGGGTGTAGCGCAGTCCGAGAGCGCTTCTTTAAACACCGGACAGTGTTGACGATATAGGTGATATCGAACTAGTTGAAGTGATGGATGCAGAATAATTGAATGACAAAGAATAGTGATAATGGTAAATAAGAGAAGTATCAAAGGCTTCTCTTATTTGTCGATTTTTCTGTTGAATAAGATGATTATTCAGTAATAATGATAAAAGTGTTCAGTATTTTGAATATGAAACACATGATTTTGTAAATGATGAAAAATATAATGTTGTTTTTGAAGCAATTGATTATGAAACTGATAAGCGTTTAGGTTGGTATATGGAAAAATAATTTAGTTAAACAAAAGTGAATAGGAAAAATAATCCCTATAAGAGTTTTATTGCGAAGTGATGGTATAATTGATTTATTCGGTTCACTCTTTCAATTTAAAGCGGTAATTTCGTATATTCAATCAAATGATTCCTCGTGGCTTGCCGCGAGGTTTCCTAATAAGCTCCCCTGATTTTCAGGGGAGATGTGCCGCTTTTGCGGGACAGAGGGGTATTATAAAAATCTGGTTCCGCTATTGCGG
>JABMQZ010000059.1 GCA_013202965.1 Bacteroidota bacterium | reverse complement strand
GGATGCAGATTGTGGGGAGAAATACATTTCGAGCCATTGTTTATTTGCTTTAAGAGTGATTCCACCATAATCATGTATTGGTCTTGATATGCTTGCTACATCATCAACGGGAATGTACCATAATTTTATAATACTTCCCATATTATCAAGGTGATCTGGTTTGGTTATCGAGTTCATGTTTGAAGGATTTGCTTACTGTCCCTAAAGTGGACAGGGATTCCAAAAATATATTAAACAATTCTTGTTTATATTCACGATCAAACTTCAAAGGTATTTTGGCCCCATGCCGTTCAAAGTCTTTTTTTATGGCATCATAAGAGAAGGAATCTTCCGGGAATTTAAAGGTCGCTTGAAATTCCCTGATAGATCTGCTGACAGGAATTCCCAATGAACTGTTAGCCATGATAAATTGTCTGGAGTTGAATTTTATGAAAGCTTCACACCTGGTATTGAAGTGTACAATGTCAGTTTTTGAAAGTTGCCATCCATAACGATAGAAGTAATCACTTGAAATGATAATATCAACAGAATGAGAATAATTGCATTTGATTTGTTTATCTCGTGAAAAGCGAGGGGATTTAAGGCACGTTAAAAATAAGCTATTGATTTCCGGAAGCTGAGTAAGGTCAGCAGGGGATCCGCAATTATTTTCAATGTAGGTTTTAATATAGCTTTTAACAGGTATTTGACAGGTAAATGGCATATTAAATGATTGTTTTGTAAAATTAGGTTAGTGATTCATAGATAAAAAGGACTATTGATCATCACGAAGTACGAATACTCGTTTTTCACGTATGAAAGGAATAATTTTTTCTCCGGTAAGGTTTTCATCAACGTCCCATACAGAATACCTGGTTTCTTCAACCCACCGAACAAGGAAGATCATTCCTGTTTTCTTTTTGCCTTGCTCATGAAAATCATCAATTGTGGCAAGGCGGAACTGTTCAGGAAGGTGATCATAAAAGAGTCCTACAAAGTCTTTTTGGGGTTCGGGATACGATAAAATCATAAATTTTGGCATTTTTGTTTTGGGTACACATTTTTGCTCCTACACGGCCTACACGACCTACAAAACAGATTATCAAGTGTTTAAAAAACTACAATACCAGAAGTGAAAAACTACAAAAACTACAATTCAAATTAAAAAACTACAAAAAACTACAAGAAACTACACTTATGTAAACACAATCAAAATATATAATACTGATAATAAGAGTAATAAGGATAATGTAGTTTTTGTAGTTCGTGTAGGAGCAGTATTGAGTCATATATCTGGCAGTGAAAAAAACTCTTTTATTTAATACTTCCTTTTCATGTAACGAAAGTCAGTGAAATGAATAATCGCGCCTTCTAAATGGAGCCCGTTTGCTAATTCATCAGGAAAGAACCATCTTAGGAATTGATAAAGAGAAAGGCCCTCATTATTTGCGACTTGTTCAAGCGACCAGATACCCCCGCCTTCACATATATTCCAATCATAGTAATGGGATTCTGAAGTTTTATATTTATCAATTTGAATCAGTTCCAACCAGACAAAATGAAATTGTTTAATTTCAATTTGTTTGCTGTAGTAAGGTCTACCTGACCATTTACGAAGTGAAATATATGCAAGGCCCATATTGACTTCATCAATTCTGGCTTTCCAGAGTTCAAAATTCGCACTGATAGTGTGAATCTTCTCATTACGAGAGATTTTAGCTATAAAATCTGTTGGTTGCCCTGCGTGTGTGTGGTACGAAGGGAATACCTCAGGAATAATAAGTACGTAACATTTTTTCTTTATCATAATTGAGTGTTATGGTTATTAAAAAGGAAGATCTTCTTCATCTTTTTCAGGCGGAGAATTGGATTTATTACCCTCTGACAATGAATCTTTATCTGTGGGTATTCTGATGAGATTTATACCAAGCTTTGCGTAGTCGAAGCAATAGGACGTAGTTACCTGGTGCTTCTCTATAAATTTATTTTCATCGTTTGAAAATTCTTTTAGCGAAAATCGAGTGGATTTTTCAACACCTAAAAATGCAGGGCTGTTTTCAAGGTAATACTTCAGGGTTGTATTTGGAAGGACAGATTGACCAGATCTTTTTGAATGAGTAGCATAGGATTTATAGATCGTGGCAAATTTTAGTTTCAGAACATTTACAGAAGGTTTTAATTCAAAAGCCTGATTGTTTCTAAGTTTCAGAGATTCACACATATCAATTTTAAAATGCCAACGATCAGTGATTTCGTTTTCATCGAACAATGCTTCAATGGTTTCCCAAAACATTGATATTTCATTTGAACTACTGATTTGAGAATTTTGATCCTTGATAGCTTTTATAGCGATACTGCGTAGATTATCGTAGTCCATATTTAAGGAAAGCTTTTTCTCTAAGCTCTTATAGGCTGCAAGGATCGAACAGAAGGATTTAAGAATACGATCTTCTATACCGGAGTGTTCTAATTCTTTGAATACATCACGAAGTACGGAATCAAATACTCCGTAAAAGTTTTCTTCAAAATATTTGCGGTGGGAAATGATTTGAGAAGTAAGGTGTGAAAGTCCTTGCTTTTCAATATTCTTAAGGTTTTCGTAGTTATCTTTTTCTTGCTGCGAATACTCCGTTTGGTGGAATTGTAAAAAGATCATTCTTGAAAACAGGGCCACATCAGCGGTTGGCATTTCCTGTCCGGAGAGAATAACGGCTGAATTTACATGAGTGGTTTCCTTCTTTTTCCCTTTATCCATGTTCATTCGGCTTCTACCTATAGCATCGTAAATAGATTTGAGGGTTTCTATCTTATCATACTCAATGTTGTTTTTATACTCATCTATCCAGGCAAAGGAGTTGACAAACTGCTGGATATGCTCTGCCAGACCGGGTTTTGTTCCGTTGTGAATATTAAAAGGGGTTTGCCGGAGTCCAAACAAGCATGACAGTGACATGGCCATCTGGGATTTCCCCGTACCCTTTGGGCCAAAAAGGTTCAGAATCGGAAAGTTGTTGAAGATATGAAGTATGTGGTCTCTGAATACTGATGCAACCCAGAAAGCAAGTCCAAGTTTTGCATTATCGCCAAATACTTTGATAAATAGCTCACTCCAAGCCTTTAGACTGATGTCGCGCTCCTGGTATTTAAACTTTCTTTCATCCAGAAAGATCGAGCGGTCATCAATATAGATTTTTGAAAATGCAGGGATGAAGTAATTCTTATTATTGTATTCAACAAGTCCGTAATCATCTATTGATTGAAAGCTTCCGTCATTGAGAATAATGCCGTTTGCCCATGCAAAGAAGCCTTCTTTTTGCCAGCCCAGGTTCGTAATCTCGGTGCATGTACGGGTATCTTCATAGAGCTTTAGCTTAAGGCGGTTCATGTGCTGATCCTGTCCCCAGAAAAGAAAGTTTCCGCGGCCTTCTATATTGCGCTTGAAATTGCTGATGGAAACCATCTCCTGCATATCAAAATCCACCACGATCTTGTGGCCTTTAAAGTTGATCAGCTCATAGATCCTTTTGTTGTCGTTGGCGGACTCTACGTGAAAGACAGGCTTCATGATAAAGTTGGAGAGCTTTGCCCGCCCACCTTTATCCTTTCTGAAATAATATTCATTATTGAAAGAGTAGAAGCCATACTTTTCATACATGCCAACATCGGTGCCTTCAGGAAGATCATCATCAGAGGTGATAGTGGCAGAATGGGAAGCTTCAAGGGAGGCAAGCTCATCAGTAAACTGCCTCTTGGTGCCTTTGATGATCTTGGAAAGCTCATCAATGTAAAACGATCGCAGTGGCTTGTCTTTATAAGAGAATATGAGCCTGGAGAGAAACTTTACTCCATCATGCCTAGACATGGGATCATTGGAATTCTCAGCAAACTGCCTGGCTTTAGAAAAGAGAAAATCTTCAGAGTGATCCTTGATATCGGGATTATCTCCCTGGCTCCTGTAGAACTCATAAGGGTCCATCCCCTCGGGCAGGGTTACCGTATTCACGATCATGCCTTTTTCTATCAATCTCATGGCATGCTTTTGCCCTGCCTGGCTACCGGCTGCATCTGCATCATAGACAAGTGTTGCGGATTTGGCCAGCTTACTTAGCTGATTGATCTGGTCATCCGAAAAGGCAGTGCCGCAGGGAGCGACACAATTAGTAATATCGTTTGAATGCAGGGTGATGGCATCGGTATATCCTTCAACGATGGTGACTGTTGCTGTTTCCCTGATAGGCCTGATTGCTTTATCAATCAGGTAAAGGGATTTGGATTTATTAAAGATCAGCGAGTTTGAAGAATTGATATACTTGGGCCCATCATTACCGGGTAGGACCCTGCCGCCAAAGGCAATGACCCTGTGAGAGGCATTCCAGATCGGGAACATCAAGCGGTTGCGAAATGTATCAAAGTCCCGTCCCTTTTTGGAGCGGGAGATCAGCTTTGATTCATGCAGCAGGTCATGATCTGCCGGGGTGGTTTTTAAAAGATGGTTTAAAAGGCCCTGCCATGCGTCCAGAGCATAGCCAATCTGATAGCGATCAATCTGATCTAAGGAAAAACGGCTGAGGGCATATTCCAGGGCCACTGCATTGTCATCTTTGAAAAGCATATGATGGTAATAGTCCTTTGCTTTATCATACAGTTGATAAAAGAGTTCTCTCTTATGGGTATCCTTTTTGTCTTCATTCTCTGAGCTTTCCTCTATGACCTCTATTGAATAATGTTTGGCGATCTCACGAATGGCCTGTGGATAGGAGTAGTTTTTATATTCCATCAAAAATTTAACGGCAGTACCGCCAATTCCACAACCAAAGCACTTAAAGATATTGAGTTTCGGAGAAACTGTAAATGAGCTGTCGTTTTCCTGGTGAAAAGGGCATTTGCCCTTATAGCTGTTTCCAGATGGTTTTAATTCTACGTGTTGGCCGATGATTTCAACCGGGTCCATCACCGAGAAAACATTGTCTATCGTTGTCTGGGATATCATGGGCTTGGGAAGATCTTCTGCATTGCGAACACTTTTAATTACCGGTGAGAATATTTTTCAGGTCCAGAACTTTTAGATATAGTTCTCTCTCTTCCGGGGAAAAGCCACTTTTCTCATGAAGGGAAATCTCTACCAGGTCAATACCAGTGCGCAAGATATTTAACTGACTAAGGTCAATCCCCATGATGAAATACTGATTGAAAAGATGTTGATCATCTTTTAATTGCTTTTTGTCTAAGTATGCTGCCATTGTTTGTATCGTATTTAAAAGGGTAAAAAATGTTCCGGTTGCCCGGAACATTTGAGATAGCATGTCTCTGATTCAAATTATTTGCATAGGCAGTTATTTTTTAGGGTTAATACTTAGTAAATCTTCCAGGTCATTACAATCAAAATGGCTCATTAATATCCTCAGCACGCCATATTGGGTGAAGTTGCCACTGTTTTTATCCAGCCACAGCTGCAGCGTTGAGTTGCTGATGTTAAAATGCGCCATTAATGTCATTTTGAGTTTCTTAGATTTTCTGATTTTGTTGGTTATCTCGGGTTTAAGCTTGGTCTCTGTTAACAAAATATTTTCCATAATATTTGGCAGTGTTAAAAATAAGTATTAATTTTAGTAATTATTTCTCAACAAAGGTAATAAATAACGATACACTTGACAAGTAAATAAATTTTTTACTGTTAAAAATTGTAAATAATAAATCGGCTAATTACAATAATATCATGACCGAAAAAGAAGGGATTCACTACGGGAAGCTCATTAAAAAGCTACTTAACCAAAAAAATATTTCAGTCAGGGAACTTTCTGAAAGAACAGGAAGAAGCACCCAAGCGGTTTATAATATATTCAGGACACAATATCCAAGGATTGATGTGGTGATTGACGTTTCATTGGTTCTGGGCTTTAAATATTTTATTGAGAATCTGATTTTGAATGTTGATGAGTTAAAAAAATCATTGTCGGATGAAGGAGATAAAATCAGTGATGCAATTGAAGTTCATGTGCAGAAGGAAACTTCGGCAAGAGATAAGGACCGGATTTTTTACACAGAAAAACTTGAATTATTTGAAGAGAAAATTAACTCGATTGAGCAATCCTTATCACTGGCCGGGCAAGTCATAAAGGCTAAGGATGAACTAATTGAGCAACTGAGAAAGGACGGGTAAGTGGGGCAGAGTTGGGTCAAAACAATCAAATATTAACTAAAAGGGCATATGTATATGCTTGATAGTCAGTGTGAAAAAGTGGGGTGAATTTCAGAATCGAATCCCTCTTTCTCCGCTAAGTAACTGAAAACCCGCGTTTTGCGCGGGTTTTTTAATATAAGGGGGACGCGACCCAAGCTTGCTTGAGGGAGTAGCCCCCTTATATTAAAATGCCGACCGCAGGGAGGTTTTCAGTTACTTAAGCCTCCCCCCTCAGGGATCATCCGCCGAAGGCGGGTAATCCCTATTATCACATTAATGCACCTCACCCCCCGGCCCCCTCTCCTCAAGAGAGAGGGGGAGCTAAAAAGGATGTGCTTTGGTTATAGCTCCCCCCGCACGGGATCATGATCCCGAATACTCAGGAGGGGGAGTAATCCCTCTTTTTCATAATTCACGAAATGTTTTGGTTTGATATGGGAAATAACTAACTTTATTCTCCAATCAGACACAATAAAACCAAATTATTATGAAATAATTTAAGTAAGACCCATTTAATGAAAATATCTATAAGAGTTACATTAATAATATTTACAAGTATTTTATATCTGAATATTTACAGCCAGAATATCCAATATGAGATTAATATTGTTGATGATAGTGTAGATATTTTTCCTGATCATTTTACAAGGGGCCTTGATGACTGTATTATTGGGATTGTGAACAAGGCAGCAATTAATGACACAATTAATCCTTTCTATTATTCTACTATTTATAAACTGGATCAGGAGGGGGATACTCTTAGTAAATGTTTCGAAAAAGAGGATACAGTATTTGCGTGCAACCGTATAATAACTATACATCAAGGGAATCCCGGATATTTGCTAACAGGAAATGGTTATCACAAAGATAGCAGCTATTTAAATAAATTTGTCATCTTTATCCGTCTTGATCAGGATCTTAATGTGGTTTGGCAAAAAATTTATTCTTTTGGCCTGATTTATTGGGGAGGTTATTATTCAAGGACCCTGGTCTTAAAGGATGGCTCATTCTTGTACTGTTTTTGTCCCGGATATTCTCTATACACAGGATTGTTCAAATTATCTGCCTCAGGCGACAGCTTAGCTTATAATTATTATGAGAGCGATAGTGCAGGTAATGTGTGGGGATTAACATACAGCCCGGATTCACTTCATTATTGGGTACATACTGAGTTTGCACATTACTATAGTGGCCCACAGATTTGCAGTCGATTGATTGTTGATACAAATTTAGTACAGATTGGCCATGATTTCTTTCCAGCCTGGCTTAGAACACCATTTGGTGTTAAAATGTACTATGATGGTAGTTTACTGGTTAGTGGGAGCACCATAATAAGTCACCCTTATACGGATGATGAGTTTTATATTTCCGCACATAGACTGGATACTTCATTTAACATTATGTATGGTCGAAACTTTACTGATCCTGACACCAATTCGCGCGGTGCTGAAATTGAATCTGTTGATTATTATTACCCCGGAGCGATATTTATTGGTGGTACTCACTACTTGCAGGGGATTACTGGACAAAACCCTAATTGGTTTTATTTAACAAGGCTAAATGATACTTTAGGAGTGGAATATGAGAAATATATAGGAGGGGATGATTATTACTGGCTAACTTCTGTGGTAGCAACAACAGATGGGGGGGTGCTTCTCGCTGGAACAAAAGAAACTGTTGGAGGAATACAGCTACATCGAAATGGATATATCATTAAGTTCGATTCAACTGGTTGCCAAACAGAGATTCCGGAGGGGAGCATGGTTCAAGTTAAAGAAGCGCTTGTTTATCCTAATCCGGGTAATAGTTTCCTTACGGTACGGACAGCAAACAAGGGTTGTACGCTGGTTTTATATAATCAGCTGGGCTACACCGTTTTTGAAAAGAGGATAACATCAATAATATCAACTTATAATGTAGAAAGTTTGGCTGCAGGCACTTATTATTATTCAATAATACAGAACAATAAATCCATTGATTCTGGCACTTGGATTAAACAATAATTAAAAATTGCTAAAAATGAAAATAATATTATCATATTCTGCTGCAATTGATCAATCTCTAGCACTTGCAAATAAGGTTATTGATGCTAAAGATGAATTGATTGCGCAGCTTAGAAAGGATAATTAAACGAGTCAAAAACGAGATAAATAATTTGCGACTAATTTTAAATATATAAGTTATGAGAAAGTTAATTATCCTTACCGGCCTGATACTTTTATTAAGCATAGCATATAGTCAGGTTTTGGTTGATACAAATAAAATTTGGAATGTTGTAAAATGTATGAATCAAGGGCCGTGCAATACAAGGTCATATAAATTCGGAGGAGATACACTTATTGATGGGACAATCTATAAAAAATTACTGCATACTTTAGATTCAGCAAACCAAACTTGGTATTTCCATAGTGCAATAAGAGAAGATTCAACTGGCAAAGTATTTCACCACTATTTCCAAAATGAAGAATTACTATATGACTTTGGACTTAAAGTCGGGGAGGTTTTTACTGGATTAACGTATGGAGGCCCTGTTACGATGACAGTTGATTCTATTGATACAATTCAATTACTTAATGGAGAACTGAGGAAAAGATTAATATTAGGTTCTGTTTATATTTCTCCGGAGCAGGACGAATGGATAGTCGGAATTGGGAGTCTTTCTGGAATTACAAATGTTGGTTTTGCATGGCCGATTGATGTATGGTATGAATTGAATTGTTTTACTGAAAATGATACTTTGAAGTATGATTATCCATACTATGATCCCTGCTATTACACAACAGCAAGTCTTGAAGAGAATTTAGGAAAACAAAAATGGTCATTAAAACCAAACCCATTTAATAACAATACTAAACTTACTTATGATTTTATACAAAATAGTGCTTATGAATTAAGAATATTAAACGCTCAGGGATTCCTAATAGAGGTTTATAATAACATAACTTCAAGAGATATATATATTCAAGGGGGAAGTCTGAGTAATGGAATATACTTTTTTCAATTACTGGAAGATGGAAAAATAA
Organism: Bacteroidota bacterium; assembly: GCA_013202965.1. Lineage (GTDB taxonomy): Bacteria > Bacteroidota > Bacteroidia > Bacteroidales > B18-G4 > B18-G4. The sequence continues at coordinate 548 of JABMQZ010000059.1, read as the reverse complement.
AATTAACAGGTAAATTGATTAAAAACTAAGGGGAGGTTATTGGTACTCCATGCTATGCGTAGGAAAAGATGCCAAAGTAACCCTGGAGGAAAAGTCTGAAGGATTTCCATCAAAATCAGATAGCACAATTGATAGGTTAAGAGGATTAATGAGTAGCTAAAAAAGGAAAATTAAACGAGCAGTTATGTTGCACGCGATACAATCGCGCGCATGCGTTGTTTTTGCTTTGGCTCACCCCCCGGAATGGTATCATTCCCGCCGAAGGCGGGGATAATCCCAACAGCAGATATAAGATTGCAGATTGCAGAATTTTATGTGCGAAGGTCCGTGTTGTACATGACTTCTTCTATCAGCTATCCCCTTTGCCTTCTTCAATCTTCAATCTTCTATCATTTATCCCTTTTGCCTTCCCCTTATTCTATCTCCAATCAAATGATTCCTCGTGGCTTGCCGCGAGGTTTCCTAATAAGCTCCCCTGATTTTCAGGGGAGATGTGCCGCTTTTGCGGGACAGAGGGGTATTATAAAAATCTGGTTCCGCTATTGCGG
>JABMQZ010000058.1 GCA_013202965.1 Bacteroidota bacterium | reverse complement strand
GGCATGGTACTGCAAAGATAAATCATTTAGGTGTTGGGCTCTTCGACAAGCTCAGGACAGGTCGTTAGGTGTTGGGTGTTGCGTTGATCATGCCTGAATAGCATTGACCTTGGCCCCGAAGGGGCCTGATGTTCGTAGAAAGATACATTGTGAAAGAAATTAGCGCCCCGAAGGGGTGCAATGTTTAATTATTAACTATACAATTAGGAATACCTATTCTCAAAGGATACATTGAATGATGAAAAACTGAGCCGGTGTATAAAAAATCATACCGAAAAACAACATCAATAAATACTTTCCCTGGTGCTCTTTTTCACTCTCAGTCCGGTCAGCTGCATCCCAGCCTGTTTTTTTTTGGGGGAGGTATTTTATAATTCTTGCCACCAGCTTGCACCAAGACCTTCGTTCTTCGTGGATATCCTTTGAGTTCTTCGTGGTAAAAAACAATTCTGATTTCCCGCCTGAGGCAAGCCCTCCAAAGGCGGGCAAGCAGGCAGTAGTAATCCTTATGGTAGATTTTTGAAGGAGAATTGCGAAGGAGATAGAAGATGGAAGAAGTTTTCCAACACCTATTTAACAATCCGCTGCATTACAATCCCAACAACAATCAAAGCCAGGCCGCCGATGGTATAATAGTGAATGGTTTCGCCCACGGCAATGGAAACAAACACCAAGGACAGGAAAGGAGAGAGGTATACCAGGTTGCTGACTTTCGCTGTAGTGGAAGATAGCTGCAATGCCTTCAACCATAGTACATAGGTGAGCCCCATTTCAAACAATCCGATATATATTCCACCTCCCATGCCTTCAGGATTAAAGGAAAGTTCTGTTTCACGAATCAATGCATAGATCAGGATATAGCTAAACCCAAAGCAGAAGTTTACGAACAGCTTTGCAACTTCCTCCCTTTTGTCTTTCATGTTCATGAGCCAGTAGGAAACCCAGAAAACCGAGCTGATCAATGCAAGGAAAATCCCCCTCGGGCTGGATAATTCAATACCGAATACCGCTCCTTTTGTGATGATGATGAGCAGGCCTGCAAAACTGATGAACAGGGCCAGAATACTGTAAATTCCAATCCTTTGTTTTAGCACAGGTATGGATAAGAGGACAAGCGTTAGCGGCCAGACGTAGTTAAGCGCGACAGCTTCCTGTGCAAGCAGCAGATCGTAAGCCTCAAAGAGGATCAGGTAATAGAGAAAAGGATTAAGTGATCCCATGATGGCGCTGTAAAGCCATTCTTTTTTGCTGAGCTTAAAGGAATCTTTTAGTTTCCCACTAATAGTGATCCATGAGAACAGGAAAAGCAGCGAGAAAAACGCAGCGAACAGTAATAATTGTGTCGAGGAAATGTATTCGAGGCTCAGCTTGAAGGCTGAACCTGCCGTAGACCATAAAAGGATGGCAGATAAAGCAAGAAGATATGCTTTTTGTTGTTTTTTCATCATTCAGGTACAGCCCACGCAGGAAATTCATTCATGTTGATATCGAAAACAGCGGTCGCGATAAAATATGTTGCAAGTGTGATGATCAGTGCTCCCGCGAGGTTGAGTGCAATGCCTGTTTTGGCCATATCCAACATCCTCACCCTGTTTGTGCCAAAGATGATGGCATTGGGTGGGGTGGCTACCGGCAGCATAAAAGCCATGGAAGCTGATAGCGTGGCAGGTAACATAAACAAAAGAGGATTCACGTTTCCCGCCATGGCGATTCCTGCCAGGATAGGCAAAAGCATTTCTGTTGTGGCCGTATTGCTGGTGAGTTCTGTCAGGAAAGTCATCATCAGGGCAATGGCAAGGATGACGAAAATCGGATGGGCAGTGGATATCCAAACCAGTTGCTCTCCGAACCACATGGACAGTCCGGATTCCTTGAAGCCGCCTGCAAGGGCGAAGCCTCCTCCGAATAGCAAAACGATATTCCAGGGAAGGCCCTTCGCCGTTTTCCAGTCCATCAGCCTTCCGCTTTTTTCTCTTTTATCAGGAATGATAAAAAGGATGATAGCATAAAAGATAGCTACAGTGCCGTCGTTGATATACCCCGGGTTTCCGAATAATTCTGACCAACCCGGAATGTGTATGCTTCCGAAATTAAGCCCTGCCCGTGTCAGCCAGGTAATTGCCAGAAGTGAAAAGATGAGCATTATGGCCCTTTCTTCATAACTGCTCTTGCCAAGGGCTTTATATTGTTCTCTAAAGGTATTGCTATCCAGCTTAGGCCATTTTTTACGACGCGGGCCGAACATCAGGTAGAGGTATCCCCAGACCATCACGAAAAAGGTGATGCTTAAGGGCAATGCGAAAAGAAACCACTGCGCAAAGGATATCTCCGGTGCATCGGGGAAATAAATGCTGAAGATCCTTGCGAACGAAAGGTTCGGAGGGGTTCCCACCAGTGTGGAGATGCCACCGATCGATGCACTGTAAGCAATGCCGAGCAGCAGTCCTGTAGCGTATTTCCCTATCTCCTTTTTCCCAATGCTCTCCTCCAGTTTGTCGATCACGGAGATCACGATGGGGATCATCAGCATGGCGGTGGCCGTATTGGATATCCACATCGAAAGAAAGGCCGTGGAAAACATAAATCCCAGAAGGATACGTGCCGGGCTCACTCCCGTATGCATAAGTATTTTTAGTGCGATCCTTTTATGCAGGTTCCATTTCTGCATTGCCAGTGCAACCATGAACCCGCCGATAAACAGAAAGATGACATGGTTAAAATAAGTGGATGACACATCCTTGCCGTCCATGATCCCCAGCAAAGGGAACAGGGCCACCGGCAAAAGGGAGGTAACGGCCAGGGGGACGGCTTCTGTGATCCACCATACGGCCATCAGCATGGCAACTGCCAGGGTAGCACTCACAACGGGTTGTTCCGGGTTGAGATCAGTGAATAGGAGGGCATACAGAAAAAGGACAGGGCCGGCAATCAATCCGCCTGTTCTTATCACGGATGCCTTTTTTTCAAGCTTAGGTGCATTTTCTGCCATTTGCCGTAATTGTACAGCGAATATAGATTAATATTGAAATAATAGCAATAAGCCGGCAGCATTTGTGTTATTATTTTTTAGCTTTACACCCCATTTAATTATTCGGATATGAAAAGGTTAGCAGTAGTTGCATTTGGTGGTAACGCCTTGTTGAAGACAAATGAAGAAGGGACGATAGCCCAGCAGGAAGAAAATGCACGCTATACCAGCGAGCGCTTGCTTTTATTGCTTAAAAATAATTACAATCTCGTGATCACTCATGGTAACGGGCCACAGGTTGGTAACATACTCCTGGCCAACAATGCCGGACATAAGCATTTTGGCTTGCCTGATATGCCCCTTGATATTTGTGTTGCATACTCACAGGGCTTCATCGGTTATATGATCGAACAGCAGTTGAGGAATGTGCTTCGTGCCCATGAAATGGACCGCGATATCATTACTATCATTACCCAGGTGCTGGTAACCAAAGATGATCCGGCTTTTCAGAATCCGACCAAGCCTATTGGCCCTTATTATACCAAAGAAGAGATTGATAAGATTGCTAAACTGACGGATTCTAAATTTGCTGAGGACCCGCAGGGGAGGGGATACCGCAAAGTTGTTGCTTCTCCAAAACCCCTTGTGATCAGTAATGTAGACACCATTCGTAAGATTTCCCGTGAGGGACAGATCGTCATTGCAGTGGGTGGTGGCGGAATTCCTTCCTATTATGCAGCAGAAAACGAGTTGAGGGGCATCGATGCAGTCATTGATAAGGATCTGGCATCTGCACTTTTAGCTTCACAGATCAATGCCGACAAGTTCTTCATCCTTACAGATGTGCAGAAGGTGTATACCGACTTCAACACTCCGCAGCAAAAGGCCATCGACCGTATGTCGGTTGCTGAAGCCAGGAGGCACCTCGCAGAAGGACAATTCACTGAGGGCAGCATGGCTCCGAAGATCCGTGCGGCCATCCACTTCGTGGAACATACCGGAAAAGATACCATCATTACCAGTTCTGACAAACTGGGCGTTGACCTTGGCGGTACCCGGGTTGCGATTGTCTAAGGGTATTATTCTGCAGGCTTCAGATTTTCAACCGTAAAAAAGTCATCTGTTAATCCCTGGTCGAAAACAATATCGGTCAGGCGGATCTTTGTGGAATGATTCTTTTTGAGGTTGGTCATCACCACTTCCTTTGCGTTCCAGTACTTGCCGATCTTTTCGTATGCGTAAGTGGCTTCCTTGAACTTCTTTCCACCATTGTCGAAATACTCCATTTTGATCGGATAGAAATTGGTTTTATCCATGGTGACGATGACCTTGCTGTAATTAGATTTTTCTGACCTTGGCGTAAGCTCAAGCAGGTAGGCATCCTCCCTGCTTTCGGTCAGTATGGGGTAATAACGCTCTGCATAAGGCTGGGTTGCCATATCCTCATATGAGAAATCGGTGCCTGTGAATGCCTGGCTCTTTGCGAGCAGGGTTATTTTCTTCGGCTTACCGAAAGCGGGCATATATAGCCACATCACCCCACCGGGAAGAGACAGTGTAGCAATTCCTGCCTGCTTCTCAGGTTTTGTATAGCGAAAAAGTTTCTTATCCCTCCCTTTCTGAAACATCTCTGCTTCACGTAACTTCTCGCCTCCGTCCTTATCAACAAGAATGATGGATATTTTTCCCTGTTTGTCTTTAGGGGAGAACATGATGTTGTCAAGCTTGGCCAGCAGGCCATGAGCATCCTGTGCCTGCATGCCGGCGAACATAAATATGGCAAGCAGGGATATTAAAATGTTTTTCATTGCTTTCTTAATTTATTTCTTTTTACTCTTCTGTTATCGAGTATCAGGATCACAGGCAGCAGGGTTAAAGAACCTACACCTGAGCCGATCATGCTCAGTGCCACCAGGAAACCGAAATATTGCAGGGGTACCATTTCAGAAAACAGCAGGACGAGAAAACCTGCCGATACCGAGAGCACATTGATCACTATTGCTTTTCCGCTTATAAGGATCGTTTCTTCCAGGGCATGACTGATGTCATCGTCGTGGGTCTTCATCAGGTGTTTTACGTTGCTGATCACATGGATGGAATAATCAATTCCAATGCCAAGTGCAACGCTGGCCACCAGAACGGTTGCAATATTCAATGGAATTCCGGTAAAACCCATCACCCCGAAAAGCATGATAATGGCAGCAATGATAGGGATTGCGGCAAAAATGCCTGTCTTGAGTGAACGAAGTATCAGGCCAACAAAAATAATTACCATGATGATGGCAATGCTCAGGCTGCCAAACTGGCTTCTGATCAAGCTTTTATCCATCGTTACATCCACAAAAGGCATTCCGGTGATCTCAATTTTACATTCATCATTTGAATGCTCACTGATGAATGAATTCATATAACTGGTGAATTCCTTTTTTGCATTATTGTCGGGGGAAATGAACTTTGATATGATGATGGCTTTGTCGAGATCCTCGTTTACATATGTTTTTACAATGTCATTTCCATCAAGGGAAAATGCCCAGAGCTGCTCTATCATATCTTTTTCCGGCGGAATCCTTCGAATCCCTTCACCCAGGGCAAGATTGATCTCCGCAATCAGTGTGGCGATTGATTGGGTGCTTAGCACATCAGGGCTTTGTTTCATGTAATTCGCAGTCTCAACCATGCAGTTAAGCACTTCAGGGCTAAGGATATCCCCCTGGAATATAATAAAAATGGGCTTGGATCCGCCAAATTTGTTGATCATGATATTCTCGGCAGTCCTGGCAGGATTGTCTTTCCTGAAATACTCCTGTATGTCAACGCTCCTCTTGATCAGGAATATCCCCATGATGCTTATGATGATGAGGATAGTCCATGAAGTCAGGATATACTTGGGATGCCTGATCAAAAGTCTTTTCAGCGGAGCGAGAAAATATATTGTGAGCAGTGGTGTTCCATGTAAGTGTTTTCCTTTAATGGCCTTTTTGCGATAAATAGAAAAGCCGGCGATCAAAGCAGGTGTGAAGAATAATGAGAGGAATGCCGCGAAAAATGTCCCCATGGAAGTGAATATTCCGAAGTCGCGGATCATTTCAAGGTAAGCTCCGAAAATGAACGACATGAATCCGATTGCCGTGGTGATGGCAGCCAGCAGCACGGGAATGAAAATATATATCATTGCCTTGAGCAAAGCTTTCCTGCGATCAGTATCCTTCATTTCATTGATCCGGTTAAGGACATGAATAGTATATGCGCTGCCCACAGCGAGCAGGATGATCGGTATATTGTTTGAGATCATCGACATTTTAAATCCAAGCAAGGCCATGATTCCCAGGGTCCAGACAATGGCTATGGCTACCGTGAGCAGTGGCAAGAGCACACCCCTGATGGTTTTGAAAAAGGCAGCAAGGATCACCGCGATCAGCAGAAAAGCCAGGGGAAGGAGCAGGCTCAGGTCTGAAGCGATAAGTTTGGCTATGGCTGTAACCATCATGGGAGAGCCTGCATAATAAAGTGTTTCCGGCAGATTCATCGCCCGTGTCTGATCCATGACAGCAATGGCTACTGCTTCTACATTGGCATCTTCCGAAAGTGAAAAAATAATAAGTGTTGCTGTACCATCTTCCGAAATAATGCTGCCTTTGTACATTTCTTTCGAAAATACCCGTTCCCTGAGTGCCTCCAATTCCTCTTCAGTGTCGGGCAGGTCATAGATGTCGACCAGGCTACCTATTCCTATCTCATTTATATCAATGATATTGGTAAGGCTGTTAACTGATATAATACCATCAATCCCTTCTAATGTTTCAGTGATCTGATGTATGTGTTCAAGTGTTTCAGTCCGGAAGATGTCATCCGTTTCCAGGATCACCATTCCCATTTTATTGCTGCCAAATTCGTTGGCGATCTTTTTGAGAAGCGCAGCATCGGGGTCGTCATCGGGCAGGGAGCTGATCACATCAGAGTTGATCTGCATCTTTGTGATCTGATATCCGGTGAATGCCGTGAAAAGTATTACGGAGATGATGATCACCCATCGGTATCTTAGTATGAATTTGGCCAGTTTATTCATATTCATTATGCGATTCTTGCCTTTTCAGTATTAAATGTAATTTTCGTGATTTTATACGCACAGTTTATATAATTCATGCCTTATTAATAACAACTTATTGTTGATTGTTTAATTGTTCGGATCAATCAATGATGGGTTTTTACAAAAAAGGCTACTTTTTCAAGTGAAGTGATCATGTCGTATTCTTCCAGGTATACTTTATTTGGTACATTGACTGGTTTGGGTGTATAATTAAGCAGCCCTTTGATGCCTGCTTTGACAAGTATTTCAGCTATTGCAGGGGCATCTTCACCGGGAACGGTAATAATCCCGATCTCAATTTTTCTTTCTTTGATGATGCGCGGAATATCATCGATATGAAAACAATCGATGAGATGATATTTCTTTCCAACCTTCGAAGGTTCGACATCAAAAACGGCAGCTATAGACAACTTGGTGCGTTTACCACTAAAGTAGTTGGTGATGGCACGGCCGAGATTTCCAATGCCTACCACACAAACGTTTATTCCTTCTTCACTGTCGATGATATTCCCGATCAGCTCGATAAGCTCCATTACATTATAACCCTTGCGGAGTGTTCCTGTATAACCGATCAACATGATGTCACGTCTCACCTGCACAGGTGTGATATGCTGAATTTTGGCGATCTCGTGCGAGTAAATATAGGTCATGCCCTGGGCATGGCACAGCAAGAGTGCCCTTCTGTACTGGCTGAGCCTTTCAATGGTTTTGTGCGGTAAATTCTTCATAAGGAGATGCATAAGTTGTAAGGCTTATCATATTCTAATGCAAAAATAAACGCATGAATACATTAATGCAAGAAAAATGTTAATTATTTCACATTGTTATTAATTAACACACAGCTGTGATTTAATAGTTTATATTTCTATAGCTATACCTTTTAGGGTCTTCGTGCTTAGGATGTCTTGAAGAAGCGCTCCACACCCTACTTTGGGCGGCGATTCAACACTATTGATCGTTGAAAACCCCGTGGTCAGGCGCATGTCCGGAAGAAGCCCCGGGAAAGCAGTCCAGATCCGGGATGTAGGGCTTGATATCCAGGAGTGGCGTGTTGTTCAGAATATCCATGGGGGAGGTGTGGATCATGTTTTTATTGATCTTGAGAATTTTAACAATGTCGACACCGATCTTGTTTATTCGCCTGGGTGAGCGGCTGGCAAATAGGCCCACTTCCAGTCCTTGCAAATGTGGTGGGTGGGCCCTGAGCCTGCTTTGCAATGAACGGTCGAAATGAAAAAGAACGATGATATGGCTGAATGCTGCCAGTTTATATAATGCTTCTTCATATTCAGGCTTAACAACAATTATGAAATCCCCACCTGCGTCGGGGTCGGGCCTGAACGGGGCTTCCTTTTCATAAGGAGTTTTAATGTTTCCTATGGATGTGAACTCAATCTTCAATCGGCTGTTTTTTAATGCTCTCCTTCAACCATGTGAACCAAGCATCCATTCCTTCACCACTTTTTGCCGATAATTCGAAAAATTTCAGCTGGTGGTTCACCCTCAGGGCGTAGTCTTTCGCCTTTTCAATGTCGAAGTCGACATAGGGGAGGAGGTCTGTTTTATTTATAATGCAGATGTCTGAGCTCCTGAACATATCGGGATACTTGATGGGCTTATCATCACCTTCGGTAACACTGATGATCACAAGCCTGTGTGCTTCACCAAGGTCGAACATGGCCGGGCATACAAGATTTCCAACGTTCTCGATCATGAGAACTGCGTCTTCTGAAACATCCAGTTCCTTCAGTGCCCTGTTCACCATGGATGCATCCAGATGGCAACCGCTGCCCGTATTAATCTGTACCACCGGGGCTCCGGTAGCCATGATCCGGTTTGCATCATTGAGCGTTTGCTGATCCCCCTCAATGATGTAGAAAGGGATCTCTTCTTTCAGCTTCGTGATGGTCTTCTCAAGAAGGCTGGTCTTGCCTGATCCGGGAGAACTTACCAGGTTGATGGCCATGATATTGCGGCCTTCAAAATAACCACGGTTCCTTTCTGCCAGGAGATTATTTTTTTGCAATACATCCTGTTCCAGGACGATCTCTTTTTCATGTTCATGATGGTGGTGATGATCTCCATGATCATGTTCATCGTGGTGATGGTGTTCATGGCCTTCATCATGGCTATGGGAGTGCGTATGAGAATGGCTGTGTTTACTGCCGTCATGTTCATGCTCGTGGCTGTGAATATGATCGTGTTGATTTTCTTTTCCCGGCCGGGTGATGCTGATTTTATCTTCCTGGCCGCATCCGCATGTTCCGCACATAATATTTATTTTTTGGTACCGGGTACCGGATACCAGGTATAATTCATCATTCTTAACTTACAATCATCACCAGGCACTGGGCATTAGGCTCTAGGCAGCAGGCATTCCTGATCCGGCACCCTATTCCAGAAACTTTATCTTTTTAATCTTCAACTCTTTTCCGTTGATGATATCAGCATACAGATGCCCGCATTCCGGACAAACTGCAATGATATCGTTGGGTTCAAACTCATGTGAACATGCCAGGCACTTCGATTTTGCAGGAATTTCATTTATGCAAATTGTTGCCGATTCCATGACGCTTGATTTGACTGCCTCTTCAAGGGCAAAACGCAGGGCGTCAATCACTACCCCCGACATCCGGCCAACATCTATTTCCACATCGGAAACTGAATTTACCTCATGTGTAGCTGCATTTTCCTCCACTATTTCAACTATATTCATGGCGATTGACAACTCATGCATATCCTGCTCTTTAAAATGCAAAAGTAACCATAATCATTAGGAGTAGAAAAACAAATGATACCTTTTCCCGCTTCTTTCTTGAATATTTTATTGCACTGCTTTATAATAAACAAGATTTTTTTATAACTTGAGGCCGGAAACATTAAAATTTTAAAATACTTGATTTGATGCTGAATTATTCGTATCTTACAATGAATATTGCAGAAAATATAATCAATTCATGAACTTATAATAATTGGAGGAAACCTATGCCAAAAAAAGTTTCATTATCAGTAAAATGTCCGAGTTGCGGGGAATTTTTAACAGATGACACACCTTTGATCAATAACAGGAAAGCCATCGGGTTAAACATTAAAACCACGGATGGAAAAGAAGGAAAAATATGGTTAAGCTCGATTTACGGAGATTATAACTATACTTGTGAAATTCCTATCCCTGAGGGGGAAATTGCTGAATTCATGTGTCCTCATTGCAATGCAAACCTTGCACGAAAGCTTGAATGCGAAATTTGCCAGGCACCGATTGTTTCATTTACCTGCAGCATTGGAGGCAAGGTCAGCATTTGTTCCAGGAATGGATGTAAAAACCACTATGTGGTATTTGAGAACCTGGATACTGCGGTCAGAAAGTTCTATTCAGAGTACGGGTATTAATTGCATTGTCTACGGGGATGGCAAAGATAATGTCTGTTATTGATTAGCAGATCCTTGGCAGTTGTTCACCTGCCAGCATATCAATGATACGATTTCCTCCAACACTTGTTTTTAGCCATGCCCTGCCGGGATGATCATCCACAATTTCCCCAATGACACGTGTTTCATGTGCATGCTCATGAACTTTCATGGCGCGGATAACATGCTCTGCATCTTCAGCAGGGACTACCATAACGACTTTCCCTTCATTGGCAACATACATTGGGTCAAAGCCCAATAGTTCGCACATACCCCTGACACTTTCTTTGATGAGCAGTTCCTCTTCATAGATTACGATCCCGTAGTCTTTGCCGCTGGCAAGTTCTGTGATCACCGTAGCCAGTCCGCCGCGTGTAGCATCTCTCATGAAGCGAATATCTTTGGAGGAGGCCGTTGCAGCCTGGATGAGATGGTTTAAGGATGCACAATCGGATACAAGCGGAGCAGAAAGCTTTAGCTCATTCCTGGCACTCATAATGGCCATGCCATGATCGCCGATAGATCCGTTAATAATTATTTTATCCCCCGGCCGGATATGCTTCCCCTCACTGATATCCATGTGTTTTTCTTCAAGGGAACCAATCCCGGTGGTGGTAATGAACAGCTTGTCGCACTTTCCTTTGTTTACAACCTTGGTGTCGCCGGTCACAATGCTGACCCCCGCCCTCGTGGCTTCTTCTGCCATTGAGATGACAATGCGTTCCAGCTCCGTAATAGAAAATCCTTCTTCGATAATAAAAGCAGCACTGAGATACAGTGGCTGTGCCCCTGATACAGCCACGTCATTGACCGTACCACAAACAGCAAGTTTTCCAATATCTCCACCAGGAAAAAACAGAGGATCTACCACAAATGCATCCGTCGTAAAGGCCAGCTGATGTTCAGGGATACGCAACAATGCCGCATCTGTTTGACGGTCGAGCTCAGGATTGCTGAAATGTTTCACAAAAACCTGGTCGATCAGTTCATGAGTGAGTTTTCCGCCGCTTCCATGGCCAAGCAATATGCGCTTATCTTTTACGGACATCTTGTAAATTATAAATTATAAATGTTAAATTTTAAATTAATTCTTCACTAGGAACTCGGCACTCGGCACTCGGCACTCATGCTTTATACCGAAACCACGCATGACACGCTCCTTCATTGGATACCATGCAGGCGCCAACGGGGTCACTTGGTGTGCAGGCCTTTCCGAATAATTTACAATCACCCGGTGATTTGATTCCCTTTAATATTTCCCCGCATATGCATCCTTTATCCTCCTTCGTCCTTTCAACCTCCACAGGGATCATCTTCTCAGCATCATAATGAGCATATTTATCTTTCAGTCGTAATCCGCTGTTTCTTAATATTCCAAGTCCCCGCCACAAGTCGTCTTTGGCTTCAAATACCTCTTCGATCAATCTCTGTGCCTTTATATTTCCTTCAGGTCTTACGGCTCTTTTATATTGTATTTCTACGAAAGGTTTTCCTGCTTCCTTCTGTTTTGTGAGCATCAGGATGGATAGCATCAGGTCAACGGGCTCAAAACCCGAGATGACACACGCAAGCTGATATTTATCTGGGATGTCTTTATAAATGGAAGTTCCGGTAATGGTGCTTACATGCCCGGGGGCGATGTAGCCGTCAATTTCTACACCTTCGTCAATCAGTGCTGTCATTGCAGGTGGCATTACCTTATGCGAACTGTACAGGAAGAAATTATCGATCGATTGTGCATTGGCATTATAAATTCCTGCTGCGCTGGAAGGAGTGGTAGTTTCAAACCCAATGCCAAGGAAGATCACTTTTTTATCGGGGTTTTCCAGGGCTATGGTGAGGGCATCGAGAATTGAATAAACGATCCTGATGTCATTTCCTGCGCCACGTTCGGCATCAAGGGTAGATGTGGATCCGGGTACACGTATCAGATCACCATAGGTGGTGATGATCACATCATCAAGTCTTGCAAATGCAATGGCAGTGTCAATGTATTTTCTGTCGGTCACGCAGACGGGACAACCCGGGCCGGATAGCAGGCGAATATTTTCAGGCAGCAGGGAAGGGATCCCGAATTTATGTATCGCCATGGTATGCCCTCCGCAAACCTCCATGAATCTTAAGGGTTTCGTGGATGCCTTACGGATCTCCTCAGCAAGCTTCAACACAAGCTTTTTATCCCGGTATTCGTCAATGTATTTGATCATTATTTTTAGTAGTCAGAAGTCATTAACAAAGTACTTAAAGTATTTAAAGTATTTAAAGTGTCTGAAGTTCGGAGTTCGCAATTTAAATGAGGGTATTCTAAAAAGTGTGTCACCTACCTTGTACCTTGTACCTTGTACCTTGTACCTTGAAAATTCATCATTCTTCACTTACAATCATCACTCGGCACTCGGCACTAGGAACTAGGCACTCCTAAAACCCTTTTCTTCTTCATCCATTTTCCTATTTAAGTCTTCAAATTCGGAGAATATCTTCAGGGTTTCTTCGGCTTCTTCCGGGCTGATCTTCTGTATGGCAAAACCTGTATGGAGCAGGATGTAATCGCCGACATTTACATCATCAAGAAGTTGCAGGCTTGCTTTGTAGGTCACGCCTCCAACACTGACAATGGCCATGTTATCCTCTATGGATTCAATTTTTGCGGGTATGCTGAGACACATGTTAATTTACAATTTACAGTTTACAATATACAATATACAATGTTAGGGTTTAGATGATTCCTTTTTCCCTTCTGGCTGCGGCTATGGCTAGTTGTCCGAGGGCGATGCCGCCATCATTGGCCGGGATGTTTACCGGTGTGTATACCCTGAATCCCCTCTTTCTTAGTCCGTTCTCGGCATGCTCCAAGATGTATTTATTCTGGAAGCTTCCTCCCGACATCACCACTTTCCTGACACCGTATTCCGCTGCGATCATTTCTACAGCGGCAAAAATAATATTAATCACTGAATTATGAAACTTCGCAGAGATGCGGGAAACCGCTACCTTTTGTTCCACATCACTGCACACAGCTTCTATAATGGGGCTGGTGTCAATGGTTTTACCGACAGAGAAGGCATAATGATCTTCTTCCGCAGGCTCAATGATGCTTTCAAGCCTCATGGGCGCTTCTGCATGAAAGCTTGCATAGCTGCATAGGCCTGAGATGGCTGCAACGGCATCGAATAATCGTCCGGCACTTGAAGTAAGCGGTGTATTCAGTTTTAGCCTGATCGCTTGTTCAAGGATGGCGATGGCATCATCGGGAATATCTTTCAGAAACGGCAGTTTGTACTTCTTATATTCATCACCAAATGTTTTTATGAGATACGACAGTGCCATCCTCCATGGTTCTTTGGTTGCCTGGTCTCCTCCCGGCATGGGGACATAATCAAAGAACGTTATCCTTTCGAAGTCGACCAGCTCACACAACATGAATTCACCCCCCCAGATGTGGCCGTCGGTTCCAAGTCCGACCCCATCAAAGCTGATGCCGATGACCTGCTCATCTATTCCGTATTCTGCCATACAGGAGGCTATATGAGCATGGTGATGTTGCACTGCTATGGTGTTCAGTCCAAGGCCGGAGGCATACCTGCTCGACAGGTAATCGGGATGCAGGTCATGAACTACAAGTTCCGGCTCCATCCTGAACAAGCGCTTGAACCTGCCAACGGATTCAGTATAAAATTCAAGTGTTTCGGCATTTTTTAAGTCACCGATATGCTGACTGAGGATGGCCTGTTTACCTTTGCCGATACAAAAGGAGTTGACGAGTTCAGCTCCGCAGGCCAGTATGCCATCCACCTCCAGTTTCAGATTTACAGGTCTGGGTACCCACGACCGGGAACGCCTGATAAGCCTGGGCTTTTGATTGATGATCCTGACAATTGAATCATCAGCCCGCATATAAATATCCCTGTTATTTAGAAGGATGGCATCAGATACAGGCCCAAGAAATTCTACTGCCTGCTGATTTTCGATGATGATGGGCTCATCAGAGATATTTCCGCTTGTGAGCACGATCACATCCAGCTTCAATTGCTCGAAAAGAAGATAGTGAAGCGGGAGGTATGGCAGCATACCGCCAATGGTATTAAAGCCAACACTGACCCCCGATGCCAGCTCCTTTTTGCCATCCAGGATCGCAATGGGCCTCCGCCAGCTGAGCAGTTCCTTTTCCTCATTTTCAGTAAGGGATGTATATTTTTTTACGGTTTCAATGTTCCGGAACATTACAGCAAAGGGCTTGCCGTCACGGTTTTTGCTGATCCGCAGTTTGTTAACAGTTTCTTCATTCAGGGCATCGCAGGCAAGGTGAAATCCTCCCAGCCCCTTCATTGCAATGATGTTTCCCTTCTCAATCAGGCGGGCAGTCGTCTTAATGATGCTGTCAAATTCACTGATGACCCTGCCATCAATGTGCAGTTCATATACAGGGCCGCAATGGTTACAGGCCACCGGCTGGGCATGGAAGCGCCGGTCAAGGATGTCCTTGTATTCAGCAGAGCACTTTTTACACATTGGGAAAGCCTGCATGCTTGTTTTAGGCCTGTCGTATGGAAGGTCACGAATAATGGTAAACCTGGGGCCGCAGTTTGTACAATTAATAAAAGGATAATTAATTCGGTGAGGCTGTTCTTTCATGTCTTTGAGGCAGGCATCGCAAACGGCAATATCCGGGCTTACTTCAGTGATCTCCTCTGAGCTGTCCTTGCTTTTTTTTATAAAGAAATCCTCAAAAGATCCCGGCCGTGTATCTGTAATCTTAACTGCAGAGATATGCGATGCTTCAGGTGCTTCAGCTTGAATGGACCGAATGAAGCTGTTCATGTTTTTGACATCTCCCTGGACAAAAATGTTTACACCTTCATTGTTGTTTTCAACCCATCCATACAAGTGATGACTAAGGGCAATCCTATATATAAATGGCCGGAATCCTACGCCCTGGACCAATCCCCGTAGCTGTATTTTTTTTGCCTGCATCTTTAGCTGTTGTTGATCCTGGATCAATTTGATAAGCAAGCGCAAAAGTACGGTTTTATTCGTTTGGTTTAGGGGCGAGGGACGAGGTGCGTGGCGTTGGGTACTTCTTCTATCTTCTATCCCCTTCAAAATCCCCTTCGAATATCAACCATATAGATTGCCAATGAAATCAGAAATCAGAAATTAGAAACACTACTGTCCGGTTAAATTTAGATTAAACTCTTGAAATGTCTGATAATAGTATCCCTGGAGAGGATTGTGTCTTTTGGGGCTTGCATTGGAAAATTAGCCACAAAGGCACCATCCCGATAGCTATCGGGACCAAGAAACACAAAATATAAG
>JABMQZ010000057.1 GCA_013202965.1 Bacteroidota bacterium | reverse complement strand
TTGAAGCTTGGGGTGAGTCCAGAAATAATATGAAAGCAACAATCAACTGGCAGTTTACGGCAAAGGATGCCAGAATAAAGTTAAAAACACTTTACCCGAAACTAGAAACTTGACTTAACACTAGGCACTCGGCACTTATTTCCGCCTGTCATCCCTGTATACCCAAAAGCATATTAATCCTCGCCTTATCAAATCCCACGATGATCTCTCCGTTAATGTCGGTCTGGGGCACGCCCTGCTGGCCACTGCGCCTCACCATTTCCTCTGCTTTGGCAGTATCCCTGGATACATCAACATCGCTAAAGTGAATCCCATTTTTTCTGAGATAGGTTTTCAGTGTAGTACACCAGCTGCAGCCTGGAGTGGAGTATACTGTAACTCTTTTTGACGGTTTGTCAGGATCGGCAGTCCTTGCTACAAATGCATTTTCAAAAATTGAATTAAAAAACCCGGGATGATGGCATCCTTTAACGAGATTCTTAAATTCTCCCTTTTCAAAAACCACCAGTGTCGGGACTGATGTAATATTATAATTCGCATGAATATCCCTTACCACATTGGTATCGGCAATAAAGGCAGAAACATCAGGGTTTTCTTCCAGGGAAGACGACAAATTCTCATAAGCACAATCACTTTGTTCAGACCCTTTCTTATAAAGCAGTAAATAAGCTTTATCCAGGCCATTGATGTGTTCTGTTAGCTCATGATGAGATTTTATTTCTTTCATATCAATAATTTCCTAAATGCCCCGATCAAGTTGCATGCCAAAGCATCTTATTTAGAAACCCTTCCGGATAAGAAGAAGAAAACTGTCAAAAAAGGCTAAGATGAAGCATGTATTCATGAAACAGCATAAAATCCGACTGCCATTATTACATATAAAAAGGGCGATGGCGGCCTTCCGGTCTCCTACCTCCGGAAGAACAATGCAAGTAGCAATTAATTATCCGCCAAAGCCCTGAATTGCAAATATCTAAATTTTCCGTACCTTTGCACAGCCAAAAGGCAGTTTGTTCTATCGCCCCGAGTACTCGGGGAGGAAAGTCGGGACAGCACAGGGCGCCATGCTTCCTAACAGGAAGGCCCCGCGATTAGCAGGGACAGCAAGTGCCGCAGAAAATAACCGCCTATGTTGGAGTTTTGGTTGAGGCCCGCCTTCGCCAAGGCTTCGGCGGGCAAGGGTGAAAATGTGAGGTAAGAGCTCACATCCCGGCATGGTGACATGCCGGGAGGGTAAACCTCATGGGCTGCAAGACCAAATAAGTTCCGGATCGGCATGCTTGTCATGCTTACAGGGCTGCCCGCCCTGATCCTACGGGAACCGGAATGGGTAGGTTGCTACAGGCTCCGGGTGACCGGGGTCGCAGATAAATGATAGAAGTCCCCCGAATACTCGGGGGAGACAGAATCCCGCTTACAGAACTGCCTTCGGAACACGGCTCCTCCGGTTGAAATACCGGGGAGCCTTTTTAATTTACAATTCTGTGTGTACAATTTACAATGTGATTGTTGATTTTCGATTTTCGATGTGAATTGTCGATTTGCATGATTGTTCAATCTGACTTCTAAAATAAGTCGAATATTATAAATTGAATATTTAACATCAGATCAAATATTGTAAATACAGAATTGTAAATTGTAAATCATGCACCATTCTTGATGTTCAGGGCCAAAGGATTTCTATCACCTCACCAACATCACCGTCCCCGACTTAATCCTACTTTCCTCCTGGCCGGTAGTGCTAATGGAATACTCAATCTTAAATACATAGGCTCCCTGCGGAGCTGGCTTTCCTTTGTATTCTCCATCCCAGCCCAGGGATATATCCTTGCTCTCAAATACAAGTGCACCCCAGCGGTTGAATATGTACATGTGGAATGAGGAAATCTTATCTGAATTGCCGATGACTTTAAATTCATCATTCAATCCATCCCCCTCAGGTGAAAAGGCATTGGGAACATAAAAGTTATCATATATCGGCTCAGGTGGTTCCGGTGGTATAAAAAATAATACATAAACAGAATCTTCTCCCATGCAGCCCTGCTGGGATTCTATGATAACTCCGTACCAGCCATCATAGCTTGCGGTAATCCACTGTAAGGTTTCTCCTGTATTCCAGAGATAAGTTACATAGTTTGCGCCTGCATCTATTTCTACGGGCTCTTCCGTGATGATGGTATCCTGTCCGGCAAAAGCAGGTATTGGAGTTGGGTAAATAAGTATTTCAACAGAATCATCTGAATAACAATCCAGTGTGTCGGTTACCCTGAGAGCATATGTGCCTGATTGGCTTTCTTGTGCATTGTATAGCGATAAAATATCATTAGTGCTTGTATCCCCATTAGGATAGGTCCATAGATAAGA
>JABMQZ010000056.1 GCA_013202965.1 Bacteroidota bacterium | reverse complement strand
TAACAGCATCATCCCAGGGTTGCTTGTTTTTCGGAGAGTACACTGCAATCTTCGGAGGAATATGCAACTTGATCTCGTCCATGTTCACATCAGGATTTGCTATTTCCTGTAGGATAGTGGCAGCCTGCACATCGGCAAGCACCTGGTAGGTCACCCCCCTGATCACACATTCGTTCTCTATGAGCTGATGATAAGCACACATAAAACTACCGCCTTTATAATTCAGCAACCAGCTTACCTCCACATCCTGCTCCAGCACCCAATAGGAAATCCCATAGGCCTTGAGATGATCCTTTTGTGTGTCATCCATGGGAATAAAGATAAAGGCCGCCTGGGCGAAAAGCACATTAAACACAAAGGTTATTATTATAATAATTTGCTTTACCATCATTATTCCTTTAAAAATCCATCTAACACCTAACACCTAACACTTAAAATTAAACTGTAATAAATAACGTCGCAGTTTCAATCTTAGTCTGCTTTATCCAGTCGCTCATAAATCGAATTCATGCTTTTAAACTCCGGGGCAATCTCTTTCATTATTTTAACAATGGAGAAGCCATCGGTACTATCCGGAAAGCCGGTCAATTCTGACACCTGCTGAGTAAGCACAGCAAGGTCGAACTCCCGTTCACGTGCGATCATGATCTGCGGATGGTGCGTAGGCAAAGTATTTTCTTCATCATTAAGCAACTCTTCATAAAGTTTTTCTCCGGGGCGGAGGCCGGTGAACTTTATCTGTATATCACTGCCCAGAGTGAGTCCGGAGAGCATGATCATCTTCCTGGCAAGATCCACGATCTTAATTGATTTACCCATATCGAAAATGAATATCTCTCCACCTTTGCCCATAGCTCCGGCTTCAAGCACCAGCTGGCAAGCTTCGGGAATGGTCATAAAATATCTTGTGATCTCAGGGTGTGTAACAGTGACCGGCCCGCCTTTGCTTATTTGCTCCCTGAAAAGGGGGATTACCGAACCATTTGAGCCAAGCACATTCCCGAAGCGGGTGGTGATGAAGCTTGTGCCATGCTTTTTGTTCATGGCCTGTGTATACATTTCGGCAATCCGCTTCGATGCCCCCATTACGCTGGTAGGTTTCACAGCCTTGTCGGTGGAGATCATGATAAACTTCTCCACATTGAATTTCAGGGAGAGGTTTGCAAGGAGCATGGTACCATGGACATTAGTGCGGACAGCCTCCGAAGGATTGGCCTCCATCATCGGAACATGCTTATAAGCAGCAGCATGATAGACAAGCTGCGGCCTGAACTCCTTAAAAATGGCTTCCATCCTCGACGCATCACAAATATCGGCCACGATAATCTCAATATCTTTGGTTCCAAACTTTTCCCGGCACTCCAGTTCCAGGTGGAAGAGCGGGCTTTCCGCCTGATCGAGCAGAATTAGCTTTTTGATAGAATAACCAGCTACCTGCCTGACGATCTCGCTGCCAATCGACCCGCTGGCCCCGGTGATCAGCACATTTTTTCCGGCCAGGTCTTTGCTGACCTTCTCTTTGTCGAGTTGGATCACATCCCGGCCCAAAAGATCCTCAATCTTCACTTTCCTGATCTGATTAAAGCTTAGCTCCCCATTTATCCACTGGGATACAGGCGGAACATTGAGCACCTTAACATTATGCTCCAGACAGATTTCTATGATCTCTTGTTTTTTCGCCTGCGCCATATTCTGGGGTGAGATGATGAGCTGAGCAAGCGGCCAACGATCGAGCAATGCATGAAGTTTCCTGCTTGGATGGATGCTAACACCCTCCATCTGCTTACCAATTTTCCCCGGTTTATCATCGATAAATGCAACAATCCTGTAATTAATGCTTGCATCCTTATCGAGGGTACGTTTTGCGATCAGCCCCGCCTCTCCGGCACCAAAAATGATGATGTTCGAACGCTCACCCGGCGGTGTTGCCATCTCCATATAAGCCACTTTAACTATCATCCTGGAGGCAGTCATGATCAGTACCATGCTGATAAAATCAATAATGATGATGGAGAAGGGGATAAAAAACAAGCCATTAAAAAAGTAATAGGTAAACAGATTGGTTAATGCTAATATTACACTGCCAGTGAACACCACAACGGAAATGCGGATAACATCTTCCGTGCTCGTATATTTAATGATCCCCACGAAAGTCCTGCCAATAAGAAAACTGACAAGCCTCACAAGTGCCACGTATGCCAGCACCTTCGGAAAGGCTTCCATCTCAACTTCCGGGATTGAAAAGTTAAAGCGTAGCAGATAGGCAAGCATCACAGAGGCCACCACGATGAACATGTCAATGGCCAGAATAACTACCCTGGGGATATTTTTTATACTGCGAAACATCATAAGACTTTTTCAGACCCAAAGATATAAAGAAAATCAGGACTATTATGATACCCCATAAAAGAGTATTTCATACTTTTGTGGCTCTGAAAAATAAATTTCTAAAATCAATTATCATGAAAGACACTGCCTTAGCAAAGATCCACGAATCAATGGGGGCAAGAATGGTTGCATTTGCTGGTTACAACATGCCTGTAACATTTGAAGGGATCAATATCGAACACGAAACCGTAAGGAAAGGTGTGGGTGTTTTTGATGTTTCCCACATGGGGGAATTCTGGGTAAAAGGCCACAAAGCCTTTGAATTTGTGCAAAAAGTGACCACGAATGATGTAGCCAAACTCACCAATGGCAGGGTTCAATACACCTGTTTTCCGAATGGAAAAGGCGGGATCGTTGATGATCTCCTCGTGTACATGATCGATGAAAAAACCTATCTCCTCGTGGTAAATGCCGCCAACATTGACAAGGACTGGGAATGGTGTGTTTCTCAAAACAGCATGGGAGCAGATTTATATAATGCTTCAGATGAGATATCCCAGCTGGCAGTTCAGGGGCCCCTCGCTTTGCAGGCCATGCAAAAGCTAAGCGATACACCCATCACCGACATGGAGTATTATACTTTTAAAAAACTCAAATTTGCGGGAGTAGCTGACATTATCCTTTCCACAACGGGTTATACCGGTTCGGGCGGATGTGAAATATATATGGCTAACAAGGATGCGGAAAAAATATACAGGGCAGTGCTTGAAGCCGGAGAAGAATTTGGCATAAAACCCATCGGCCTTGCTGCACGTGATACGTTGAGGCTGGAAATGGGGTTTTGCTTATACGGCAATGATATCAGCGACACTACCTCCCCGATCGAAGCCGGCCTGGGCTGGATCACAAAATTCACTGAGGGGAATGATTTTATCGACCGTGAATTCCTGCAAAAACTAAAAGAAGAAGGTCCGGTGCGCAGACTCAGGGGATTTGAAATGATCGACAAAGGCATCCCCAGACAACATTATGAGATATGCACTTCAGAAGGCGAAGTCATTGGCGAAGTAACTTCAGGCACCATGGCACCTTTCCTGCATAAAGCCATTGGCATGGGATATATAAATACCGGACACAATGCATTCGACAGCGAGGTCTACATTAAGATCAGGAATAAATTGCTGAAAGCCCGGATTGTGAGACTTCCGTTCTATAAAAACAAATGATAATCAAGAAGAAAACATGAAAAAAAGTGTATTTATAATCATAACTGCTATGAGTATTTCCATATTATCCTGTAATCAGACAGAAAACAAGAAAACATCAGAAGAAGAAAAGGATTTTCAGTTCCTGATCGAGCAATTTGCCGACATAAAGATCATGCGCTACCAGATCCCCGGCATCGAGGAGCTGAGCCTCGACCAAAAGAAGCTGATATATTTTCTCAGTGAAGCAGCACTTGCCGGCCGCGATATCATCTTCGACCAGAATTATAAATACAACCTTTCTGTCAGAAGAACGCTGGAAGAGATCCTGAAAAATTATCAAGGCGACCGTCAAACCAAAGAATGGATTGACTTTAATGTATACCTGAAACGGGTATGGTTCTCAAACGGGATCCATCATCATTATTCAACGGATAAGTTCATGCCTGCATTCGATCAGGAATACCTGGCAACATTGATCAACAATTCCCCGGGATCTGTTTTTCCGCTGATGGAAGGACAGGATCCTGGCACTTTTACAAACTGGATCACGAAAGTTATCTTCGACCCTGAAACAGCACCAAAAAGAGTAAATCAAAATCCCGAAAAGGACCTCATCGAACAATCTGCCTGTAACTTTTATGAAGGCGTAAACCAGGAAGAGGTGGAAGCCTATTATGAAGGGATCCGGGTTCCCGGTGATGAAACACCCATATCTTACGGACTGAATTCCAAATTGGTGAAAGATAATGGAAAGGTGTCCGAAATAGTTTATAAAGTGGATGGGATGTATGGGCAGGCCATCTCACGCATCATCTACTGGCTTGATAAAGCGATAGCAGTTGCAGAAACAGAAGACCAGAAAGAAGCGCTTGAAGTACTGATCGGATATTACCAATCCGGCGACCTTGAACTCTGGGATAAATACAATGTTTTGTGGGTAGAAGACCTTGTTCCGCTTGTGGATTATGTAAATGGATTTATCGAAGTTTATGGAGACCCGATGGGAATGAAGGCCACATGGGAATCTGTTGTTAACTTTAAAGATATTGAAGCCACACAACGCAGCATTATCATCAGCGATAATGCCCAATGGTTTGAAGATCATTCTCCAACAGATCCGAGATTTAAGAAAGGGGAGGTAAAAGGTGTTAGCGCAAAGGTAATCACAGTTGCACAGCTTGGTGGCGACTGCTATCCATCTACACCCATCGGCATCAACCTGCCAAATGCCGACTGGATCAGGAGAGATCACGGATCAAAATCCGTAACCATGGACAACATCACCTTTGCCTACGACCAGGCGAGCCTTGGCAATGGCTTTCTTGAAGAGTTCTGCGCCAGTCATGAGGAAATTGAGCGTATCAAGGAATACGGTTATTTGGCCGGGAATATTCACACAGACCTGCACGAATGCCTTGGACATGGATCCGGACAGTTGCTGCCCGGCACAAGCTCAGATGCACTGAAGAATTATCATTCTGCACTTGAAGAATCGCGTGCCGACCTCTTTGCATTGTATTATATGTTGTCGCCAAAGATGCAGGAGCTTGGCCTGCTGCCGGATAAAGAAGCGGCCATGGCAGAATACGACAGCTATTTAAGGAATGGCCTGATGACCCAGCTTACCCGCATTCAGCCCGGCAAGCAAATCGAGCAGGCACATATGCGAAACCGCCAGCTGATCAGCCGCTGGTGTTTTGAAAATGGCCGGGAAGAAAATGTTATTGAAGAAATTAAAAGAGACGGAAAAACTTATTATAAAATAAATGATTATGATAAGCTGAATGTCCTGCTTGGCGAATTGCTTGCCGAAGTACAGCGTATTAAATCAGAAGGAGACTATGAAGCCGGCAAAGTATTGGTGGAATCATACGGTGTAAAGGTAGACTCCGGGCTCCATGCCGAAGTTTTGGAAAGGTATCAAAAGCTGAACCTTGCACCTTACGGAGGCTTTATCAATCCTGTGCTGCTGCCTGTTTATGAAGGCGAAAACATCATTGATGTGATTGTTGAGTATCCGGATGACTATACGGAGCAGATGATGAAATACGCGAAAGAATATTCGTATTTGCCGACGTATAATTGAGCTAAAAAATCTCCAGATTGTCAGGCAGCTCGTAATTCCACTTTTTCATTGTAAAATCAGTGTGCTCAAGAATTTCATCAAGCAATGAAGATGATATGGAGTATTTGTTTCTCACATACGCTTTCTTCGATTCAGCGTAGGCTTCAATGATCGGCTGCGCCTTTTCATAGCCATCCATTTTGAAGAATGAGTAAATCTTTTCGATTTCCTTTTGTGAATTCATAACCAGGTCCTCATACCTGATCTCAATAAGGTTTTTTTCCGGGATCAAAGCACTGGTATCGAAATAGCGCTGCATCAGCAATTCATATACACGGTAAATATCCTGATACACCTTTTCCATGTCAATTTTGTGCAGTGTAAGGCCCGGCATCATCTTCTCGAAGAAATGCCTGGTTGAGAGGATCACCTCCACTGGATTCCTGTAAATAAGTACAAACCTGGCCTCCGGGTACATCTCCAGCAACATGGGTATCCGACCGGTATTTACAGGGTTTTTCGACAAGAACCTGGTCTTGCCCGAATACAGCATGGCCTTGTTGATCACCCTGCGATAATCCTTCATGAACGTATCTTTGATCTCAGGATCAGAAGATTCAAAAGTCAGAAATTCGTCATAGTACTGCAACATCAATTCCGGGAAAAACCAGGATAAATAATAGGATGCAGGAGCACGGGCAGCAAGGGCAAACTCCTCTTCCTGCGGATAGTCGGCTCCCAGCTCCACATTGTCCCCTTTTCTGTTGAAGGGAATCAACAACTTCATAAAGTTCTTAAAAAGGAAACGCCCGCCGGCATTCAGTGTGCAATCGGGAAATACGCTTTGATATGTTGTGACGTAAGATGCATCCGGGTCATTACACAAAAGGTTATGCAAATGCGTGGTGCCGCTGCGCCAGTGTCCCAGGATAAACAATGGTGGTTCATCAGAACCGGCCCGGTTCGCCTTTTTATCATAGGCCAGCTTTTCATAGATCCTGAATGGCACCCCGATCATGCTGATCAGGGAAATGATAAAGGCCCGGGTGTAATACCCGTGATCTACGCCATTCTTAGCAAGGAGCCTTAACAGTAAAGGAAAATTATAACCAACAGCCGGTGGGAGGTATAACCGGAAACTCTCTCTGATGTATCGCTGCTTTCCCTTCATGTGGTAAAAATAAAAAATCCTGCCCGTATAACAAGCAGGATCCTGAAAGAATATCTTGGGGGAAGACCGAAGACCGAGCACCGAACATCGAAGACCGAGCACCGAAGACCGAGCAGCGAACACCGAAGACCGAGCACCGAACACCGAAAATCGAACATCCTATCGAAAATCGACAATCGACAATCGACCCACCTTCGCTAAAGCTCCGGTGGACAGGCAATCGACAATTAAAACGGGTTTCAACCCATATTAGATTTCTTCAGTATCAACAACTTTCGCAAGCAATTCATCATAAGGTACCGTCAGGAACTTTTTTCCCTCAAACTCGATCTCGGTTCCCGAAAACTGTTTGTAAAAGACAATATCACCAAGCGCTACTTCACAATTCTCTATATTGCTGAGCGAAACTATTTTTGCAAATACCGGTTTTTCTTTTGCTGTATCAGGGATGATGATCCCACCCGCAGTCAATTGTTCTTTCTTGTCATCCGTAATATCCAGGATGACGTTCTGATTCAAAGGTTGTAGTTCTTTCATTGCTATATTTTTATATACTTGTTATTATAATAATTTACTGTGTGCTATTACTGGTTACTTCATCTTCGCCAAGGCTTCGATGAACAAAGTGGTTGCTGGTT
>JABMQZ010000055.1 GCA_013202965.1 Bacteroidota bacterium | reverse complement strand
AATCAAGGGTGTCGCTTACGATGAGGGAATATGTTCCTGATTGGCCCTCTTGTATATTGTTAAAGTTTAAGGTTTCAGAATCGCTTGTATCCCCATTAGGATAGGTCCATAAATAAGAAACATCACCATTGCTTGACAATATCCAGGCTTCTATTTCCAGTGATTCTCCCTGGCATATTTCTTCGGAGTTACTTAATAAAATTGAAACTTCATCATAGATTTTCACATTTCCTGTAAAATAGTCTACCGGGATAGTCAGTCCTGTTGAGTTCCGGAATAAGCTTGCCCCGGCTGATCCATCCCACTCAACCAGACTTATACCGGGATCTATTGTTTGGAATACCAGATCAGCTATTGAAGTATTGTCCGGCAGATCAACAGCATCAGATGACCATAATAGCTCTATCTTGCCTTCTGTAGGAAATAACAAGGCTTGCAATGAATCTTCCAATAGCACATGTGCATTTGCAAAACCTGTGCATGTCAGAAAGTCCTTATTGTATAATAGCGTAGTCTTAAAATAGGCTACATCATTGAAGTTGCTAACGAATAAAGGAACATAGGCTGCATTTCCCGGACATGCTTCATCTTCACCGGCAACAGCCTGCAGGCGAATAGTAACCTCTTCCGGTACTTCTACAATAAATGTTGTATCACAGCCAATTTCATCCACTACCACACAGCTGTAGAAGCCCGCTGCAAGGTTATAAAACCCTCCATCATTGATCTGGAAGTTCGCACCATTATCATTGGAATAAAACAAAGTGTCGGAGCTTCCTAAAGCAGTGATTTCAATAGAACCGGTACTTTGCCCAACTGATGATGGGCCGATCAGCACATCAATGATCTCTGGAGCATCAATATTCTGAATAATTACAGGATTATTGATATACACTGATTGGCAATCAGATGAATCTCTTACCCGTACGGCATAGCTGCCTGCTGATAAAGCTGTAAATATTCCCAGGTTGCTGTAATAATTTGCTCCATTGTCAATGGAATAAAACAGCATATCTCCTAATCCGGATATAGCAGTTATCGTAATGCTTGCATCCTGCTGATCGCAATGCTCCTGAGTGTAATCTACATTTTCAATTAATACATCACCGGCATCAAAAATAGAGAAAGGCCCGAAGCTGCTTATACAGTTATTGCTATCGGTAACTTCAAGGGTATAATTCCCTACAGGCAAATGATAGATATCCAATGAAGTTGAAATCGGGTTACCCAGGTCATCTATCCATTGATAGCTAATTGGAGGCAAGCCATTTATGATAAGTCCTTTGATCACCCCCGTGCTGCCCCCGCAGGTGGTTGGGATGATTTCAAGATTTGTTGTATCTGCAATAGCAGGTGGAAAGAGGCCAATATGAATGGAATCAATCTCAAAGCATCCCATATCATTCTCAACCCTTACCCAATACCATCCGGTATCTGACACAACTATCTGGCTACTGCCAATAGCTCCTGTACTCCATGAATATAGATGAGGGCCGCATTCTGCATCTAATAATATATCAGCATTCGTACACATGGTTGTATCAGGTCCCAGGTCTGGCTCCGGAGCATATTCAACTTCGATTTTACGTGAAGTTTCTTCTATCCTGCCACTGGGATATTCTACATAAACAGATACTTCATATGTGCCGCCATTAGTGAATTTATGGGTAGCATGAGGAATCGTGGAGATATTGTTAGCTCCAGATAATGGATCGCCGAAGTTCCATTGGATAAAAGTTGGTTCTGGGATGAACCAGGGATCAAATTGGAAAGTGTTTCCTTCACAAACTCCTTTATAGTCGAAGCGATATAAATAATCTAATAATATGTTAGTTAGCTGCCCTTCTCCACCTCCTGGAGTTAAATACATAGCTTCTTTTTGGAAATTACAGCTTATCCCTTTTTCCCAGGGCTTATGAATAAGAGATATATACGGTCTACCCCCTCCACCTCCGTAATATCCGGTACAATAAATTTTTCCATCTCTTGCTAACTGAAGACCCATTAATCGTGTCCCAATTCCAATTAACTCTTTTGATTGATTAAAGCTTGCAGAATCCTCCACAAATTGCATATCATATTGATAAATAAGACCAGAATCTGCACCAGCAATAAATACACTAAAGTATGCAAATTTTGAGTCGGGCGAGAATTCAATACCACCAGGATGAAAAAGACTCGAACTTAATGAATCATCGCGAATTTGCATTGAATACAAATAATTCACTTCTCCAGATTCAGCATCGAACTTGCATATCTCAAGGATATCTCTTTCTTCATTATTATAAACTCCTCCCACATTCGCCAATATTAAATACTTCTTATCATATGATATTCTAATTTGACCAGCGAGTTGTAAACTGGTAAAATCTTCATAATCCGGTGCAGGACTTAACACAGCTTGTGGGCTCAGTCCGTCTTCAGTAATAAGGTAGGAGGCATATTTTTCTTGCTGAAGTAACCTGAAAACCACCCACACGTCTTTCTTATTCTTGTGTTTGACTGCAGTTAATTTTTGATCGGCGCCATAAGCTCCTGGAATTTGTATTGGCTCTGACACATCTCCAAGTCCACCATTTAATGTCATATCAACAATGCTATAGAAGTTTAATGAAAACGAAGCTGTTGGTAAATAATTGGGAACGGAAAAAATATAATACAATTCATTAGACCCTGGGGCTGGAAATGTTATAACGTCAAGAGACCCATCCATAAAAATAGGGCCACTCATGAAGCCATGAATTTGATTGCATACCCGTAAACCATGAGTATAAAAAAGCATAGAACCATTTGTGTCAGACATCACTGTTGTCCCACGCCAAGCTCCTGCAATTAATTTGTTATCATATATTGGTACAGGCTCGCCACTATTGAAATCAATACCGGCTTCATTGCCGAAATACCAGATATTAGCCCTGTTATAATCTTGTGAATAAATATTATGCACCAAAATACAAAAAGGAAATAAAAAGAAGATTCTTAATATTTTATCCTGTATGTGCATTTTGAAAAATTTAATAAAGGATCAACCATTTACAATTATAGATTGACCCTTATATTATTAGTTCATAATAATGGTAAGAACTGCAGTGCCTTCTATTAATTCATCACCATCAAAGTAGTCAACAGCTGTCCCTTCGCAACATTTCCCACCACTATCGAAATATTCAATGGTAGCTGTTAAGCGATAGCAATCCGGACAATCATAATATATCTCACCATCATCAGACCATGGATAAGTAGTTCCGCTTACAAGTACATTAGTCTCAGAATAGATTTCAAATGATCCATAAAGTTACTATAACTTCGCAGAAATGTCAAGCAAAATATGTTATTTATTTAACTGTATCAAATATGTATTTAATTTTCGCAGACCCTTTAGATTAGAAATTTAAGTGTTAAGATATTAAGCATCCTTTTATGTAACCAGGCAAGATATTTAATGAATTTCAATGCATATTGTAATTGATGGCAAATATTCAAGAAATTTATGGAAGGCCGTTCTAATTGTTCAAGGGCTGTCCTTACCACTATTAAAACAGATTAAGAAATAAGGGAATTTATATCCGGGCAGAAACAAAGATTGAGAATATTTGCATCATTTTCACTTTTTTACTTCTGATTTCATGTCCAGGTTAGCATCATTTTTAAAAGAATCGCTAATTGTCCCCAATGTAGACAGGTTATCCAAGAGGATATTATTTAATTCAGATTTAAAATCATGAATAAGTTTTATACGCGTTTTCGTGCCGTGACGATCAAAGTCCTTTTTGATGGTTTCATAGGAGAAGGAGTCCTCAGAGAAATTATAAAGATGTTGGAATTCCCGGATGCATTCACTTACAGGAATGCCCAGGGCATTATTAGCCATGATGAATTGTCGGGAGTTGAATTTAATGAAAGCTTCACATCTTTGGTTAAACCGGACAGTATCGGTTTTGCTTAACTGCCATCCAAAGCGGTGAAAGACATCTTCGGAAATAATGATCTCAATGGAATCTGTATAGTTGCATTTAGATTGATTATCACGATGAAACCTGGGACGTCTCAAGGATGAAAGGAAGAAGTCGTGAATTTCCGGAAGTCCTGAAAGATCTGCAGGATAGCCGCAATTATTTTCAAGATAACTCTTGATGTAAGATTTAACCGGTATTTTACAAGTGAATTCCGACATATAGTTAAAGAATATTGTATAAAATTAGATTAATGACGAGTTGTGTAAAAGGACTGAGAATTGATGATTTTGATTTTTTTTAAGTTTTTTAAATTAAAGGGGGAATTTTGCGAACAACACGGACAACAGAACAACAGATCAGAGTATCAGTATGTTAGGATGAAAAATTGCAAAAAGGCAAAACAACAGAAAACAACAAATAATTCTAAAAACAACATGGAACAACAACAAACAACAGGATTATAGAATAATTTAGAATAATAATAACTGTTAATCAGTATCTTATAAAAATAGTTGTTCTGTTGTTCCTGTTGTCCCATAAAAAAGCTATCTGACTGAGAAAAGAAAATATTTCATCGATTTTAAATTAAAATGGCAGCTGGTCTTGCTTATTTGGTTTTGAAGGCAGACCTGTAGAGGAGGTAATTTCATTTATTGTATTCTCTTTTGATGGGATCCTTACCAGGTTTATATTGAGCTTTTCGTAGTTAAAGGTGTACGCAGTTGTGATCTGATTCTTCTCAACAACCTTTCCTTCTTCTGTTGAGAATTCTTTAATAGAGAATCGTGTGGCTCTTTCCACTCCCAGGAAAGCCGGGTTGATTTCCAGATAATACTTCAGGGTTGTGCTTGGAAGTACGCTCTGTCCTGATCTTTTTGAGTGAGTGGCATAAGCTTTATAGATTGTGCCAAACTTGAGCTTAAGAACATTAACAGGTGGATCCAGGATGATTTTACCTGATTTTAAATTGAGTTCCGTGCAGGAATCAACCTTGAAGTGCCATTTGTCAATAAGAATGTTTTCATCAAAAAGAGCTTCGATGGTTTCCCAGAACATTGATATTTCATTACTCTTAGTGATCTGGGAGTTTTGATCAGTAATGGCCTTTATAGCAATAGCACGAAGGTCATCATAGTCAATAGGGATTGAAAGCTTATCATGTATGGTTTTGAAGGCAGCAAGTATAGTGCAGAAGGATTTCAGGATTCTATCTTCAATACCGGAGTGTTCCAATTCAGAGGACATATCCGAAAATACGGCGGTGAATGTTGAATAAAAATTTTCCTCAAAATATTTCCGGTGTGCAATAAGGGAAGAAGTTAGATGTGACAGTCCTTCTTTCTCCATTACTTTCAAAAGGTCGTAGTCGGTCTTTTCCTGCTGTGAATATTCTGATTTGTGAAATTGCAGGAAAATCATTCTTGAAAATAGTGCAACATCAGCGGTAGGCATTTCCTGTCCTGAAAGAATGACGGCAGAGTTGACCTGGGTTGTTTCTTTTTTCTTCCCCTTCTCAAAATTCAATCGGTTTCTTCCTATAGCATCATAGATTGATTTGAGAGTTTCAATTTTATCATATTCGATGTTATTCTTGTATTCATCAATCCAGGCGAAGGCGTTAATGAATTGCTGAACATGTTCTGCCAATCCGGGCTTGGTACCATTATGTATATTAAATGGTGTTTGTTGCTGGCCGAATAAGCAGGATAATGACATGGCCATCTGAGATTTCCCGGTACCTTTGGGACCGAATAAATTCAGGATGGGGAAATTATTAAAGGAGTAAAGCATCTGATCACGAAATATAGATGCGATCCAGAAAGCAATACCTAACCTGGCATTATCACCGAATACTTTGATAAATATTTCACTCCTTGGCGAAGTGTAATATCTCTTTCCTCATATT
>JABMQZ010000004.1 GCA_013202965.1 Bacteroidota bacterium | reverse complement strand
TGTAATAACTTTGACACACAATCGTCTAATTTATGTCATGACCATCGAAGAGTTCAAATCAGAAGTAATGCCGGTGAAAAACAAGTTGTATCGTTTTGCATTGCGGCTTCTGGGAGACAGCGAGGATGCCCGGGATACGGTGCAAGAAATGCTGCTTCGCTTATGGACAAAGAGGGACAAATTAAATGAGTACAGGAGTATAGAAGCATATGCAATGACCATGACAAGAAATTACTGCCTGGATAAATTAAAATCTCCCGCATCAAGAAAAGAAACATTTGACGAAACAAAAGAAATGCCCGACTTAAAAACACCATATGCGAAAACAGAAATGGCCGATACCATAGCCACCATCAGAAAGGCTATGGAATTGCTTCCGGAACAGCAGCGCATGGTGATACATCTGCGCGATATTGAAGGTTCCGACTTTGATGAGATCGCAGAGGTGACAGGCATGAGCCTGAACAATATCAGGGTCAGTCTTTCCAGGGCAAGAAAAACAATAAGGGACACCCTGATCAAAATACAGAATTATGAATTCTCAAAAAATTGAAAAGGTACTGGAAAAGTACTTCAACGGAGAGACTTCCCTGTCTGAAGAGCTGAGGCTCAGGGAATTTTTCCGTCAGGAGGAAATCCCTGCTCATCTGGCAGAACTGAAAGAGCAGTTCCTGCTTTTTGATGAGGAAGGCAGGACAGAACTCCCCGCTGATTTTGATGAAGCACTGTTTAATGAGATCGGCATCAGGGAACGCAGTTCAAGGGTATCGAAACGTGCCTACATATATTATATCAGTGGTGTAGCAGCCACTATCTTGATCATGATCACGATCTTCGTTCGCTTTGATCCGTTTACATCTTCAACGAATAGCAGCATCAATGACACTGATATAGCCTTTGAAGAGGCAAGCAAAATTTTATATTTTGTTTCAGAAAAATTCAATCAGGGAGCCAATCCGCTCAAAAAAGTAGCCCGCTTTGAAGACGGGGTAAACAGCTTGAACAGTATAACAAAATTTGATGATGGAGTGAATAAAGCTGCTCCTGTGTCAAGATTTAGCCAGATAACAAAATTAATTACAAACCCTGCACCGTAAATGGTGCTTAATATCTTAAAACAATGAAAAAGTTCATTATTGTATTATTGACAGTTGTATTTCTTGCGCCTTTTGCCCAGGCCCAGGAAAGTGTAACTGAAAAGCTGTACGAAAAATACAGTGGAAAAGATGGTTTCACTACCGTTCATATCACCAAGGAGCTGTTCAGCATGATCGCTCAGATGGAATTTGAAGGCGATGATGCCGAGGAGATGAACAAGATGAAAGAATCCATGGCAAACCTTCAATTCATCAGGATCGTCATGTATGAAAACGGCACCGATGAAAACAAGGATTTCAATGCATTCAAGAAAGACCTGGAAGCTTTCGACCTTGAAGGCTTCGCAGAGTTGATGGTGGTAGATGATAAGGATGAAAAAGTCCGCTTTGTTGCCCGTCAGGAAGGAGATATCTTTAAGGAATTCCTGGTTCTGATCCAATCGGATGATGAA
This sequence comes from Bacteroidota bacterium, assembly GCA_013202965.1. Lineage (GTDB taxonomy): Bacteria > Bacteroidota > Bacteroidia > Bacteroidales > B18-G4 > B18-G4. The sequence continues at coordinate 5,480 of JABMQZ010000004.1, read as the reverse complement.
GCCGGGTTTATCAGCATCTTTGGTGACATTGACTTTGAAACCATCTCCAAAGTGTCTCAAACCATGGGCCTGGAGCATATGGGAAACTTCGAAGGCTCTGACAAGGAGCGCGATGAAGATGATAAATAAAATCGCTTAGCCATGAGACTATTTACATTTATCATCCTGACGGTATTTGCATTAACTGCATTTGCCCAGCGATCCCCGGCAGAAAAGTTTATCAAAAGGAATGCTTTTGAAGAGGGGATCAACATCCAGGAGATTGATCTGGGAGAAACGGAATTTGCCGGCAAAATGCAGGAGAAAGACAAGGAAGTTAAAGATATCTTTGCCCAGTTCGAAACCATTAAGATCATCAGTTGCGACTCAGCAATGACTTCTGCACAAACCCGTGAAAGCTTTTATTCCAAAGCGCTTGATGCACTTGCTGATGACAGATATGCACAGCTGGCACATGTGCATTCGGAAGATGAAAGTTTTTCGCTTTATGCCAATCAAAAAAGCAGTGGACTGATAGAGGAATTTGTGCTGTTGGTGAAAGAGTCTGATGAAGTGATGATGGTGTATGTCAAGGGGGAAATCGACCTTGCTTTGCTTGGCACGAACGACTTTCTGTCCTCTTTCATGAAAAGTAAGGGCAGCAGAAACTGCGGAGAAAGCGAATCAGGCGGAGAGTAATCCGCTCCTATATATATTCTTTCAGAAAGGCACCGGCTGTATTTCTACCGGTGCCTTTTGTATTTCCGGACTGATGGATTGAATAAGTGATACATATTTTTTCTAATTTTGCCAATCAAAATACGGAAGTTCATGACGGAGATGCCCAGTAAATATAGTCCTGCGAAAGTTGAGGAAAAATGGTATTCATGCTGGATGGAGAAAGGCTATTTCAAATCCGAACCGGATGAAAGAGAGCCTTACACCATCGTTATTCCCCCTCCAAATGTAACAGGTGTGCTTCATATGGGACACATGCTGAACAATACATTGCAGGATGTTCTGGTGCGCCGTGCCAGGATGCAGGGCTATAATGCGGAATGGCTGCCCGGTACCGATCATGCATCAATTGCCACAGAAGCAAGGGTGGTGGCTTTTCTTCAGAAGAAAGGTATCGATAAAGCAGAACTCAGCAGGGAAGAATTTCTTGAGCATGCCTGGGAATGGCGTGAAAAACACGGGGGGATCATACTGGAACAATTAAAAAGGCTCGGAGCATCATGCGATTGGGACAGAACCCGATTCACCATGGATGAAGCCCTTTATGAATCAGTTATCAAAGTTTTTATTGACTTTTATAAAAAGGGGCTTATATACCGTGGTGTGCGCATGGTGAACTGGGATCCCAAAGCACTGACCGCCCTCTCCGATGAAGAGGTGATTCATAAGGAACTTAAGTCAAAACTATATTATCTGAGGTACCGGATCGACGGTGCTGAGGACGAATGGGTGACCATTGCCACAACACGTCCCGAAACCATATTGGGTGATACTGCAGTATGCGTAAATCCAAATGATAAGCGATTCACACATTTGAAGGGAAAACAGGTGGTCATCCCGTTGTTAGAAAGGGTGGTTCCTGTCATTTTTGATGATTATGTGGATATGGAATTCGGAACCGGATGTTTGAAGATCACTCCGGCTCACGACCTCAACGACTATGAAATCGGTATCAGGCATAAACTGAAAAGCATCGATATCTTCAATGATGATGGCAGCATGAGTGAGAAGGCGGAGCTCTATATCGGCCAGGACCGTTTTGTTGTCAGGGAAAAGATAATGAAAGACCTGGAAAAAAAAGGCCATCTCGTAAAAATTGAAGATTATGTAAATAAAGTTGGTTTCTCAGAGCGTACGGATGAAATTATTGAACCGAAACTGTCTTTGCAATGGTTCCTGAAAATGGAAGACATGGCAAAACCTGCCTTGGAGGTTGTAGAGAACGACACGATTAAATTCCATCCTAAAAAGTTCAAGAATACATACAGGCATTGGATGGAAAATGTACGTGACTGGTGTATTTCAAGGCAGCTCTGGTGGGGACAACGCATCCCGGCTTATTATCTTCCCGAGGGGGAAGTTTTTGTTGCCGGGACGAAGGAAGAGGCACTTGCACAGGCCCGGGAAGAAACAAAAAATCCAGATTTAAGCCTTGATGACCTTATGCAGGATGAAGACGTATTGGATACCTGGTTTTCCTCATGGCTGTGGCCAATCTCTGTTTTCGATGGCATTCGTCATCCCGACAATAAAGATATCAACTATTATTATCCCACCAACGACCTGGTTACTGCCCCGGAGATCCTGTTTTTCTGGGTCGCCAGGATGATCATGGCCGGATTGGAGTACCGGAATGAGATACCATTCAAAAATGTATACCTTACCGGGATCGTGCGGGATAAGCAGGGTCGGAAGATGTCGAAATCCCTTGGCAATTCGCCGGATCCCATTGAGCTGATTGAGAAATACGGAGCCGATGGAGTCAGGGTGGGAATGTTGCTGACCTCACCGGCAGGCAACGACCTGCCGTTTGATGAAGTCTTATGTGAGCAGGGCAGGAATTTCAGTAACAAGATATGGAATGCCCTCAGGCTTGTGAAAGGATGGCAGACGGATGAAAGCCTGGAGCAGCCTGAAACTGCCGCTATCTCAATCGAATGGTTCGAAAATAAGTTGAATGAGACCCTGGGGGTGATTCAGGACCATTTCTCAAAATATCGCATTTCTGATGCCCTGATGGCAGTATATAAACTCATCTGGGATGATTTTTGTTCCTGGTACCTGGAGATGATCAAACCAGCATACAAGGCGGATATTGACCCTGCTACACTCAAAAGCACGATAGTGTTTTTCGAAGAACTGATGAAAATTCTTCATCCGTTCATGCCATTTATCACCGAAGAGATCTGGCATCACCTTGCTGAAAGAAATGATGATGAATGCCTGATGATTTCAGATATTCCGCTGGCGTCTTCGGTTAATCATGAGATCCTTCTTGAATTTGACTACGTCAGGGAGGTTATTATAGGGATCAGAAAGATCAGGATGGAAAAAAATATTCCCAACAGGGAGGAGATCCGCCTGATGATAAAAAAGAATGAAGGAGAAAAAGCCAGGACTTCTTTCGACTGTGTGCTAAAGAAATTATGCAAGGTTTCAGCACTTGATTATACAGATCAGAAAGAAGATGGAGCTGTTTCTTTCATTGTTAAATCCACAGAATTTTTCATTCCCCTGGAGGGGGCTGTTGATGTTGAAGCAGAAATTGATAAGCTGGAAGCAGAGATAAAATATACCATGGGCTTTCTTTCCGGGGTTGATAAAAAACTTGCTAATGAGCGCTTTGTTAACAATGCTCCTGAGCAGGTAGTGAGTAAGGAAAAACAGAAAAAAGCGGATGCAGAGGTCCGGATCAGGGTGATTCAGGAGCAGCTGTTGTCTCTGAGGAAATAAAGCTTCATTGTTATCAGAAGTCAGAAGTCAGAAGACAGAAGAGGGTGGGTTTATTAAACTTCTTCAATCATCTATCTCCTTCTTCAATCATCTATCTCCTTCTTCTATCATCAATCTCCTTCATCAATCTTCATTCCCAATCCCAAAACCTTAACCAGAAACGAAGTGCTTATTCAAATATTCGTCTAAATAATACGAATATTTAATAAAAACTTGCGAATATATAAAAATTATATTATATTTGTGCTTGATATTATGCCCGGATACTGAATGCATTGCCGAATCTTATACTCAGAGGCTGCCAGCAACTAACCAACATCCGGGCATTTTTTGTTGGTATTTATTTTACCCGCCCAACAATTTAACCATTTAACCATGTAAGCATGTAACACTCCCTGTACCCGGTACCCGGTATCCATCTTTCATTGCATAAACACATACTGAATAATATTCGCTCCCATTTTCAGGGCCTTCAGTCTTGTTTCTTCTGAATCTTTATGAACGGCAGCATCTTCCCAGCCGTCGCCCAGGTCACACTCATAGGTATAAAAACATACAAGGCGGCCTTCATAGAACAATCCGAAGCCTTGCGGTGCTTTATCGTCATGCACATGGACTTTCGGAAGCCCTTTGGGGAAAGAGTATTTTTGATGGTATATAGGGTGATCAAACGGAAGTTCAACGAAATCCAGTTCGGGAAAGACTTTTTTCATTTGTGGCCTGATAAATTTATCCAGGCCGTAATTGTCATCGATATGTAGAAATCCACCGGATATAAGATACTCACGCAGGTTTTTCGTTTCCTGAGGAGAAAAGACCACATTTCCGTGCCCGGTCATATGCATAAAAGGATAATTGAAAATGTCGCGGCTCCCGACCTCAACGGTAGCATAATCCGGAGCCAGCTCAGTGCCGAGCTTTTCATTGCAGAAGCGGATAAGGTTGGGCAAGGAAGTGGGATTTGCGTACCAGTCGCCTCCACCATTATATTTTAATAATGCGATTTGGAGTTGCGCCTGAGCAGGGATATGAAATATCGTAGATAACAGTATTATAATGATGATTTTTTTCATGCATCAAAGGTAGGAAATATCAGTGTGTGAAGTTTGAAATTCGATCCTTAAGAATCCGGAAGCTGGTAGCTGATGCTGGAAACATATTATTAAAATGATAATGACCGATTGACTTTAGTTTTACTTGGAACATATTGATTTTTACCTTATCTTTATACGAAACAAAAACCAAAAGCCATGAAATATCTACCCCCCCCCAATTTACAAATCCCTAATTACCTTATTATTAATGATTTGTGCATTTAGTCATATTCTTAAAGCACAAACTATAATTATTGACAGCACTTTTACGACTGATGCTGAGATCTTTCCTTTCAATCAAACAGATACAATATTTGGATTAACTCTCACGGGAAATATTACTTTAAACACTGACACAAGCCTGGTAAGAATAATCTTTGTTGATAATAATTCTGAAGAATATCTTTTATACGAAGCCTATCCGTATATTGTTGATGATTGGGATTTTGAGTTCTTCAATGAAGCAGATGAGACAAAGTATTTAAACAACATACAACCGTATTCTATTAAGGTTCAGATTGTGAATTCCAGTTTTGAGTTTACCTCATTATATGCTGCCTCTGAATATACAGACTTTACTGATAGCTTACAATTAGTCCATAAGCAAGCAATGGAAGCAGTAAAAGTTTCTCAAATGAACAGCAATATTCAACAATACCAAATGATATGGTTTACTGCTGAGACTTCTGTTTCTCAACTGACTTTTGCTGAAAAGAAAAAATTGTTTGGTGAAAATTATAATATGCTGGGTCTGGATTACTATGCAGGTGGAGTTTATGATCCGGTACCTGGTGTTGGCGAAGCCGAAGAAGAGTCTAGTGCCATGTCAACTTGATAATGTCTGTTTTATTTTGTATATTGCAGGCAAAAACGATGGTTCGATACAAGGTTACACTTATAAAAGAAGAGCGTGAGCAACTGCAATCTGTTATGGGC
>JABMQZ010000054.1 GCA_013202965.1 Bacteroidota bacterium | reverse complement strand
TTAGGAAACCTCGCGGCAAGCCACGAGGAATCATTTGATTCAACAATTAAACAATCCAATGGTATCAGCAACAGACAAACTCCAAACTTACATATTTACTCTTCGTACCTAAATGATACTTTCACTTTTGTACGATACGCTTCAATCTTGCCGTCCTTAATTTGCATATCGAGTTGTGACACTTCTGCAATCCGAAGATCACGCAAGCTCCTGGATGCTTTCTTTATAGCTGCTGCAGCAGCTTTTTCCCATGATTCACTGCTGGTACCTACCAGTTCAATGATTTTGTAAACACTATCTGCCATGATTTTAATGTTTTTTATTATGAATGGTGTAAGTTCTCTTATTTCAAACTTACCTCATGTAAAGGTATAACATAACAAATTCAATGTCAATAATTTGATAGGAATTTTATATCTTTATAGAATCTCAATTTGCATGCAACTCAGAATACGCTGAAGTGTGGGTTTCAGACTTTGAACTTGTATCTTGAGACTAAGGGATCGGGTGATTTAGAATTAAGAAAGATTAAAAACAGAAACTAAATAACATTGAACCTTGGCCAAATCTGCAACAATAAAGAAACCTGCCGGTAAAAGCATTAAAAAAGAATTTACATTCCGTTTTTATGCTGAGCTAAATGATTTCCTGCCTCCCAGGCGGAAACAAAAAGTATTTGTACAATCTTTCAAAACCCCTATTACAGTTCGTGAGACCATTGAATCTCTCGGCATCCCACTATCGGAAGTGGATATGATACTGGTCAATGGAACATCGGTTGATTTTGAGCACAAGCTTAAAGAATGTGATTATATCTCTGTATTTCCGGTTTTTGAAAGCATGGATGTTTCGGCAACAACAAAAGTGAGAAAAACAGCATTGCGAACTAGCATTTTTATTCTGGATGCCCACTTGGGTAAACTGGCAAAATACCTGAGAATGCTTGGATTCGACACCCTTTACAGATCGGATTTAGACGATAATGAAATTATCGCTGTTGCCAGGAAAGAAAAACGAATTATTCTCACTCGTGATAAACTGTTACTGAAATCGAAGGAGGTCAGTCATGGTTATTTTGTAAGATCTATTGAAAAGCATGAACAACTTCGAGAGGTTGTAGCAAAGTTTGACCTTAAAAGTCAATTCAAATCCTTTACACGCTGCATGACATGCAACACAATTCTTGTAAAAGCAGATAAAGAGGAAATCCATAATAAAGTAGACAAAGACATTTTCAGAACCTTCAATGAGTTTTTTTATTGCAAAAATTGCGATAAGGTGTTTTGGAAAGGCACACATTTTATGCGGATGGAAGCGTATATCAGGGAATTGGTCTGATCAACTTCTGTATTCCTGGAAATCCTACTAAAAAATAAATTGCCAGTATCAATAGAAAGTGAGGGGTTCGAGATATTTGGCTTTTGAAGGATGATATCCTAATTACTTTGTGTTTAGCCGGCCCGCATGAACTCTGCCGTCTATCTTCTTCTTATCCGTGTAAAGATATAAAAATCCCAGATGTGAGTGTTTAAAGTTTAAAAACTACACAGCGTTGCTTATGACGGCTGTTATGAAGGCTTAAGCTTAGCTTTAATACAAGAATATCATAGAATACCAATCGCGTTTATCATTTTAAGACGTGTTCCATCAGAATGGTATTTGTAAAATGCGAAATGTCGAATGGCCAATGAGAAGGCGATAGATGATAGAAGAAGTTTCTTGCTCTTCCCCCCTTCCCCTCTTCCAGCCTTCCCCTCCAAACATCCGGTATCAGAAACTATTCATAATCATTCTAAATTACCTGCTGCCGCCTCAAATTGCATACTGGCGATCGGGAAGATTTCCTTAATTATTGTACATTCGTAGCTCTTTAAAAAACTGCTTATTTATCTAACGTAATAATCCGATAATTATGGCAAAATTCAAAGGAGCAATTATTGTCGACATTGATCGATGTAAGGGCTGCGAATTATGTGTGGGTGCCTGTCCGAATGATGTGATCGGCATGGCAACAGAGGTAAACATAAAGGGTTATAAGTACGCTTATATGGCTCATCCGGAATCATGTGTCGGCTGTGCCAATTGTGCCGTTGTTTGCCCTGATGGTGTCATCACGGTATACAGGAAAAAAATTGATAATTAATTCAATCAAAACAATTATATAATGGGCGAATTAAAGCTAATGAAAGGCAATGAAGCGATAGCTGAGGCTGCTATCCGTGCCGGAGTGGATGCTTACTTCGGGTATCCCATCACACCACAATCGGAGGTGATCGAATACCTGATGGTGGAAAAACCCTACGAAACAACCGGGATGGTTGTGCTGCAGGCAGAAAGCGAAATTGCAGCCATCAATATGGTTTATGGCGCTGCGGCATCGGGGAAGAAGGCAATGACTTCTTCTTCCAGTCCGGGCATCAGCCTGAAACAGGAAGGCATCTCCTATATGGCAGGTGCTGAACTTCCTTGTCTTATAGCCAATGTTGTCAGGGGCGGCCCCGGCCTCGGCACCATCCAACCTTCCCAGGCAGATTATTTTCAGGCTACCAAAGGTGGCGGCCATGGTGATTATCATATGATCGTGCTTGCGCCGGCTTCAGTGCAGGAAATGGCCGACTTCGTTTCAAAAGGCTTTGATCTCGCATTTAAATACAGGACACCGGTTATGATCCTCAGCGACGGCCTGATAGGCCAAATGATGGAAAAGGTTATCCTGTCGGAGCACACTCCACGCTGGACCGATGAGGAGATCATAAAATTATCCCCCTGGGCCACAACCGGAAAACCAGCCAGCCGTGAAAGAAATATCATCACCTCACTCGACCTGGATCCATACAGGCAGGAGGAACACAATATACATCTGCAGAAGAAATACAAAGAGATACGGGAAAAAGAGGTAGAATATGAAGAGATCATGTGCGAAGATGCGGAGTATCTTTTTGTAGCTTACGGATCCAGTTCACGCATTGCCCAGAAAGCAATCAAACTCGGACGTGAGAAAGGCATCAAAGCAGGCCTGCTCAGGCCCATTACCCTATACCCTTTCCCTTCCGAAGCAATCAGAAGACTTTCACAGCAGGTAAAAGGAATACTGTCGCTCGAGATGAGTGCAGGACAAATGATAGAAGACATCCGCCTGTCAGTTGATTGTGAGATGAAAGTAGAGCATTTCGGCCGTATGGGTGGGGTCATCCATTCTCCGGCAGAGGCGTTGCAGGCACTTGAAGAAAAAATTATAGGAGGCTAAACAATGAAAGACGAAATATCAGAAATTGTCAATGTAGAGAACCTGGTTTATAAGAAAACCCCTCTGATGACAGATAACATCCTTAGTTATTGTCCGGGATGCGGGCATGGAACCGCCCACCGCATCACCATGGAAGTGCTTGAGGAACTCGGCATTGGTGAAAAAACCATTGGTGTCGCACCGGTTGGATGTTCAGTACTGGCCTATGAGTTCATGAATATAGATATGCAGCAAGCTGCACATGGCCGCGCACCGGCTGTGGCCACCGGCATCAAAAGGACCTGGCCCCATAAAATTGTGTTTACTTATCAGGGTGATGGTGACCTTGCAGCCATTGGCACAGCAGAAACCATCCATGCCTGTAACCGCGGCGAAAATTTCGTGATCATTTTTGTAAATAATGGAATTTATGGCATGACCGGCGGTCAGATGGCTCCCACTACCCTGCCGGGAATGAAGTCTTCGACCTCTCCCTATGGAAGGGATGTCCATATCATGGGAAATCCACTTAAGATGACTGAACTGATCGCAGAGTTACCGGGGACCCGTTTTGTGACCCGGCAGGCTGTCCACACACCAGGAAACGTCAGGAAAGCCAAAAGAGCCATAAAAAAAGCTTTTGAAAATCAAATGAATTTTAAAGAAGGTATCAACTTCGTTGAAATCGTTTCTAATTGCAATTCAGGTTGGAAAATGACGCCTGTACACTCCAATGAGTGGATGGTTGAGAACATGTTTCCTTTTTTCCCATTGGGCGACATCAAGGTGGATGGTGAATTAGTAAATAAGTAAAAAATACAACAATGACTGAAGAAATCATTATAGCCGGTTTTGGCGGACAAGGAGTTTTATCTATGGGCAAAATTCTTGCCTACTCAGGGATCATGCAAGAGCAGGAAGTTAGCTGGATGCCTTCATATGGCCCGGAAATGAGAGGAGGAACTGCCAATGTTACCGTAATCCTCAGTGATGAACGCATCAGCTCCCCTATCCTTACTGAATATGATACCGCCATCATCCTGAACCAGCAATCATTGGATAAATTTGAAAAAGCGGTAAAACCGGGCGGACTCCTGATCTATGACGGAAATGGGATCAGCCATCATCCCGAGAGAAAAGATATCCGTATTTACAGGGTTGATGCCGCTGATGAAGCAGGTAAATTGGGACTGGCCAAGATCTTTAATATGATCGTTCTTGGCGGATATCTTAAGGTAAACCCTGTGGTAGAACTGGATAACGTGATCAAAGGATTGAAGAAATCCCTGCCTCAACGTTACCATCACATGATCCCCGACAATGAAAAAGCCATCATGCGTGGCATGGAGATCATTTACCCGGTAAAGGGGAGTTAGAAGTTCCGAGTGCCGAGTGATGAGTGCCGAGTGCCTAATGCCTAAACTAATTAGTGTCCGTCTATAAAGTCTGTGTTTAGTTCATAATGTTCGCTGTTTAGGCTTGCGTAGTCTTGAAAATCAGGAGTTTACTTTTGTAAATGACTGTTTTGAAAGACAAGCGTAACGAAGACAGCGGACATTATGGACAAACACTAATTAGTATGGCCGGCATACAAGCTTTAAATAATGGCAAAGAAAAAATACAGAGCAAGTCCGTCATTTTATGGGTTTCGCATTTATGCGATCTCGACCATGCTCTTTTTGTTTTTGGTATTCCCTGTTACCGGGATATTGCTGATCAAACACGGCCCGGATCTTCAAAAACTGCGCACCGGTGATTACTCCTTTAGTATGCCGGATAGTATCATGATCACACCGGATACTATTGCAATAACTTATCATCCGGACAGCCTTAGCGGAACTGAAGAAATAACAAGCCAGGCTGATGCTGCTCTTTTAGTCACAGGAAGTGATTCAACAGGCACAGAAGGGGGCGCTGTACCCGATCCTGCCGATGAGGAGGATATTATTACGATAAACAGTGATGACAGCATGACTGTACATTTCAGCAAAGTTTCCAAATTGTGGATACGCCTGCTTATCATCAGTTTTTTTCTTGGCTTTGCCTTTAACCTGCCTTTTAAGATTTATCTGAGACGAAAACGGAAAGGCAAAAACACCAAAGAACGTTTATTCAGGTTCTGCAAAAAGTTTATTCTGAAAACGCCAATGATCAATGCCGGAATTCTGTTTATAACTTACGGGATTACAATGAGTTACATGCTATTCATCCTGCTCTTTCACCCTGATTTTAATGAAATTACGCTGAGATTCTACCGGCAGTTCTTTTTCATAATGGTTATTGCATCAATACTTACCTTATTCCTGGTTTACTTCTGGCAAAAGCACAGGGTACACATCCGCTACCTTGAATTCTTTTACACAGCCGAAGAATTACGTAAAAGAATATTTAACATGAAAGTTGGCAGGATCAGGAACAGGTTATGGATCTCGAGTGCAATGACAACCTTCCTGCCCATTTTGATCGTTCTATTTTATATGCTGATCAGCATTTCAAATATTTCAGATATTATTGAAGGCCCCCTGACCCCGGAACAAAATAAAATTCTTATTGGCAAGTATGAGGGCTATTTCACAAACGCTTCTTTAGATCAGGGAGATGGTGTGATCTATATAAACTTCTTCGATAGCTATATCATGCTTATCGGGACATTCAGCGGAATAATGATATCATTCTTTTATATCCTGCTCTTTGTCAGATGGACAACCAAAGATATTGTATACCCCGTAAAAGAGCTGCTGATCAATATGCAACGTACCGGCCGGGGCGAAATGGAATCCTATAGCATAGTCAGAACCAATGATGAAATTGGAAAACTAACCGAAGGTTACAATGTTATGAGCGAGCAGTTGAAAGACTACATCGAAAATATTTCCATGATCAATAAGGCCAATGCACGCTTCGTTCCCAGGCAATTTCTTGAATACCTGGGAAAAGACAGTATCGCAGATATCCAGCTGGGTGACCAGGTGCAGAAAGAAATGGCAGTACTCTTCACTGACATCCGTGACTTCACAAGCATCTCAGAGCAGATGACGCCCAAAGAGAATTTTAATTTCCTAAATAATTACCTGGGTTATATGGAACCGGTTATCAGCAACAACAATGGTTTTGTTGATAAATTTATGGGAGATTCCATCATGGCGCTGTTTCCTGATAATACTGAAGATGCCATAAATGCAGCCATTGAGATGAGGATTAAACTGATAGAATTCAATCATATTATCAGTCAATTCGGACAGACCCCCATAGGTAGCGGAATAGGGATCCACACCGGCTCACTGATGCTTGGCATTGTCGGCGGAGAAGGACGCATGGAAGGCACCGTGATCTCCGATGCTGTAAATCTTGCATCCAGGCTGGAGGGTCTTAGTAAGGTTTATGGATCATCAATTATCATTACCGAGGAAACACTGGTTAAACTCAGTGATCCGACACTTTATAATTATCGGTTTCTGGATGTTGTTAAAGTGAAAGGCAAGATGGAAGCTGTTTACATCTTTGAGATCATTGATGGCGATCCTGAAGATATCAAAGAATTGAAGATCAAATCAAAAGACCTGTTTGTTCAGGCCATACAGAATTACAGGAATAAGGAATTTCAAGAAGCTATCAAACAATTCAAGCAGGTGGCAAAGATCAATCCCACAGATCAGGCAGCATTGTTATATATCGGGCGCTGTCAGAAATTCATTGATGCGGGAGTTCCTGATGACTGGGATGGAGTTGAAAGATTTAGTTAAGCTTGATAAGAAGGAAATGATTGAACGATTGAGCGATTGAACGATTGAGCGATTGAGCGATTGAACGATTGAACGATTGAGCGATTGAACGATTGAGCGATTGGAAGAGGGGAAGAGGTGATGGGGTGATGGAGAGACGGGGAGAAAATAAAAAAAGTAAAAGAAACGTTTTATAATAAAGCAGCAATACATTATTTATGAATTATCCTGATGCCAGAGATTTTATTGTCAAAAAGCTGGTCGATGAACTTGAACCTGATCTAACTTATCATAGCATCGATCACACCCTTGACGTCCTTAATTCAGCAATGCAACTTGCTGAGCTTGAAAATATTGAGGAAAACGACCGCATCCTCCTTGAAACTGCCGCTCTTTTTCATGATAGCGGTATGTTGAGAACCTATCTGGGACATGAAGATGCCAGTGTAGAGATTGCACAGGAATATTTACCAGGTTTCGGCTACACCGAAGAAGAGATCAAGAAGATCTCCGATATGATCATCACCACAAAATTGCCTCAGAGTGCCAATTCATATCTTGAAAGAATACTGTGTGATGCAGATCTGGATTACCTTGGAAGAGAGGATTTCTTTATGATTGCCCACCGCTTGCAATATGAGTGGAATACCCTGAACATCAGAGAGACTACACTCAGGGAATGGTATGAGCTACAAATCATATTTCTCGAAAACCATCACTTTTTCACCAAATCCGCCCGTATGCTCAGGGATGAAAAAAAAGCCGAAAACCTTAAGCAGATCAAAGAACTGGTTTGTTTTATGAAATAGGCGCGAACTAAAGTGAACCAGCGTGACTACAGTGAGCTAATTTGTGAGTTTGGAGTACGCGGAACCCGGTCCCTTGAACCCGGTACCCGGTACCCGAGATAAAATAAACATTTAACAAATCCCTTCTAAGCAAAATATTATCTATATTTGTCTGGACTAATTTTAAGCTGAAAACATTAAATACGTGACACATGGAAAGCTTGTTAAAAAAGATCATCCTGGTACCTACTGATTTTTCAGAAGTTTGTGCAAATGCTATCAATCAGGCAGCTGCCGCAGCAAAACACTTTCAGTACAAAGTGGTTCTGCTGCATGTTATCGACAAAAGCACCAAATCTTTCCTTAAGAATGAAGGAGAAGGTTTTGATTATGTCGAGAAACAACTTGAAAGCATTGCTGCCAATATTGCCGCCGAATTTGGCATTCAGGTAGATACCGTATCCAAAGAAGGTGATATTTTTACTACCATCAGCGAAGTAGCAACCGACGTTGATGCCAGCCTGATGTATATGGGAACTCATGGCAAAGTCGGAATGCAAAAGTTAACCGGCAGTTATGCCCTCAAAGTGGTTACGAACTCTCCGGTACCTGTTATCGTGATCCAGAAAAGGCAATTTGACGGACCATATCGTGAAATTGTATTCCCTATCACCAGCGATGCCGGGATATGGGAGAAAACTGAATGGGCCGTCCATATCGCAAAGCAGTTTAAAGCAAGCATTAAGATCTTCCAGCATTCAGGTGAAGTCGTTGATAAAGCTGTTGCAGGCATCACAAGTCATTTTCATAAAAACGATGTTAAGTATACTATAAATGTAGCACAGAAATCTTCCGGTTTCTCAAACCAGGTCATTGACTTCGCAACTTCAAGCAATGCTGATATGATCCTCATCATGACAAATCCTGAAAAAGGATTAACATCCTTCATTCTTGGAAGCTATGATGAAGAAATGATCTTTAACACTTCACAAATTCCTGTGATGTGTGTAAACCCGAGAGACTACAACTGGAAAAAGATCGTACCGTACTAGACTTAGAGACCTAGTGACTGAGTGACTGAGTGACTTAGTGACGGGAGGATGGGAAGAGCGGTCATTGATTGAACTCAATAATAAACAAGGTAATATCATCAAACTGATCGGTGCCTGAAGCAAAGGCATCAACTTCTGCAAGTAACAGCCTGGCAAGCTCATCAGGCTTCCGGCCGGAATACTTTATCAAAACATCCTTTAAGCGATCTTCGCCGAATGGCTCATTTTTCATATTCACTGCCTCTGGAATGCCATCTGTATACATAACGAGTTTATCCTGACGAGATAATGTAACAGTATCTGTACCGTAGTCCTGCTCAGATAAACTGCCAAGCGGGAGGCCATGGGTTCCTTTCAGGATCACATAATCGCCGCCGGATCTCAAAATACAGGGAAGATTATGCCCGGCATTTGTATACTGCAGCTCGCCGGTTTTCATGTGCAATTTTCCTATAAAGAAGGTAACAAACATTGACTGTTCATTGTATTGCTCAAGATCGCGGTTAATCTCGGCAGCGATAAGTCCGGGATTTTTCCCGCCACTAAGCTTTGCTCTGAACAATGTTAGTGTTTTGGCCATGAACAATGCTGCCGGTATTCCTTTTCCCGATACATCCCCTATTGCAATATGCAAGTATTCACCTTCAGGAACAAAGTCGTACAAATCACCTCCAACAGATCTGGCTGGCCGCAGAATCCCAAAATAATCCAGGTTTTCACCTCCGGGAATAGTCCTTTTTGCAGGTAGCATTTGCTGCTGTATGCTGCTGGCGATCTGAAGTTCACTTTCCATCTTTTCTTTCTGGGCCGTCGTCTCCTTCAGATTAATAATATAATCTTTGAGTTCTTGCTGCATAATCCTGAAGGAATCCCCAAGTTGAGAGATCTCGTCTTTCGAAGCAAAGGAGGGAATCTGAAAATCAAATTCACCCGCCCCAATCTTTCTGGTAACAAAAGCCAGTTTCTCAATGGGTTTTACAAATCGTCCTGAAATAACAAATATCAGCACCGCAATAATGATGAAGCCAAGGATACCTATTCCAATCAGTTTCTGATAAAGATTGTGAATACTCCGATATAATTCATCTTCATGAAAGATCACACCCAATGACCAGCCTGAACGACTAAGAGTCCCATACGATATCCAGTCATTCTGACGCTGTTCAGGAGCAATTCCCCTCAATGACATAATCCCTTCTTCCCCCTTAAGCATCTTCCTGATAACACTTTGCATTTCAGCAGAATGATCCATTTCAAATATATTATGAACCACCAGACTATCATCCCCTTTCATCATTTGATGAGTAATAATATTCCCACTTGATGATATCAGGAAAGCAAATCCGGATTCAAAAAACTGAATTGAATTAATGATCTGCTGAAGGCTGTGCAATGAGATGTCAGCAGTGACCACACCAGCAAAATGCTTATTGCCATCCTTCTTTAAATATATTGGCACAGCATAGGTCGCCATCATAATGTTTCCTCCGCCCTCATCAAAGTATGGTTCTGACCATACTGCCCTGCCCAGATCTTCCGGCAGGCGATACCATGGTTTTTTAGTATAATTATAGCTCTCTCCGGCAAGGTTTTTCATGATTAGCGAATCATTTACTGCATATAAATAGGGTGCATTATAAAAGGTATCGCCATTAATAATTTTTGGTGCCATCGCAACTGCTGCACCATAAATCAACTCATCCTGCAGAATGATCTTTTCCAGGACAGATCGTAGTCCCAAACGTTCAATTGTATCATTGCTTTCCACAATAGAAACAATATTTTCAGGAATGTTCTGAACAGGGATTAAGATATTCTCAATTCTGGCAATCGTCAGTTCTGTCAGCTTTTGAACATCGCTTTTTGCATCATCCAAGGCAAGATTGCGTGATATGATATAGTTGTAATAAAGCAGCGCGAACAGCACAACAAGCACTGCTGTGAGGATATAAATGCTCAGTTTAAATGCCAGACCTCTTCTTTTTATCATAAAGCTAAATTAAGGAAAAATTGTTTATCGGATACCGGGTACCGGATACCGGATACCGGATACCGGGTGCCGGATACCGGATACCGGGTGCCGGATACCGGGTGCCGGGTGCCGGATCAGGATCAGGAGTACTTCAAATACTTTAAATACTTTAAATACTTTAAATACTTTAAATACTCTAAATACTTTAAGTACTTAAATCATATTTATTCCCGGAATCCGGTACCCGGCACCCTGCACCTCTTAAAAACAATTCAACGAATAAACCCCCAATGCAATAATTTTTTCCTATTTTTGTTTTCCTAATAAACACTCAAAAGATTTTTTATGGAACAGAAACTAAATGATATCGTTCTCGTACCCACTGATTTTTCTGAAACCTGTCAAAATGCAATCAATCATAGCGTTGAACTTGCTGAGTACCTGGACTATAAACTAGTGATCCTTCATGTTATCAACCGCGATTCAAAATCAGAACTCAAGAAAGATAATTTGGGAGTATCAGCCATTACAGATAAGCTGGACGATATCGCCAACGAAATTCGCGAGAATTCACGCATTACAGTGGAAACGATCACCCGCGAAGGAAGTATTTTTAAAGAAATCCACCAAACTGCCACGGATATTGGTGCCCAGGTCATGGTACTGGGAACACATGGTAAAAAAGGCATGCAATACCTTGTTGGAAGCTATGCTTTGAAAGTTGTTACAAAATCTCCTGTTCCAACCATAGTAGTTCAAAAAAGATCTTTTGATAAAGGGTATAAAAAAATTGTTTTCCCGATAAATGGCTTTACCGAAGCCAGACAGCAAGTACAATGGGCTATGCATATTGCAAAGAAATTTGGATCTCTGATCCATATTTTCAGGCAACCACATACAGATCCTGACATTGCCGGCAAGATCAAGCTGGTTACTGCCCAAATCGAAGACGCCTTTAAGGAAAACAATATTGAATTCCTCATAAAAGATGCTGAAAAGACAAAAAACTTTGGCGATCAAATGATCGCTTATGCAGCTGCTGAACGTGCTGACATGATCATGATCATGACCGATGCCGACATCTTTTCACCTGATTTTCCTGCCGGAGCATGGGGCAAACAAATGATGTTCAACCAGGCACATATTCCTGTAATGTGCATCAACCCAGTGATGACGGGAAAAGTTTATTACGAATATATTACCCTGATATAAGCAGTCGTAGCAGCTACACCTTAAATTCAGTGGTTTTCAAATTCAGCTTCATCCTTATGTCCTCATTTAAGCATACGGGAAGTATTATTTCAAAGATGTGGGAAGAACACCCCTTCCGGATCATTATGGTGCTTGCCATTATCCTGAGGTTGATCGCTGTTATCTTTTCAAAGGGCTTTGGATGGTTTGATGACCACTTTCTTATCATTGAAGCATCACAATCATGGGTAGATGGTTTTGATTATAACAATTGGCTGCCTGCCAGTGATGGCAATACCGGTCCAACGGGACATAATCTGTTTTATACAGGAATTCACTACGTCCTTTTAAAATTATTCTCTTACATAGGTTTTACAGACCCACAGGGCAAAATGTACATTGTCAGGTTTTTGCATGCAGCCTTGTCTTTACTGATCATTTATTTTGGCTACAAGGTCACCTGGAAGGCCGGAGGCAGGAAAGCGGCAAAAATCTCGGCTTTGTTATTGGCCGTTCTCTGGCTGTTCCCATTTATCAGCGTAAGAAACCTGGTTGAATTCACCTGTGTGCCATTTCTTCTCTGGGGAACCTGGATATTGATGAATGAGGAAAAGCACAGAGGCCTGTTTATCAGGGGACTCCTGGCAGGATTGGTCCTCGGACTCGCCTTCGCCATGCGCTTTCAGTCACTGGTTTATATTGGCGGTATTGGATTGGGACTGCTGATACTCGGCAGATGGAAAGAAGTTCTGTCCCTCGGTGTGGGACTGCTCCTCTCATCCTTTGTCTTGCTGGCTTTAATCGATATCTATATCTGGGGGTATCCCTTCGCAGAGCTGGCGGAGTATATACGCTACAATATGTATAATTATGATGAATACATTATTGGCCCCTGGTATCAATATATCCTGGTGATACTTCTGGTATTCATCCCACCAGTCAGCCTGTACCTTTTCTTCGGATTTTTCTATGCCTTCTATAAAAACTGGAAAAAGCATTTATTGATTTTCCTGCCAAGCATAATATTCCTGGCATTTCACTCTTATTATCCCAACAAGCAGGAGAGATTTATCCTGCCCATTCTTCCTTTTATCATAATACTTGGTACTGCCGGATGGTATGCCTTTATGAACAAGTCCGGGTTTTGGAAGAAAAGAATGCTTTTATATCGTTCATCCTGGGTGGCTTTCTGGATTGTAAATATTATTGTGCTTTTGGTGATCAGCACAACATATAGTAAACGGGCAAGGGTGGAAAGCATGACTTATTTATCCCGGTATCCGGGTATCAAGCGTATACTTGTTGAAAACACAAACCGCAGTGGAATCAATCTGCTTCCCATGTATTATCTTGGCCAATGGGTAAGTTACACTGAAGTGTCCGGGAATTCACCTGCAAGCAATATCTCGGATTTTTATATTATTAATGAGGAGCATCGCCCCGATTTTTATATTTTCCAGGGAGAAGTAAATCTGGATGCCAGACTGGCAGATATAAAGAAGATCTTCCCTGACATGGAATACGAAACAAGCATTAGGCCCGGAGTGATTGACCGTGTTTTATTCTGGTTAAATCCTGTAAATGAGAACCAAAATGTTTATATTTACAGGAATACACATCTGCATCCCAATAGAATAGAGTAGCTCAGATGAAAGAAGAAGACGCAAAGATCAGAATACAGGAACTTACAGAGCAGGTCCATCAGCACAATTATAATTATTATGTTCTTTCCGCTCCAATTATCAGCGACTATGAGTTTGACATGCTCCTCGAGGAGTTGATCAGGCTGGAAGCGGCGTTTCCCCGATATGCATATCCAAATTCTCCTTCCAGGCGTGTAGGAGGAGAGATCACCAAAGACTTCCTCAGTGTACGGCACAAATCTCCAATGCTTTCACTTTCGAATACTTATTCTGAAGAAGAGATCAAAGAATTTGACCAGCGGGTGAAGAAGCTTATCGGTACGGATATTGAATATGTCTGTGAACTGAAATACGATGGTGTCGCCATCTCAATATCATATAAAAACGGAGAATTCCAACAGGCAGTTACCCGGGGGGATGGCACCCAGGGTGATGATGTAAGTGAGAATGTAAAGACCATCAGGACCATTCCCCTTCACCTACATGGTAATTTTCCTGAAGAATTTGAAATTCGCGGAGAAATTTATCTTCCTCACGAGGGCTTCAGTAAGATCAACCTGGAGCGGGAGGAGTCGGGAGAAGCTTTGTTTGCAAATCCGCGTAACGCCGCATCCGGAAGCCTGAAAATGCAGGATTCGGCAGAAGTATCCAGGCGCCCGCTGGATTGCAACTTTTATAGCATAAGCAGTGCACAATTATTGTACGACAATCATTATGATTTTCTGCTGGAAACCAATAAATGGGGATTCAAAACTTCCGCTTACATTATTAAGACCCATAAGCTTGACGATATTTTTGAATTTATAAATGATATGGAGGAGGCCAGGGATCAACTGCCATTTGATATCGACGGAGTGGTCATCAAGGTCAATGATTTTAAGCAACAAGATCTGCTGGGCAGCACAGCAAAAAGTCCGCGCTGGGCCATTGCATATAAATTTAAAGCAAAGAAAGCTGTCACACAATTGCAGTCTGTCAGTTACCAGGTCGGGCGAACCGGTGCCATCACGCCTGTAGCCAATCTAAAGCCTGTATTGCTGGCAGGGACTACGGTTAAACGGGCTTCATTGCATAATGCCGACATCATTGAACAGCTGGACCTGCATGAGGGGGATATGGTGATCGTTGAAAAAGGAGGAGATATTATTCCTAAGATCAGTGGGATAAAAAAGGAGCAGCGTTCTGATCATGCCAGGCCGGTGCAATATATCACCCACTGCCCGGAATGCAATACCCTGCTGATCAGAAAAGAGGAAGAAGCCAAGCACTATTGTCCCAATGAAAATGCATGCCCGCCACAAATCAAAGGAGGGCTTGAACACTTCATCAGCCGTCGCGCCATGGACATCGACAGCCTGGGTGAAGGAAAGATAGAAATACTGTTTGATCATGGCCTGGTCAAAGATGCGGCAGATCTGTATGGGCTCAAATATGATAATCTCCTGGGGCTTGAAAAGGTATTTCCTGCCATGGATGGCAGGAAGCAACGAAAAGTCAGCTTCAAAGAGAAAAGCTGTGAGAATATTATTAAGGGGATCAGTGCTTCACTTGCCGTTCCCTTTGAGCGCGTATTGTTTGCATTAGGCATCAGGTATGTTGGCGAGACTGTTGCAAAGATCCTGGCAAAGCACTTCAGGTCTATGGAAGCACTTGCTGAAGCAGATACGGAATCCCTGGCAGACGTACATGAAATCGGTGACCGCATTGCTGAATCTGTTTACAACTATTTCCGCGATCCCGCAAAACTGCGTCTTGTAGAGCGTTTAAAAAATGCCGGTGTTCAAATGCTGCTTTCTGAGGAAACACCAGAACACTTCCTGCTTCTGGAAGGAAAGACTTTTGTGATCAGCGGTACATTCAGTGAATTTTCAAGAGACGAGATTAAGCAGCTCATCGAACAGCATGGCGGGAAGAACACTTCTTCCTTGTCTTCCAAAACTGATTACCTTATAGCAGGAGAGCAAGCCGGTCCGTCAAAGCTGGAAAAGACAGAGACGCTTGGAATTAGCATTCTCAGGCTTGAGGAGTTTTTGAAAATGTTAAATTTTAAATTTTGAGTTTTAAATTATTCCTGAATTTGAAGTTTAGATAAAAATTTCTCACCCCTCCTCCCCCTCTATTCATTTACAAACCACTCAGCAATTATTACCAACAATTTAATAAAAAAACCGGCAGTCAATTTACAATCGCCTGCCGGTCCTTCTTATATTTTATTTGATCTGCTATTCGTTAATTTTTCTTTTCCTTGCATTATACAGTTTCTGAACACCGTATCCTGTTGCGAGTGCCACCAGTATGATCAGCCCGCCGCCAATTGGCATCGCACCAATTGGCGTATCTCCTGTACCCGGATTTGGTGGTGGCGGTGGTGGTGCGGCGAACACCCTCAGGGCAGATGCCATAGTTATTAGAAAGATTATTAATATAATCCCAACTGCTTTTTTCATGTGCGCAAACCTAATCAAATTTACCTTATAAATAACTCAAGAAATCAACTTTACTATTTGGAAATGAATACTTTTTCAGTATACACCGCCTTGTCCGTAATCACTTTTACAACGTAGTAACCCGTTTTATCACTTACATATAACTGTGTAACGTCATTGTAGACTCCCACCTTATCAAGAAGAAGATTACCCATTATATCATAGACCAGAATTTCTTTGATAAGTTGCTCGCTATCGTTCATAATAAATGCATCTGTACGATTGCTGTATATCTTTATTGGTTTATATGTCCGTCCGTCTGCTATACCAAAAGCTTCATCATAAAAATGCAAGATAAAACGATCATAATCATCTTCGAGGGTGGCTGAAAATTCATAGCCGCTCCCAGAACGCATATCAAACAAATCCAGTTCAGGATGGAAAGTATCTTCCAATAAAATCTCGATGCCCAGCGCAAAGCTGCTCAAAGATTCCTCATCAGCATGGAGCTTGTATTCAGCCTCTATTGTAGGTTTGAAGTGTAGCGGAATGCTCACCTGCTCCCCTTCGATCATGGGCCTGGCGTCAATAGAAAGATTAACATCATCTGAGCTGACGGTATACATTGCAGTAGCAAACTCGCCATAAGCACTCGGCCAATACTCGCCATCATGATTCACATCATATGCTGCAGTTACTCCTTCCTTGAAGCGAACATAGATTTCATCAGAAGTCTCGTTACCGCCTTCGGTATAAACCCTGAGCAAATTTGGGAATTCATCCTTTAAATAATCTTCTATATTATGTGTACGGTCAGCCGGGTCCATATCAAACTGTGTGGCTGCACCTGTAGCTGCAATAAAGAATGACTGACCGGGTTGTATGTAACGAGCGGATGAATTACCACCTGTACCCCCAACATAGCTCACATAAGCACCGGTTGAAGGATCAAATACCCAAACATTGTTTAGGATATTGGTTTGTCCCACTATCATTAAGTCCCATTCGACAGGAGCAGTATAGGGATTACCAAGTAAGGCAAGCTCATTATTTGCAAGGACGAAAGTAGGTGAAACAGCTCCTAATTCAAGGTTATCATAAAATACCACATCCTGTGTTGAAGCTGAGGTTTGATCATACACACTGATAATGAATCCGTATCCCGAAGGTGTGGGACGGGAAGGAACGTAGATATTCCACCAATCCTGTGATATAGTACTAAACTCAAAAGCATAAGAATAATCCGGGATCATATCCCAGTCATCCAGGATCACCCCACCCACAGGAGCGGCTACCTGGTGCATATAATAGCTTGCAGAAGTTTCGGTGTAATAAAGATTCCTGTGAACCTCAATATGGCCGTTTTCTAAAACAAAACCATTGTATGTTATTCCTCCATGTGGCATAAACGAAGATGAGAGTGTACCATTTCCGGTTGCACAATCAAGAACGATATTCGTATCACCCATGAGGGTGGTCGTACCACTAACATCCAGGCCCTTATTCCCCGGAATATAAAGTTGTGCATGATGGTTGACCCTGAGATTCTGAACCGATCCATAGGTACTTATAAATACAGAAAGTTCCGTAGTTGGATTGTTCGGATAAATAATATCATCCGTAGTTGTTGGCACGCCATTCGGACTCCAGTTGATTATATTATCCCAGTCAGCGTTGAAGGCACCGGTCCAGCATTTGTGGGTTGTAGCGATATCATTTCCGGAATCAAAATAAGTTTCAGTAACACTTGTACTGGCATTAATTGCGGTAAGCCCTGTATTTAATGCATCCCAGCTAATAGATGTCTGCCCTGCCCCGGTAATGTTGCACTGAACCGTAAAGGCATGATACCATACGTCTTGAGTAACAACAAATGCACTACCGCCACCTAATACTGTTGTCGTAATAGCCAATTGCCCGCCAATGTTCCCTATAACGTTTGAATATGTCAGCAGCGGAAGGAGAGTGGTATCAACATAAGCAAGGGTTGGTGTGTTCAGAACTGTAGTATTCCAATTAAAAAACCAGGAACTGTTTCCCAATGCTGTAAATCCAAAGGAAGTCCAGGAGGGATCATTATTCGTCCGCATAAAGTAGACGTCGAACAAAAAGTTAGAGCCGCTGATCCGGGGATTTTCAACTGTAACTGAAGCAGTTGGCTGACTATAACTCATCATAGTCAAACTGCTTGTAAGTATTATTAAAGTAATTATTTTTTTCATTGCGATGTAATAAAAAAATCTTTAAAATTGATTATCCTCGGGGCAAGCCCACGAGGTATTAA
>JABMQZ010000053.1 GCA_013202965.1 Bacteroidota bacterium | reverse complement strand
CCTCTTCCTTCACTTCTTCCTTCACCTCTTCCTTCACTTCTTCCTTCATTTCTTCCTTCACTTCTTCCTTCGCTTCTTCCTTCTCTTCTTCCGTCTTCTCTTCTCCGCTTTCTTCTACAACTTCATCAACAGTTTCTACTGTTTGATCAGCAGCAGGTGAATCGGCTTCCTGTTTCTTCGCACCGCCTCTTCTTCTACGTGTTTTCTTCTGAGCCTTATCGTCGGCTCCCAGGAGGTTTTCATTATAGTCGACGAGTTCGATGAATGCCATTTCTGCATTATCACCCAACCTGGTTCCTATTTTTATGATCCTGGTATATCCACCCGGACGATCGGCTACTTTTGCGGATATTTCCCTGAAGAGTTCAGTTACAGCTTCTTTGTCATTAAGATAGCTGAATACCACCCTTCTGGAATGGGTAGAATCAGTTTTAGATTTGGTAATAAGAGGTTCAATATATGTTCTCAAAGCTTTGGCTTTGGGAAGTGTGGTCTTAATACGCTTGTGTATAATGAGCGAGCTGGCCATATTGGCAAGCATGGCTTTCCTGTGAGCACTTGTCCTGCTTAAATGATTAAATCTTTTACCGTGTCTCATTGCAATTATTCCTTATCTAATTTGTATTTCGAAATGTTCATGCCAAATTCAAGTCCTTTGGATTTGACCAGTTCTTCAAGTTCGGTCAGCGATTTTTTCCCAAAATTCCTGAATTTAAGCAGGTCGTTCTTGTTAAATGTTACCAGGTCTCCGAGTGATTCAACATCGGCTGCTTTGAGGCAATTCAATGCCCTGACAGACAGGTCCATGTCTACCAGTTTAGTTTTTAATAACTGCCGAACATGCAGCGAGCTCTCATCGAATTCTTCCGTAACTGTTTTTTCTTCCGAATCCAGTGTGATCTTTTCATCTGAGAAAAGCATGAAATGGTGGATCAGTATCGTAGCAGCTTCTTTCAGTGCTTCTTTAGGATGGATGGATCCGTCCGTAATAATCTCGATCACCAGTTTTTCATAGTCAGTTTTTTGTTCAACCCTCCAGTTTTCGATATGATACTTCACATTTATAATGGGTGTGTGAATGGAGTCAATGGCGATGGTTTCCACAGAAGCGTTGATTGATTTATTCTCTTCGGCAGGAATATATCCTCTTCCTTTATTGATGGTGAGTTCCATGGAAAGCTTTACACTGCTATCCAGATGACAGACCACTGCTTCAGGGTTCAACACCTGGAATACCGATAAAAACTTGTTGATATCACCGGCTTTGAATACTTCCTGATCACCTATTACGATATGGACCTTTTCAGTATTTTCGCCGTCGATTTGTCTTTTAAACCTGATCTTTTTCAGGTTCAGGATGATCTGGGAAACGTCTTCGACCACTCCACGGATGGTTGAAAATTCCTGAACTACACCATCAACCCTGATAGAGGTGATAGCGTATCCTTCAAGGGAAGATAGCAGGATCCTGCGAAGGGCATTACCTATGGTAACACCAAATCCGGGTTCCAGTGGACGAAATTCAAAACTGCCTGTGAATTCATCAGCTTCGACCATTACTACCTTGTCTGGTTTTTGAAATGCTAATATTGCCATAATATGCTGTCTGTTAAATAATCACTTAATGAGGATTATGATAAACTCTTATTTTGAGTACAATTCCACGATAAGTTGTTCCCTGATATTTTCCGGGATCTCTTCGCGGGTCGGGAAATTTAAAAACTTTCCCTCAAGCTTTTCATCATCCCATTCAAGCCAGCTGTACTTGTCGGTTCGTCCGGTCAATGAGTTGGTGATGGCTTCAAGTGATTTTGATTTTTCCCTGATTCCTATTACATCACCAGATCTTAGCTCGTATGAGGGGATATTAACGATATTTCCGTTTACAACGATATGACGATGTGATACAAGTTGTCGTGCACCTCTCCTCGTAGGAGAGATCCCCAGTCTGTAAACCACATTATCCAGCCTGGCTTCGATCAGTTGAAGCAGGATTTCACCTGTAATTCCTTTTTTCTTACTGGCTTTCTTAAAAGTGTTTCTGAACTGTTTTTCAAGAATACCATAAGTATATTTGGCTTTTTGTTTTTCCTGAAGCTGAATTCCGTATTCGGATTCTTTTCTTCTCCTTCTGCCATTTCCGTGTTGTCCCGGAGGATAAGGTTTCCTGTCGAGCGCTTTATCCGGTCCAAAGATCGGATCTTTAAATTTCCTGGCAATCTTTGATGTTGGTCCTGTGTACCTGGCCATAAAATATTATTCTTTTATTGTATTTCTGTAAATTATACTCTTCTTCTTTTAGGAGGCCTGCATCCATTATGGGGTAAAGGTGTAACATCCTTGATCTCCGTTACTTCTATTCCCATTGAGTGAATGGTCCTGATTGCAGATTCTCTTCCGGAACCGGGGCCTTTCACATGAACTTTAACCTTGCGCAAGCCTGCGTCAAAGGCTATCTTAGCACAGTCTTCAGCTGCAAGCTGTGCAGCATAAGGCGTATTTTTTTTCGATCCCCTGAAACCCATCTTACCCGACGATGACCATGAGATCACCTGTCCTGAATTATTGGTCAGGGAAATGATAATATTATTGAATGATGCACTGATATATGCCATTCCTGTGGGTTCAACCTTGACCACCCTTTTTTTAGAACCTCTGGTTGATTTAGCCATAGTTTTTTTTTATTACTTCGGAATATTAATTCTTTGTCCGATTTTACATTAACCTTTTGGTGCTACCTTTTTGTTGGCAACAGTTTTCTTACGTCCTTTTCTGGTACGTGCATTGTTTTTGGTGCTTTGTCCGCGAAGCGGAAGACCAATACGATGTCGAATTCCACGATAGGTACCAATGTCCATCAAACGTTTGATGTTCATCTGTGTTTCCGACCTTAGTGTACCTTCAACCTTGTAATGATCAGTGATGACGGACCGAACTCTATTCTGTTCATCATCATCCCATTCTTCAACTTTCTTACCCCAGTCAACCCCGGCTTCTGTCAGGATTTTTTGGGCGGCACTTCTTCCAATGCCATAAATATAGGTAAGACTGATCTCGCCTCTTTTGTTGTTTGGTATATCGACACCTGCTATTCTAGCCATATCTGATACTTTATAGTTTAAACGTTTATCCTTGTCTTTGTTTGAATTTCGGGTTCTTCTTGTTAATTACATACAAGACGCCCTTGCGCCTAACGATCTTACATTCAGGTGATCGTTTTTTTATTGATGCTCTGGTTTTCATTTTTTCTTGTCTTTCTATTTATATCTGAACGTAATTCTTCCTTTTGTTAAATCATAGGGTGACATTTCCAGTTTTACCTTGTCACCTGGTAAAATCTTAATGTAATGCATGCGCATTTTTCCTGAAATATGTGCAATGATCACATGCCCGTTTTCAAGTTCCACCCTGAACATGGCGTTGCCCAATGATTCGATAACGGTGCCGTCCAGCTCTATGGATTGTTGTTTAGCCATATACATTATTTTGTTTAAGCACTTCCTCTATATAATCAAAAGTTGACAATACGTCGGCCTTTCCCTTTCTTATCGCCACATCATGTTCATAATGTGCAGATGCTTTCTTATCTGCTGTTATAATTGTCCATCCGTCCTCCAATTGTAACACGCTTCTCGTTCCCAGGTTTATCATTGGCTCTATGGCCACCACCATGCCTTCTTTCAGTTTCACCCCTGTACCACGTTTACCATAATTTGGCACTTCGGGTTTCTCATGAAGGTTTTTTCCCAGGCCGTGTCCTACCAGGTCCCGTACTACGCCGTATCCGTACTGCTCTACATGACTTTGTACAGCATGTCCTATATCACCGACGCGTTTTCCTTCAACTGCCATTTCAATGGCTTTATACAAGGACTCTTTGGTCCTTTCCATAAGCAGCCTGACTTCTTCATCCACTTCTCCTACAGCGAAAGTATATGCTGAGTCGCCATAGAATTCATTCATGAGCACTCCGCAATCAATGGAAACAATGTCTCCGTCAAGCAGGATCCTCTTGCCTGGAAAACCATGCACTACCTGCTCATTTATTGAAATGCACAGGCTAAACGGAAAGCCGTTATAACCTTTGAAGCCGGGTGCTGCACCATGGTCCCTGATAAACTCTTCAGCAAGTTTGTCGAGCACTATGGTTTCAATTCCAGGCCTGATGCGTTTCGCAACTTCAGCCAGTGTTTTACCAACAAGTAAAGAACTCTCTCTTAATAATTCAATTTCTTCTTCGGTCTTATAATAGATCATTTAGTTTAGTGTTTTCACTACATATTAAATGATGACCGTCCTTTAATGCGGCCTGATTTTGTCAGGCCATCGTAATGCCTCATTAACAGGTGACTTTCGACCTGCTGAAGGGTATCCAGCACAACACCCACCAAAATGAGTAATGATGTTCCTCCGTAGAACTGAGCGAACTGCTGATTCACGCCAATGAGACTCACAAATGCAGGCATGATAGCTACCAGCCCCAGAAAGACAGATCCGGGGAGAGTGATCTTAGACATTACGTTATCTATAAATTCGGCAGTTTTCCTGCCGGGTTTAACCCCCGGTATAAAACCTCCGTTCTTTTTCATGTCTTCTGCCATCTGATTCGGGTTAATGGTGATGGCCGTATAGAAATATGTGAACAACAGGATCATAAAGAAAAAGACCAGGTTGTACCAGAATCCGTTGATATTTGAAAAAGCAGCAACGAAACCTGACATATCCGCGCTGGTAAATCCGGCCACTGTCAATGGCAGGAACATGATGGCCTGTGCAAAAATGATAGGCATTACACCGGCAGCATTTACCTTCAGTGGTATATACTGGCGTACGCCACCATATTGTTTATTGCCCACGATCCTTTTTGCATATTGCACAGGGATCCTTCGGGTTCCTTGTACCAGTAGAATGGTTAGCAGTATTACAAAGACAAGAATGGCAATTTCAACGACGAAATATACCAGTCCGCCACCCTTTTCTTCCAGGCGGGAAATAAATTCTCCAAGCAGGGCGAATGGCAAACGGGCAATGATACCGATCATGATGATAAGTGAGATACCATTTCCAATCCCTTTATCTGTAATCTTTTCTCCAAGCCACATCACAAACATGGTTCCTGAGATCAGGATTACTGTAGATGATAACCAGAAGAATGGCGACACCGTAGTACCGGCGAACGGCATGATTGCAGTGATGGAACCGTCCGGATTTCTAAGCTGGCTGACCAGGTTGGCAATATATGCCTGTGCCTGGAAACCAGTGATAAGAATGGTTAGATAACGGGTGATCTGATTGATCTTTTTTCTTCCGCTTTCACCTTCTTTCTGTAGCTTCTGGAAGTAGGGAAGAGCCATTCCAAGCAACTGCACCACGATGGATGCAGAAATATATGGCATGATCCCCAATGCAAAGATGGAGGCATTGGAAAATGCACCTCCCGAGAACATATTTAGCAGGCCGAGCAAGCCGGAACTGGTCTGGCTTTGAAGGGCCGCAAGTTCTGAGGGATTAACACCCGGAAGCACAACATATGAACCGAGGCGATAGATCAGGACAATACCAATGGTATAAAGGATTCTGTTTCTCAGCTCCTCAATCTTATATATATTTCTTATAGTCTGGATTAACCTTTTCATTAAGCACTAAAGTTTTATTGCAACGCCTCCCTGGGCTTCAATTGCACTGATTGCTTTTTCAGAAAATGCATGGGCTTTAACCTCAAGCTTTACTGTTAATTCGCCACGTCCGAGGATCTTGATCAAATCCTTTTTTGAGGCCAGTCCGTTTTTAACAAGCACCTCCTGGTCTATGCTGCTGAGTTTTTTTTCTTCAGCAAGTTTCTGAAGTGTATCAATGTTGATACCATGGTATTCAACCCTGTTAATATTTTTAAACCCGAACTTGGGAACACGCCTGTACAGTGGCATCTGACCACCCTCGAAACCAGGTTTTCTGCTATAACCTGACCTGGATTGCGCTCCTTTGTGGCCACGGGTAGAAGTACCACCTTTTCCTGACCCTTGTCCGCGTCCGATACGCTTCCTGTTCTTTGTTGAACCTTTTGCCGGTTTAAGATTACTTAAATCCATCTCTTTTTTGTTTATGCTGTTATTTTTTATCTTCTTCTATTTCGATCAGATGTTTTACTTTCTCGATCATCCCTGCAACCTGAGGGGATACTTCCACTTCGATTGTCTGATTTAATCTTTTGAACCCGAGGGCCGTGAGTGTTCTTTTCTGACGTCCGGTCCTTCCAATGCCGCTTCTTATCTGTTTTATTTTAAGTTTTTTCATCGCCGATATTTTCTTTGCTTTTATCTCTGTTGTTTTAGCCGTTAAATACCTTGTCAATACTTATGCCCCTGAGTTCTGCAATGGTATGTGCGTCTCTCAGCTTGAGCAGTGCATCGATGGTTGCTTTTACTACGGAATGCGGATTTGATGAGCCTTTTGATTTGGCAAGAACATCCTTAATTCCAACACTTTCCAGCACAGCACGCATCGCACCACCGGCAATAACTCCGGTACCGGGTGCAGCGGGTTTAATAAATACCTGTGCACCACTGTATTTCCCGGTTTGCTCATGTGGAATAGTCCCTTTCAGGACCGGTACTTTTACAAGGTTTTTCTTTGCATCATCAATCCCTTTTGCAATGGCAGAAGTGACTTCTTTTGCTTTACCGAGGCCATAGCCAACTACACCATTTTCGTTTCCAACAACCACAATGGCAGAAAAACTGAAGGTTCTTCCTCCCTTGGTTACTTTGGTAACACGTTGTATGCTGACGAGCCTGTCTTTGAACTCGATCTCGCTTGATTTTATTCTATTCACATTGACGTTTGCCATAATCCTTTAAAATTTAAGTCCGCTTTTTCTTGCAGCTTCTGCTAATGATTTAATTCGTCCGTGATACAGGTATCCGTTTCTGTCGAAGATGACATTGTCGATTCCTGCCTCTTTTGCTTTTTCAGCAATTAGCTGGCCCACAAGTTTGGCTTGTTCTAACTTAGGTACTTTTTTATCTGCGATCCCTTTTTCGCGGGAAGAAGCTGAAATCAGTGTTTTTCCTTCAGCGTCGTCGATCAGTTGTACGTAGATTCCCTTGTTGCTTCTGAATACTGTAAACCTGGGTCTGGCAACTGTTCCGCTCGAAATGCTTTTTCTGATCCTTAGCTTGATCCTGTACCTTCTGTATTGTTTCCTGTCTTTTATCTTTTTCATCCTTTCAGGATTTTAAATATTCTTACAAATTTCTATTCTGCTGCAGCTTTACCGGCTTTTCTCCTGATTTGTTCGCCTTTGAACAGAATTCCTTTGCCCTTATATGGTTCGGGTTTACGGAAAGACCTGATCTTAGCAGCTACCTGTCCGATAAGCTGTTTGTCATGTGATTTCAGTATAATGAGGGGGTTTTTACCTCTTTCAGTTACTGTTTCAATTTTCACTTCCGCCGGAAGTTCAAGGAATATACTGTGAGAATATCCTAATGCGAGTTCCAGTACCTGGCCCTGGGCATTGGCTTTGTAACCAACACCTACCAACTCCTGCTCAGTAGTATATCCTTCTGAAACACCGATTACCATATTGTTAATCAGAGCCCTTGAAAGGCCGTGCAACGATTTGTGTTCCTTCGATTCACTCGGGCTGTCAATGGTTAGTTTGCCATTTTCAAGCTTCATTGTCATCGCTTTGTTAAGCTGTTGTTGAAGTTCTCCGAGTTTACCTTTTACGGAAACCATATTGTCGTCGGAGATGTTGATTTCAACTCCTTCCGGCACTTGGATGGGTAATTTTCCTATACGTGACATATCTTAATACTCCTGTTTTAACTTACATAACATAAAACTTCACCGCCTACATTTTCTTTTCTGGCTTCTTTGTCGGTCATTACACCTGTAGAAGTAGAAATAATGGCGATACCAAGTCCGTTCAATACCCTTGGAAGTTTGTCGGCACCGACATATTTCCTGAGGCCCGGCTTGCTGATCCGCTCAAGGCTATTGATGGCTGGCTGCTTGGTCACCGGATGGTATTTCAGTGCGATCTTAATGGTGTCTTGCATGTTGCCTTCTGCTTCAACGAATTTATAATTCAGGATATACCCTTTCTCATGCAATATCTTGGTGATGTCTTTTTTGATATTGGATGCCGGGATATCTAAAATCCTGTGTTTTGCCATAACTGCATTTCTGAGTCTGGTCAAATAATCTGCAATTGGATCTGTCATCTTAAATATTCATTTATAATATTACCAGCTAGCTTTCTTGATTCCCGGGATCAGGCCCTGTAATGCCATTTCCCTGAAGTTGATACGGGATACCCCGAACTGACGCATATAGCCTTTAGGCCTGCCGGTCAGACTGCACCTGTTATGTATTCTTACAGGTGAAGCGTTTTTCGGAAGTTTCTGAAGACCGATATAGTCGCCTTTCGCGATCAGTTCAGCTCTTTTGGCAGCATATTTTGCTACGAGCTTTGCCCTTTTCACTTCACGGGCTTTCATTGATTCCTTAGCCATATTCTATCTGTTTTGATTTTTAAAGGGTAATCCAAATTCTTTTAACAATGCAAGGGCTTCCTTGTCACTTTTTGCCGAGGTAACGATGGTGATGTCCATCCCGTTGATATTGTGTACTTTGTCAATGTCAATCTCGGGAAAGATGATTTGCTCGGGTATTCCAAAAGTATAGTTTCCTCTTCCATCGAAACCCTTGTCGTTGATCCCCCTGAAATCCCTGATCCTGGGAATGGCAACAGCCACCAATCTGTCAAGGAATTCATACATATTGTCGCCACGCAGGGTTACTCTCACACCAATCGGCATGCCCTTACGCAATTTGAAGTTGGAGATGTCTTTTTTCGATTTTGTTGACACAGCACGCTGACCGGTGATCATCGTAATTTCGTCAAGGCCTGCGTCAATTAACTTCTTATCGATAATTGCCTGTCCAAGCCCCTGGTTCACGGAGATCTTGACGATCTTCGGCACCATCATTTTATTCTTGTACTCGAACTGTTTTACCAGTGTAGGAATGATTTCCTCGTAGTACTTGCTTTTAAGTCTAGGTGTATATTCCATTATTTAATAACCTCCCCTGTTTTTTTTGAATATAGGACCGATTTTCCAGTTTTTTCATCTATTTTCTTTCCAAGCCTTGTTGGATTTCCTTTGGAGTCGATCACTTTCAGGTTAGAAATGTGGATGAAGGCTTCTTTTTTGATGATCCCACCTTTGGGGTTGTCAGCATTGGGTTTGGTATGTTTACTTACTTCATTCACACCTTCAACAATGACTTTGTAGGTCTTCGGGTTTACTTTGAGTACCCTGCCCTGCATGCCTTTTGACTCGCCGGTAATGACCATCACTGTGTCGCCTTTCTTGATATATAATTTGTTTGCCATTTCTTTCTGGTATTAGGTCTCGCTTAAAGCACTTCAGGTGCCAGTGAAACAATTTTCATGAATTTCTTATCCCTCAGTTCTCTGGCAACAGGGCCGAAAATACGGGTGCCGATCATCTCTCCGGTTGGATTGAGCAATACCACTGCATTGTCATCAAAGCGAATATATGATCCATCCGGGCGCCTGATCTCTTTTCTTGTCCTGACAACAACTGCTCTGACCACAGTTCCTTTCTTCACAGTACCAGAGGGCAGTGCATTTTTGATAGTTACTACAATCTGATCACCTATAGAGGCGTACCTTCTTTTGGTTCCGCCAAGGACACGGATACAGAGCACTTCTTTGGCACCACTGTTATCAGCAACTAATAATCTTGATTCTTGTTGTATCATTTTTATTTAGCTCTTTCAACGATTTCTACTAACCTCCAGCATTTATTTTTGCTCAGGGGCCTTGTTTCCATGATGCGTACTTTATCACCGATGTTGCATTCATTGTTTTCATCGTGGGCGATAAACTTTGTGCTTTTCTTCACGTACTTTCCGTAAATGGGGTGTTTCACATTACGGGTTACCTGCACGATAATGGATTTATCCATCTTGTTGCTCACAATGACCCCGGTTCTTTCTTTTCTAAGATTTCTTTCCATCTTATTATTGATTATTATCTTCTTCTAATTGTCTTCTTCTTAATTCGGTTTCCATCCTGGCGATGGCCTTTTTATAAATCTTGATCCTATTAGGATTTTCCAGCGGGGAAACAGCGTGGTTCAGCCTGAGCTTGACCAGTAGTTTTTTATCCTCTTCAAGCCTTTCAAGCAATTCCGCGGTACCTAATTCATTGATTACTTCCTGTTCCATCTTATGTTTGTTTATGATTCAATGTAATCTCTTCTTACGACAATCTTGCATTTTACCGGGAGTTTTTGTGCTGCCAGCCTGAGGGCTTCTTTGGCAATATCCATGGGCACGCCTTCTGCTTCAAAAAGTATTCTTCCCGGGCTTACCCTGGCAACGAAATATTCAGGGGCACCTTTACCTTTTCCCATACGTACTTCCGCGGGTTTCTTGGTGACCGGTTTGTCGGGAAAAACCCTGATCCAAAGCTGTCCTTCACGTTTCATATGACGTGTAACAGCCTGACGGGCAGCTTCTATTTGCCTTCCGGTGAGCCAGCAGGGTTCCATGGCTTTGATTCCGAACGAACCAAACGCCAATTGGTTTCCACGTCCGGAATTTCCTTTCATCTTGCCTTTCTGCTGCTTTCTGTACTTGGTTTTCTTTGGCTGTAACATTTATTTATGTTTTAATATTATACGATTTTATCTTCTTCTTCCGCCACCACCACGGCCGGCTTTTCTTGGGGGCTGTTTTTTCTGTGCATCGCTGAGTGAGGGTACCAGTTCCGGTTTGCCATAGATCTCACCTTTGCAGATCCATACCTTGATCCCGATCCTGCCATATGTAGTGTGCGCTTCAACCTTCGCATAATCAATGTCGGCACGAAGGGTATGCAACGGAATACGACCGTCTTTATATTGTTCGCTGCGGGCCATTTCTGCTCCGCCCAGCCTGCCTGAGATCACGACCTTGATACCTTCGGCCCCGATGCGCATGGTTGATGCAATCGAAGTCTTGATGGCACGGCGAAATGATATCCTGCCCTCAATCTGTTTAGCTATTGAGAGAGCAACTATTGTAGCATCCAATTCAGGACGTTTGATCTCGGAAATATTGATCTGAATTTCCTTTTTGGTCAGCTTTTTCAACTCTTCCTTCAGTTTATCTACTTCGGTGCCGCCTTTTCCTATAATAATACCTGGGCGTGCAGTGAAGATTGTTACGGTAACCAGCTTAAGGGTACGCTCGATAATGATCTTTGAGATTCCTGCTTTTGCCAAACGGGCATTGAGGTATTTGCGAATTTTATTATCCTCAAGCAATTTACCTCCGAAGTCCTTACCTCCGTACCAGTTGGAATCCCATCCTTTGATGATCCCTAAGCGAAGTCCTATTGGATTAGTCTTTTGTCCCATTAATATCTTATTTTTTAATTTCTAGTTTTCAAGCATTTCAGTTGTACTGTCAAGCACCAGTGTCACGTGGTTTGAACGTTTCCTGATCCTGTGTGCTCTTCCCTGTGGAGCTGGCCTGATCCTTTTCAGCATCCTGGCGCTGTCTACATGAATATCTTTGATGAACAGCTTGCTTTCTTCGATCCTTACGCCTTCATTTTTGGTTTGCCAGTTGGCAATAGCCGAACGCAAGAGTTTATGTACCCTGATGGCGGCTTCTTTGGGAGAATGTTCCAGTACACTGAGTGCAGCCATCACATCCATTCCCCTGACCAGGTCAGCAACCAGTCTCATCTTTCTCGGAGAAGTAGGACAATTATTCAGCTTGGCAAAGTATTGACTTTTCTTCGCTTCTTTTAATTGTTCCGCACGATTTCTTTTTCTTGCTCCCATTATGATTGTCTTATTATTTCCTAATTATCTTTTGCCTTTACTCCCTGCATGTCCCCTGAACTGACGGGTAGGAGCAAACTCACCCAGTTTATGCCCAACCATGTTTTCAGTGATGTAAACAGGGATGAACTTATTCCCGTTATGGACTGCAATGGTCAACCCGACGAAATCGGGAGAGATCATAGAAGCCCTTGACCAGGTTTTGATCACAGTTTTCTTTTTACTTGCGACTTGCTCCAGAACTTTCTTCTCCAGCTTGTAATGTATATAAGGCCCTTTTTTTAACGAACGACTCATGGTGAAATGCGATTAATTATTTTTTACGTTTTTCTATAATATATTTGTTGGATTGCTTCTTTTTCGACCTGGTCTTATAGCCTTTTGCAGGCAATCCTTTTCTTGATCTCGGATGTCCGCCCGAGGCTCTGCCTTCACCACCACCCATTGGGTGATCGACCGGGTTCATAGCAACACCACGTGTTCTCGGACGACGTCCAAGCCAGCGTGATCTGCCTGCCTTGCCTGATTTTTCAAGCTGATGATCAATATTTGATACCATGCCGATGGTAGCTCTACAGCTCTGCAGGATCATCCTTGTTTCACCTGATGGAAGCTTAATCACGGCAAATCTGCCCTCACGGGTCATAAATTGTGCGTAAGAACCGGCGCTACGGGCGAGTTTTGCACCCTGTCCGGGCCTGAGCTCAATATTATGAATGATCGTTCCAAAAGGAATTTCGCTCAGGTACATGGTGTTCCCGATATTTGGTGCAACACCTTTTCCTGATACAATCTCCTGGCCTACTTCAAGCCCGTGTGGAGCAACGATATACCTTTTTTCTCCATCCGCATAAAACAAAAGAGCGATCCTGGCAGTACGATTCGGATCATATTCAATGGTCTTAACGGTTGCAGGTATGTTTTCCTTTTCCCGTTTAAAATCAATGACCCTGTACCTCTGCTTGTGGCCGCCACCTCTGTAACGGATAGTCATTTTCCCTTCACGATTTCTACCCCCGCTCTGTTTCATAGGAGCCAGAAGGCTCTTTTCCGGACGGGATGTCGTGATGTCGTCAAATGCGCTGATGATCTTGAAGCGCTGACTCGGTGTTGTTGGTTTGTATTTCTTTAAAGCCATCTATCTAAATATTGCTATAAAAATCAATTGTTTCACCTTCGGCTACTGTAATGATAGCCTTTTTGTATGAAGCTGCTTTTCCGCTTACGATCCCGGTTTTTGTATACCTGGACTTGGTTTTACCCCTGTAGGTCATTGTGTTTACAGAAATCACATCCACGCCGTAAAGTTCTTCGACGGCTTCTTTGATCTGGAGTTTATTGGCTTTCCTGTTCACGATAAAACCGTAGCGGTTCATCTTTTCGCCCATTTCTGTCATTTTCTCCGTGATCACCGGTTTAATAATGATGTTCATTGCTTGTGGGTATTATAATTATGCTAATATCTTTTCAATCTCTTTCATAGAACTTTCTGCGACCAACAGCTTGTTGGCATTGAGAATATCATATGTATTCAGGCTGTTGACATTGATCACCTTCGCTTTCTGTAGGTTCCTTGCTGAAAGCACAATGTTATTATCGGTTTCAGGGAGTACAAGAAGCGTTTTTTTGTCAGTCAGGTCAAAATGTCCCAACAACTCAATAAAACTTTTTGTTCTTACCTCTTCAAAACTGAAATCTTCCAGAACAACCAATTCCTGATCTTTGACTTTGTAAGTAAGCGCAGAACGACGAGCCAATTGTTTCACTTTTTTATTCAGTTTGAATCCATGATCCCTTGGTTCAGGACCGAAAGCCCTTCCACCACCACGGAAAATTGGATTTTTTATGTCGCCGACACGAGCGGTACCAGTACCTTTCTGTCGTCTTAGTTTACGCCTGCTACCTTTTACAGCATTTCTTTCCTTGCTGCTATGGGTGCCCTGCCGGCGATTGGCCATGATCTGCTTGGTGTCAAGCCAGATAGCATGATCGTTGGGCTCAATACCAAAGATCGCTTTGTTCAGCTTGATCTTTTTGGTACTTTTTTGTCCGTTTATTTTATATACTGCTAACTCCATCTTTCAACAATTACATATGAACCATTAGGGCCGGGAACGGCACCTTTAATTAAGAGCAGGTTTTTTTCGGGGATAACCTTGATCACCTGCAGGTTGATAAGTTTCACCCTGTTTCCACCCATCCTGCCTCCCATACGCATACCTTTGAATACCCTCGAAGGGGATGAAGATGCACCTATGGAACCAGGGGCACGCAACCTGTTGTGCTGCCCGTGTGTGGCGTCATTCACACCTTTAAAACCATGACGCTTGACAACACCCTGGAATCCTTTTCCTTTTGAGTATCCGACTACATCAATAAATTCACCTTCTTCGAAGATGTCAACGGTGAGTACATCACCGTATTTCTTCTGATGGCCGGCCTCAAACCTTGTGAATTCCCTAAGTATTTTCTTTGGGCTTACACGGGCTTTTGCAAAGTGGCCTTTGAGGGCTTTTCCGGTATGTTTGTCTTTTTTGTCATCATAGGCAAGCTGAATAGCATCATAGCCATCAACATCCTTGGTTTTCACCTGGGTTACAACACAAGGGCCTGCTTCAATGACAGTACACGGTATATTTTTTCCATCATCATTAAAGATGCTGGTCATCCCGATTTTTTTACCAATTATTCCTGACATGACTCTATCATTTAAACTTTATCATACTTTGATTTCAACTTCAACACCACTGGGAAGTTCCAGCTTCATCAAGGCATCAATCGTTTTACTCGTGCTGCTGTAAATATCCAGCAGTCTTTTGTAAGAACAAAGCTGGAATTGCTCCCGGGCCTTCTTGTTTACAAAAGTTGATTTGTTCACTGTAAAGATCTGTTTGTTGGTGGGCAGCGGGATTGGGCCGCTTACCACAGCACCAGTGGATTTTACAGTTTTTACGATCTTTTCGGCTGATTTGTCAACCAAATTATAATCGTACGATTTTAACTTAATTCTGATCCTCTGACTCACGATTAACTTTTTTTACGATCTTATTAATAATTTACAACGTATCCTTTTATATTATATAAAACATCATCAAGGATCTCCTTCGGGAGTTCCGCATAATGTAAAAACTCAAGGTTGGCATTTCCACGGCCTGATGTCAGTGTACGTAAGGTGGTTACATAACCAAACATCTCGGCCAGGGGTGCTTTGGCTTTGATTTCCTGAAGACGGTTTATGGTTGATAATCCTTCCAGCTGTCCTCTTCTTTTGTTCAGGTCGCTGCTTACTTCGCCCACGTATTGATCAGGTGTGGTAACCACAACCTTCATAATGGGTTCCAGCAACACCGGGCCTGCTTTCTTACAGCTTTCCCTGAATGCCAATCCCGCGGCAACTTCAAAAGACAAAGCATCTGAATCTACCGAATGATGATTGCCATCAATAAGACGCACTTTCAGGCTTAGCATCTGGAATCCTGCAAGTACACCATTTACCATAGCTGATTTAAATCCTTTTTCAACTGCGTGAATGAATTCCTTAGGAATAACACCACCTTTAATGTCGTCAATGAATTGCAGGCCACGAATGCCATCATCGGCAGGGCCAACCTCAACGGTGATATCGGCAAACCTGCCTCTGCCACCTGTTTGTTTCTTGTAGATCTCACGATGTACAACAGTAGAGGTGATGGCCTCTTTATAGGAAACCTGCGGGATTCCTCTACTGCATTCAATGTTGAATTCCCTCTTCAGCCTGTCGGTGAGAACCTCCAGGTGGAGCTCTCCCATGCCACTGATGATGGTCTGTCCGGTTTCATCATCGATACGGATGATGAAGGTCGGATCTTCTTCCGACAATTTCCTCAATCCAAGATGCAGTTTTTCTACATCATCCTGAAGTTTAGGTTCAACAGCCATGCTGATCACAGGCTCCGGGAAATGAATGTTTTCAAGCAAGAGCGGATGTTTGATGTCGGTAAGAGAATCTCCGGTACGGATTTCTTTAAATCCTACGGCTACTCCGATCTCACCTGTGTGAATTTCTTCGATTGGGTTGCGCTTGTTGGCATGCATCTGGAGGATGCGTGCAATTCTTTCTTTTTTATTGGTGTTCACGTTCAGGATCACTGATCCTGCTTTAAGGCTTCCTGAATAAACCCTGAAATAAGCAATTCTGCCAACGAAGGGATCAGTTGCAATTTTGAAAGCAAGGGCAGAAAAGGGTTCTTCGTCTGATGCGGCTCTTGTTTCTTCCTTATGTGTAAAAGGATTTTCTCCCTTTACTGGCGGAACGTCGAGGGGAGAAGGAAGGTAATGAGCAATAGCATCGATTAGTTTCTGAACGCCTTTGTTTTTAAAGGCTGATCCGCAGAATACCGGCGTAATGCGCAGGTCGATCGTGGCCTTGCGGATAGAGGCGATCAATTCTTCTTTGGTGATGCTTTCCGGGGCTTCAAGAAACTTGTTGAGCAGCTCTTCATTATCCTCGGCAGCACCTTCTATGATCTCAATCCTGTGTTTTTCAACGGTTTCTTTCAGATCTTCGGGAATGGGAACTTCCTGGTATGTTACTCCGAGGTTTTCATCATCCCATGTAAAGGCTTTATTTTCGATCAGGTCGACAATTCCAGTAAATGAATCCTCTTCACCTATAGGGATTTGCATGATAACAGGTTTGGCTCCCAGTTTTTCCCTGATCTGGCTCACGACATTGTAAAAGTCGGCACCGGAACGATCCATCTTATTGACAAAACAGATGCGTGGTACCTGATATTTATCTGCCTGCCTCCAAACTGTTTCCGACTGTGGTTCCACGCCTCCTACAGCGCAGAAAAGCGCAAGCGCACCATCCAGCACACGCAATGAACGTTCAACTTCAACGGTGAAGTCTACATGTCCGGGGGTGTCGATGATATTGATACGGTATTTCTGTGTATCGGTGGTCCAGTATACAGTAGTTGCAGCAGATGTAATAGTGATGCCCCTTTCCTGTTCCTGGGCCATCCAGTCCATGGTAGCCGTGCCTTCATGCACTTCACCAAGCTTATAATTGATGCCGGTATAATACAATACACGCTCCGTTGTTGTGGTTTTACCCGCATCAATGTGAGCCATAATGCCTATGTTACGCGTGTATGTTAAATTTTCCGGCATGCTTTCGATCTGCTGTTAGAACCTGAAATGACTGAAGGCCTTGTTGGCTTCTGCCATACGGTGTGTATCTTCTTTTTTCTTGAAAGCGGAACCTTCTTCCTTATATGCGGCCAGGATCTCACCGGCTAATTTTTCGCCCATTGTTTTTTCATGGCGTTTGCGGGAGAAGCTGATCAGATTTTTTATTCCGATCGACATTTTCCTTCCGGGCCTGATCTCTGCAGGGATCTGGAATGTTGCTCCACCGATCCTGCGGCTTCTAACCTCTACATTAGGAGTTACATTCGCAAGTCCTTTCTTCCAAACTTCAATAGGATCTTCTTTGGTTTTTTCTGCAACAATATCCATGGCAGTGTAGAATATCTCGTATGCGATGTTCTTCTTTCCACCATACATCATATTGTTTACAAACTTTGTAACCAAGGTGTCACTATATTTTGGATCAGGAAGAATGGTCCGTTTCTTAGGTTTTGCTTTCCTCATCGTTGTATTATATAATTATTGTATATGATCTTATTTCTTGGGTCTCTTTGTGCCATATTTTGACCTTCTCTGTGCCCTGCCTTCAACGCCTGAAGTATCCAATGCACCCCTGATGATGTGATAACGCACACCAGGAAGGTCTTTTACCCTGCCGCCACGGATCATCACAATGGAGTGTTCCTGCAGATTGTGTCCTTCACCCGGGATATACGCATTCACTTCTTTACCATTGGTCAATCTTACCCTGGCCACTTTCCTCATGGCTGAGTTCGGTTTCTTTGGGGTTGTGGTATAAACCCTCACACAAACTCCCCTGCGTTGAGGACATGAATCCAGTGCGCGTGATTT
The DNA here is from genome assembly GCA_013202965.1 of Bacteroidota bacterium. GTDB lineage: Bacteria > Bacteroidota > Bacteroidia > Bacteroidales > B18-G4 > B18-G4. Next base: position 453 of record JABMQZ010000053.1, on the reverse strand, counting down.
GCTCTGCTTGGTTAATTTTTTGCGTCCCTTGCGAACTAATTGTTGTATTGTTGGCATATTAAGACCTGTTAATTATTTTTAATCTCCTCAAAATGAGGTGTTTCTGTTTTAATTTTTCTTGAAAATCTCAGGGAAGTCGATATAGGTGGGTCTTTGAAGACACGTCCCGGTGTTTTGGGGTGGAACCTATATCTGTCTCAATTCATCAGGTTTCCTAGGATTCTCAGCTTCTTCAGACGAATCATCAAAAGCGGCTGCAAAGGTAAAAATTAATTTTACATATACAATAGCTTTATTAAATATTTTTTTTGGGATGGCATCCCATTGCTGCTTTCCTTTCAGGTGTCAGCTTTCTGGTGCCGGGAAGTTTATTCTTTGTTCTTCAATCAAGTGATTCCTCGTGGCTTGCCGCGAGCTTTCCTAATAAGCTCCCCTGATTTTCAGGGGAGATGT
>JABMQZ010000052.1 GCA_013202965.1 Bacteroidota bacterium | reverse complement strand
TGGCTACAAATGTCTGATTATACATTTGTAGGTAGTTGTAATCATCCCAATTATCCTCGTTTAGTGTTAGCGTAAAGTGGATATTTTGGCTATATTTGGTATAACAATAAGTTAAATATCTGCCTGCCTAAACCCATCCCTACCTTTTTATCAATTCAACATGCAAATCCCTCCCGGGGGTATGCTTTTTACAGGTGGCCCAGAGACTCCTTATTTAAGCCTATACATATAGCCTGATTGGGCACTTTCTCCATGCAGGTGATGCCTGGTACCACACAGGCCATATCGTGCAGAATACAGGGGGGATGTCATGACCTGTACTTGACTTTAACCCTCTGATTTAGTATATTACACCACCAACGGGAACCTTCTTACCAGCTCTGTTTAATCAAAAGCTGTGACCTAAAACAGTAGAGCTATGAAAAAAATTACTGAACGTGTTTATTACCGCCCTATATAGGTGTATAAAGTAACAAAAGGTGACTCTATAAACAAGTAGCTGGCATTTAAATTTTAAAAAATGGAGTATGAAGAATATTAAACAAATCTTAATTATCATCATCTTCCTTTGTTCAGTAAATGATCCCATAGTTTATGCTCAAGAACCAGGAGGTTATTTCAAAATCATTGTTGTTGATAAAGAAACAGGACGTGGAGTGCCATTGGTGGAGTTGAAAACAACTAATTCAATCCGTTATTATACAGATAACAATGGAATTATTGCCTTTTATGAACCTGGCTTGATGGGACGTGAAGTTTATTTCTCTATATCCAGTCCGGGGTATGAATATCCTCACGATTTCTTTGGCAACCCTGGAAAGGCATTTAAAGTGACAAAAGGAGATAGTGTTTTGATTAAAATCAAACGCATAAATGTTGCTGAGCGATTATATCGTTTCACTGGTGAAGGCCTTTATCACCACAGCCTGCGAGTGGGACATCCAGTTCCGCTTAAACAACCAGTCTTAAATGCTGAAGTTACAGGTCTGGATGCAACTATGGCTCTGCCATATAAAGGTAAGATTTACTGGACCTGGGGAGATACTCAAAAGCTTTCCAGTTCCATTGGCCATTTTGCAGTTTCCGGAGCAACTTCAGAATTTCCGGGTACGGGTGGCCTCGATCCGGATATTGGAATTGATTTAACTTTTTTTGTTGATGAAAATGGTTTCAGTAAAGAAATGTGTCCTATTCCTGGACCGCATATGATCTGGAATCACTGGATGGGAGTTTTTCGGGATAACAATGGTGATGAACAACTGGTACTGCACTACGCCAGACAAGAAGGATTAGCGGCAATTCAGGAAAGTGGGCTTGCAATTTTTAATGATGAAATAGAAGTATTTGAACCGTTCTTCCAATATAACTCTGTATATCCGTTCTGGCCTAAAGGACATTACCTGATTGCAAATGTCAATGGGGAGGATTACCATTATTTCTCTTTCGCGACACCCTATTCATTGAGAACAAAAGCTGACCTGGAACATATAAAGGATATTAATTCATATGAAGCCTTTACATGCCTTAAAGAAGGAACGAAGTATAATGGAACCTCATCTGAGATTGACAGAAATGGAGAAGGAGAAATTATTTATTCCTGGAAAAAAAATACAGATCCGGTTAATTACAAGCGTCAAAAAAAACTGATTGAAAATGGGTTGATAAAAAAGGAAGAAGGATGGCTGCAACTATGTGATATTGAAGATGGAATCACGATTAAGCCCCATTCTGGTTCTGTTTATTGGAATGAATATCGTAAAAAATGGGTGATGATTTTGCAGGAAGCCGGGGAATTTGTACTGCTCGGAGATATATGGTATGCAGAAGGAGATACACCGGTAGGTCCTTGGGTATATGCAAAAAAGGTCGCTACGCATGATAAATATGACTTTTACAATGTGACTCAGCATCCATTTTTTGATAAAGGTAATGGGCGTTATATTTATTTCGATGGCACATATTCTACCATGCTAGCTCAAGCAGAGTATGAAACACCAAGATATGAATACAATCCAATAATGTATCGCCTTGACCTTGGTGATCCCCGGCTATACCTACCTGTTCCCATATACTTCATTGCAAATTTTGAAGGTCAACCAAGCTTTCACCTCCGCGAATCGGTTGATTCACTGAATATATGGAATAAGATTGATAATATTCCTTTCTTTGCCATTCCACCGAATCGAAAAATTGACGGATTGGTAGCTGTCTATCAGGACATAGACAATGGAAAAATAAAACTGAATTTAAAACCATCTTCCAGTAAAAGGACTACTTTCTATGGGCTACCTCTTTTTGAAACAAAAGAAGAAAAGTTACCCGGTACATGGAAATGTAAAGTTGATGGTTACCCCGCAAATATGGAAATTACAATGATCGGAAATGACACAAAGGTATCTTTTGAAGAGGAAACTTTGTCAGCT
>JABMQZ010000051.1 GCA_013202965.1 Bacteroidota bacterium | reverse complement strand
TCACTTAGGCGTTCAATGACATCTGGCAAAACCTCATTATAAAAAGGCATGCGTTTGGAACAAACACCCTCTCCCAGATACACGCGATCAATCGCCTCGACATCGGCCATTCTATAATAAAAATCACGCCACTGGTCCGGCTTCCAATTAAAAAGGCACGGCCCCAAGGTTAGTTTCGATTGGGTCATTTCAACGTCATTCCTTATCGCCATGTTTTCTGATACGCGCCCACCCTTCGTCAATGATCTTTTTGGAAAATATTATCACTCAGAGAACATTGATTCGCTGGTATTCAATTTGGATGTGCTTAGGGAAAGCTTGATAAAAGAATAATTGGCAGCAGGGAATAGACTATGCCAGACATATAAAAAAGAATTCCGGAGCCTTCGCAGGCCCCGGAATAAAACCCAAATCTAATAAATTACGATACGATTACTCAACAAAAGTATGGCTTAAAATAATGTAAAACACTTAGTATTACTTCTGAAAAATAAGATCGGCATTTACATAACTGCCTACGTATTTACACGTAGCGGCGAGGTCAAATCAAATTTTTATAATATTATTCTGAATGGCATAGATCACCAATTCAGCAGTAGAAAAAATGTTCAATTTCTTCATCAGGTTATGTTTATGAGTCTCTACGGTTCGAATGCTTATAAACAGTGTATCTGCAATTTGCTTGTTACTCATTCCATTGCTCATATGTTTTAACACCTCCATTTCCCTTTCGGAAAGGGGAATATCCTGTTTCTGTTTTTTCTTTTTTTCGGATCTAAGGTAGCTGGAAATAAATTTTTCGCTAACAATGCCTTTCATGAACTTTTGCCCATCATTTACCATATGAATGGCTTCGATAAGCTCCTGGGGCTTGAAATTTTTGGGAACATAACCAAAAGCTCCGGCTTCAAAACCCTCGGTAATTAATTTTTCATCAACATGAGAAGTATAATAGATTACTTTACTGAGCGGATAGCCTTCCCTTATTTTTTCAGTCAGTTCTATCCCTGAAACCTCAGGCAGGTTAATGTCCATAATAATTATATCCGGGCGTAGATCTTCAACCTTTTTCATTGCTTCTTCACTATCAAGAGCATAACCCACTATTTCCAATTCTTTATAGGGTTCCAGAAGAGTTATGATGCCTTTTATAACCACTTCGTGATCTTCAACTATCAATATTCTGATCTTTTTCATTCCAGATCCGTTTGAATACCTTTAATAATAAACATACTTTGTAAAAAAAAATCCCTGTCTCACAGTGCTCAGGTACGGGAAATTACCTGTTAAAAATGTAAAATTAACTCATTTCTAAGGAAAAACCACTATGTTAATTAACGGAAATTGATCTAAGTAAAAATACGTAGGCTTTAGTTAATTCTTATTCATATTTTTGCTATTGTATAGTGGAAGACTAAATAATTCTTGTAATGGAGAAGTTAAAGTTGTCAGTTTTACTTGTGGAGGACGATGCACTATCATTGTTCGTTTATTCTGAATTCATTCGGAAGTTGGTAACGGAAGTTTATACTGCATATGATGGACGTGAAGGAATCAAAGTATTTAAAAAGCATAAACCGGACATTATTATTACAGACATTATGATGCCTGAATTGGATGGACTGGAAATGATCCGGGAAATAAAAAAATCTGATTTCCAGGTAAAGGTGATCATGATTTCAGGTCATTCGGAAACTGATTACTTTTTACGATCAATTGACTTGGGAGTGGATGGGTATTTACTAAAACCTGTTGATAACATTAAGCTTGAAAATAAAATCAGAGAACTTGGAAAGAATATTCTTCTAAGCAAAAAGGTTACATATACTGAAAAAAAGTTTCAGGATTTTGCTGCATTGCTTCCCCAGATAGTTTTTGAAGCAGATCTTAACGGCAAACTGACATTTGTAAATAAACTGGCTCTCAAAAAGTTTGATTATTCAAATGCTGACATTAAAAGAGGACTGTTCATAAAGGATGTAATCAGTGAGATACCTGATAAGAATCCGGAGGATATAAAAGAATTCATCATTACGGATAAGAATTTCCAGGAAGAGGAAGTTGAATGCAGAACAAGGAAAGGAGACATATTTCCGGCGCTGATATACACGAGTGGCATTCTTGAAGACGGGCAGCTGACAGGTATAAGGGGAGTTATGGTCGATATTACTTCCAGGAAAAAGATGATGGAAGAACTTAAGTCGCTCAATCAGGAACTTGAAATAAAAGTAGAAGAAAGAACGGCCCTTTTGTCAAATGAGATCAAAGAAAAGGAAAAAGCAGAAAGTGCATTGATCAAAGCCAAAGAGAAAGCGGAAGAATCGGATCAACTGAAAGGCATTTTTCTTGCGAATGTTTCCCATGAAATACAAACACCCATTAAAGCCATTATCAGTTTCTCGAACCTGCTGAAATCTTCTGAACTAACAGGGAAACGGCGGAATGAACTGATGAGTATTATTGACAGTAACAGTGATGCACTGTTAAACCTGACCAATGATATACTTAATTTTACGCGACTGCAATCCAAAACAGTCAAATTATATAATATAAACTTTGAGCTGAATCTTTTCCTGGAAGAACTTTTTCCTGTTTTTGAATCTTTGAAAAGCAAGCAGCTTAAAAAGGATATCGAATTGAGACTAACATTATCTGATCAATTTGAATCCCTGATGATCCATTCAGATCCCTCGAGGTTAAAACAAGTTTTCTCAAATTTGATCTCCAACGCATTTAAATTTACCCGTGAAGGCTTTGTGGAATATGGTTACACCATCACGAAAGAATCAAAAGTACGGTGTTTTGTAAAGGACAGCGGGCCAGGTATTTCGAAAAAATTCCAGCAGAAGATCTTTGAGAGGTTTTCACAAGAATCCAATCCCCAGAATATCAAAAATGAAGGAGCCGGATTGGGATTGGCCATCACCCAGAGCCTGATCAAATTGTTAGGTGGCGATATATGGCTTGAATCAGAGCTGGGCAAAGGTTCAAGCTTTTACTTTGAGTTAGCGGATATCATAATGAAAAAAGTTGAAAGAGCCGTTGAAGACAAGCATAACTGGCAAGACAAACAGGTGCTGATCATTGAAGATGAGATTAAATATTATATTGCCCTTGAGGAAATTTTAAAGAATAAGGTCAAAATCCATTATCTGAAGGATGGCGAACAAGCAGTGGAGTTTTGCAGGAACAATAAAAACATAGATCTCTGCCTGTATAAATGGGTAGAAGGCGAAGACCCGGGGCTTATCAATGATCTCCGTAAGGGAAATCCTTCACAGGTATTCATTGCCCTCCTGGATGAAAACATTTCAGAGAAAAACAAAATAGCGCTTCAGAATAAATTTAACGAAGTGATAAGCAAGCCCTACAAAAAAGAAGAAGTGTTAATGACGATCGACAAGTATTTAAGCTAATGGTATTGCTAAAAAAAATCATTGCTTCACCCCTTATCCTGCTCATATACATTTATAAGTTTGCCATCTCACCTCTTACCCCTGCTTCCTGCCGGCATATCCCCACTTGCTCTGAATATGCTTTACAGGCTTTAAAAATGCATGGCCCCCTCCGCGGCAGTTGGATGGCTGTCAGGCGTATCTCAAGTTGCCACCCATGGGGCTCCGGCGGTATAGATCCGGTACCCAGGATCATTGTCAAGAAGATCAAATTCAAAAAATCAGGAAAGACGCAGAAGATATAGAGATCAGATACCAGATATCCCGCCTTCACTTCGTTACGGACGGGCAGGCAGAAATCAGATATAGTAGTGTTTCTGGTATCTGATTTCAGTGCTAAGCTATATGGTTGATTTTCGAAGGGGATTTTTGAAGGCGATAGAAGATAGAATAAGTATCTGGAAAGCCTGGGGTTTTATTGATTACACTTCAGGGCCACAATACTCCACGAAATTCCTTTCGGTTTCATATAATATGATGGTCAATGCCTTGTCGGGAGAGATATGCTGCCTGAGAATATTCCATATCACAACAGCAATGTTTTCTGCTGTCGGGTTGAGTTCCCTGAAATCCTCTACATCCAGCGACAGGTTTTTATGATCAAAGCGTGAAGTGATGTGTTCATCAATCAGGTCCTGCAATATTTTCATATCCATAACATAACCCGAATCGGCATCTGTTTCTCCGGTAACCTTTACAACAAGATCATAATTATGTCCATGATAATTCGGATTATTACAGACACCGAAAACATCTTTGTTTTTCTGATCATCCCAGGACGGGTTGTGTAGCCGGTGAGCTGCATTAAAATGTGATTTCCTGTATACTGAAACAACTGCGCGCTTATTTTTCTCCATAGAATTACCAGTATTATACCTTATTATTAACAGAATCAAGCAGGAATTGTTCAGAAAAGGAAGACTGTCTCAAAAGGTCTTCCCCTTTCTACTCAATATCCAGAAACCTGTATTCTGTCGGATAGGGAACTCCTTTAAAATCCTCCATATATACCGGGGAAATATTTGACAGTGAAGTGCTCTCTATTCTACGGTTTTTATCGACCAGGTCATTTTTTACTTTGGTAAAGAACTTTTCACTCATGACAATCCTGTTTGCTTTTGCCTTGCTCATCAGGCGGGCTGTAAGATCGATATCTATCCCATAATAATCATTTGCATTTTCAAAGTAGCTAATATTATATACCTCTGTACAATAATGAATTGAAACCTTGCAATTCAGAAATGTATCAGGGACAGGGTAGTTTACCAGGTTATCGATAGTGGCATAGATCTCCTCCAGCAGAGCAAAATAGTTATTGTAGGCAGTCTTGGAGAACAGGTCTTCATCCGGAATATATAACATCAATTCATCACCAATACCTTTCACAACATTATCCGGGAAATCATTCAGGAAGGAGATAAAGTTGAAAGTATTGTTCAGGCGCTTACCCCAATCTTTTAGCTCGGTTTTGTACTTGATATTCGTTGAATTGATTACATCAATAAAAAAACATGTTCCCGGGCACTTGGGGATGCCGGCCAGTTTCTCCTCAATCTCTTTGGAGTTGGGGTCCCGAAAGTGAATATAATGAGCCATTTTAAAATAAAATTAACATCAGATGAACTGATCATCCGAAGGAATTAGAACGATTATGATTTGAGGGCTGCTGCCTGATCTTCGAATATTTCAAAAATATTTATAAACCCTGATATCTCAAATATTTCCCGGATATCTTTTGTCATGGCACAGAGCATAAACCGGCCATTGGCAGCTTTGATAACTTTTAAATACTTCAGCAATATCCTGAGGCCCGAACTGCTTATGTATTCAAGGGCTGACAGATCAAGCAAGATATTAATTTCATTATTTTCAGTCAGTCTCACAAGCAGGTCTTCCAGCTCACTATAATTCGTTGTATCCAACCTTCCTTCTACCTGCAGAACATTAATGTCATCTTTTTTTTCTTTAGTAATATTCATTTGAATCTGTAATTAGTTTGTATAAAATTATACTGTTTCTTTATATAATGTCAGAATGTTTTTCTCATCTTTTCTCTTATAACTCATGCGATCCATGAGTGTTTTAACAAAATGAACACCCAGTCCGCCTATCTCCCGGATTTCAGATGTTTTATCTTTATCCATAAAATCTTCGGCGGCCGGTAGGTCGAAAGGATTTCCATCATCCGTAATGATGATCTCCACGCCATTCTTCTCTTTAATAAATTCTATGCTGATCCTGTGTTCCTCTTTGTCGTTGAAGCCGTAAAAGATAATATTGGTAATGATCTCTTCCAGTGCAAGGTTAATATGCATTGCAGATTTCTTTGAGAGGTCCCATTTTTCAGAAAGCTCCTTTAGGACTTCGATAATTTCATGCAGTTCTGAAATGTCATTCCTTATGTTAATCACAACTTTATTCATCCTTTATTGTATCAACCCATTTAATAACAAGCATGGTTATATCATCAAACTGATCAGCTTCACCCACAAATTCATCGAGGTCCAGTAAAAGTTTTCTGGTGATGGTTTCCGGGTTGCTACCCTGCATTTTGCTGAGCTGATCAAAGATACGCTTTTCCGTATACTGTTTTTCATTCACATCTATTGCTTCTGAAATCCCATCGGTATAGATCATCATACTGTCACGGTGATCCAAAAAGACCTCCGAAATACCATAATCAATATCAGGCATTGCTCCCAGTGGCGTACCATGCGTGCCCTTCAGTTCCATCACATTGCCATTGTCTTTCATGATGAAAGGATAGTTATGGCCTGCATTACAGTACGAGATGTGTCCTGATTCTACATTCAATATCCCGAGAAAGAGTGTCACGAACATGGCATTTTCATTTCCCAGACACAGTTCGTTGTTCATGGCGGCCATGATCTCATTGGCTTGCATGTTAACAGAAAGCCGGGCACGCAGCAGCGTCCTGGTGATAGCCATAAAAAGTGAGGCAGGAACACCTTTTCCAGAAACATCACCCACCGTAAAACAGAGGTGTTTTTCATCCACAAAGAAAAAATCATAAAGATCTCCGCCAACATCCCGTGCCGGGTTCAATGCTGCAAATAGCTCCACGCTGTCATTCTCGGGGAATGGAGGAAATATATGGGGAATAATGCTTTGTTGGATATCCCGTGCGATCTGCAATTCACTTTCAATCTTTTCTTTGGCAGCAGTGGTTTCCTTTAAATCCTGAATGTAAGTTTTCAGTTCCACCTGCATACTGCGGATAGAAACATTCAATGCTCCAATTTCATCTTTCGATTTGCTTTCCGGCAGCATGGCGTCAAAATTACCACCACCTATCTCACGTGCGGCAACAGCAAGGACGGTAAGGGGTTTTGTAATCCTTCTTGAAATGATGATAACGATCAGGAATAATATAATGAATCCGGCAATCCCGATAAAAAACAGATCACGTGTCAGCTTATAAAGGTCGGCAGTAAATTCATCTTCGGGCAGTATGATGGCCAGCGACCATCCTGCAGACTTCAATGGCGTATAATATAACCAGGTTTTGCCTGATACAAGGGGAGACTCATACGGAATAAAATCACTTCCGCCCCTAAGCATATCCTCAGCCGCCCTGGCCAGAATATCATAGCCTCTTTCTTCAGCCACCTGAAAGATATTTTGACTTGTGCTGAGATCCTCAACAGGATGTGTGATGACTGTTCCTCGTCCTGAGATCAGAAAAGCATAACCTTTCTCATACACTTTAATCGACTCAACATAATCCTTCAGCCACTCGAGTGAAATATCTATGGTTACCACTCCCTTAATATCTCTATCCTGCTTATTTGTGAAGATTGGAACAGAATAAGTACACATCAGCACCTCCCCTCCTCCTTCATCAAAATAGGGTTCCGTCCAGCCTGCTTGCTTTGATTCACGTGGAAGTCTGTACCAATCCAAGTCAAAATAATTCATGCTTTCTGAATGAAGGTATTTAAAGCTCACACCTTCTGCTGATCTGAACACATATGGTGCAAAAAACATGGAGTCAGGGTCGAATGCAAATGGCTCATATGCAATACAGCTACCGAATATCTCGTCATTATTCGCAACGATCAGCTCAAGTAGGTCCTGAAGTTCTTCTTTGGAATAATCCGATGACTCCAGAATAAATGACATATTTTCCGGGATCTTGGCGGAAGACTCAAGCAATTTTTCAATTCTGAGCGCTTTTCCATAGGCAAGATTCTTCACATTGCTTTCCACATTTTTTAATAGAAGATCGCGTGAAATATGGTAATTATAAAGCAGTATCGCAGCGAAAATCAACAATACGGCGAAAAGGATACTGAAAGTTATCTTTAATGAAAGGCTTTTAAGCGGCCACATGAAAGCAATGAATAATTATATAAAGGATTTAATGTTGATCCCAAAACTACTCAATTTCTACTTAGAAGCATCAGGGACTTCTGAAATTTTATTACATTGCACCATAAAAACGAAAAGCATTACAGAAGAAATGAACTGGAAGAAGCGTCTCTACGATATTATTTTCAAAACGGATACCCGGGCAGGCAAGCTGTTTGATGTTATCCTTGTGTTTTCTATCATTTTGAGCATCATCGTTGTAATGCTTGATAGCGTGGCAATAATTCATAATGAGCATGGAAAGGCACTCTTAGCTGCTGAATGGTTTTTTACGATCTTATTCACCATAGAATATCTACTCAGAATCTACATATCGAAAAAAAAGTTCCAGTATACGCTGAGTTTTTATGGAATCATTGACCTTCTTGCAATACTACCCACCTATATCAGTCTTTTCTTTGCAGGTTACCAATATCTTCTCGTCATCAGAATACTTCGTCTTTTAAGGATATTCAGGATACTGAAGCTATACCGTTTCATCGGTGCTTCCAGTTTTCTGATTGAATCCATTAAGGCAAGCAGGCATAAAATTGCGGTGTTCCTTTCGGCAGTGATGGCGATCGTGGTGATCATGGGAGCTGCCATGTACCTGATTGAGGGACCGGAAAGCGGATTTAAGAGCATCCCGGAAAGCATTTACTGGGCCATCATCACCCTTACCACTGTTGGCTATGGAGATATCACCCCGGTAACACCCCTTGGAAAAGCACTTGCTTCCGTGATCATGATACTTGGTTATTCCATCATAGCTGTGCCTACAGGGATCATCACATCGGAGCTGACAAGGAAGAAAGATAAAGATGTGCGGGACAGGAAAATATGTACTGAGTGCGGAGGCAACGATCACGACAAGGATGCGTCTTATTGTAAGGTTTGTGGAAAAGAATTGTAGTTTCGGAAAAGCTTATTGTTATCCTCAATCATAAACATCGACAATCGACAATTAAAAAAGCCTCCACAAATAAATCGTGGAGACACATTAATACATTTTGGTTTGCAGTAAAAGATTTGTCTTTGGTTATGCCCTTTTACTGTCAAAAAATCAAATAGTTACACTAGCAGGAGCTTAATTTTGGATCTTCAGTTTATCCCTCCGATAGGACCACCGCATCAGGGCCATGGCAAACAGCAATACAGCCAGGGTTAGCATAAAAGTTCCGGCAAAGCCCACAAGCTCATAAAAGAAAACTCCAATTAAGGGAGCAAACAGTGAACGAACACCGGTAAGGGATAAATGCAGCGACTGGTAATCATCGGCTTCTTCGGGTTTACAGAAATAAGCTGAACCAATGAACCATAGCAGTGACATCATCGCGGCAAAGATTCCGTAAAACAGAAATGAAAAGATCAGCATATAATAGATCTTAATTCCAAGAACTTCAGTATAGGACGGAAAGTAATCCGTCATGAGAAGGAAAAAGATGTACAGGAACAAAGCGGCAAAGGTAAGAGCTGCGAAGCGCCTGGGGTCAATATGGCTTAAGAGCTTCCCAAAGAATGGAAGCAACATGATGGCCAGGATATTATAGGCATTCTTATAAAAAGCAACACTTGAATAATTCAATCCCAGTGCATCCTGAAAGAAAATGTTTATGATGGTAATGGAAATCATGAATGAGAAGCCGTAAAACATAAAACCGATCTCAAAATGACGATATGGCTTATTGGTTTTCAGTATCCTGAGCATATTCAACCATGACTCTTTTATGGATGCTTTCAATCCCAAAGCAGCAGGGTGTTGTACCACAGCTGAATAATCAATCCCAGACAAAACCCACAGTGACAATAGCCCTAAGACTCCAATGACAGGAAAAACCCAGGTAAAAGCAAAATTATCTGCATCAAGCAGTAATCCATAAGCAAAAGTGGAAAACAGGATAATGATCTTATTGAGGGAAGTGGCATAGCTGTATAATTTCCCAAAGTACTCATGTCTGTAATTGGTTTTCAGTAAAACATTGATGGCCGGATAGATGATAATATTCCCAAAGAAATAAACCAGGAAAATGAAAAGAAAGAGATAGTGCCATCCCGACTGGCCTGTCATGGCAGCATCATTTCTGGGAATAAGAAAGAGCAGGATCAGTGGAAGACGGGTAGCCAGGCCGGTGATCAGCAGCATTTTCCGCTTATTCTTTATTCTTTTTCTGAACTGATTAAATATGAACAGGAAGACAAAAACCACCATACTGAACTGAAAAAGAAAAGCAAGTTGATAGTTCGATCCCCTCAGGCTGTATATAAAAACATATTCGTTCAGGGCCAGTACGCCAAGAATGATCCCTTCAATGGCTGAATAGATCATGTGAAGCCTGAAAGCTTTCTTTTCTGTTGTGTTCAGCTGATTGACGATTCCTAATTTCATGGCAGGATGAGAGCTTCAAATTTACATGATAATACTTAACGAAAATTAATAATATTTCATCATGTCTGGATTAGATTTTAGTTATATGAACTTCCAGAAGATAAATTTGTTCATTTATAAAAATCAATTTGTCTGGAATTTAGAGTTTAAATGAATATTGCCACGAAGACACAAAGACACCAAGACACAAAGATCCACAAAGAATAGACATTCAAGACCTTAAGCTTAGTGAGCCTTTGTGTCTTTGTCCCGAAAGCTTTCGGGATGGTGGCCAGAATATTATCTTTCGGAAGGAACTCAATATCAGGATTTCGGATTTGTTAAGTCCCCAATAATACTTACATTTATCCTCCAAAATCAGGATAAATGGATATAAAATCTTTTTTCAAAGTCACTTACGGGCTTTACATCGTCGCTTCTAAAGACGGCATTAAGCTTAATGGCCATATTTCAAATACGGTATTCCAGGTTTCAGCGGATCCGGCCCGCTTTGCCATTGCCACACATAAAGACAACCTGACAACGGAATTTATCAGGAAGAGCCGTGTCTTTTCAATTTCCATCCTACAGGAGAATGTTGACTTAGAGTTTTTGGGTCCCTGGGGATTTAGTTCCGGAAGGGATGTCGATAAATTCGAAAACACACACTTTATGGTTGGATTATCCGGAGCACCCATCGTTCTTGATAAAAGCATTGCCTATATTGATTGTACAGTGGAGGAGGAAATCGACACCGGCTCCCACATCATGTTTATCGGCGAGGTGGTGGATGCTGAAATATTGAACGACAGCCTCCCTCCTCTCACCTATGGCTATTACCGGAGTGTGATCAAAGGTGTATCCCCGAAAAATGCCCCAACCTATACCGATAAATCAAAGTTGGCAGAAGCGGAAGCCAAGACTGAAAAAGTGTCTGAAAAATACCAATGCATCGTCTGTGGCCACATCTATGACCCTGCAGAAGGAGACCCGACTAAAAATATTCCTCCCGGGACTGCATTTGAAGATTTACCCGACGACTGGCTTTGTCCGATATGCGGGGTGGGGAAAAGTGAATTTAACCTTATGGACTGAATATTAATGATAAAAACAGAAGTAATATGGAAAGCATCAAAGGAACACAAACAGAAAAAAACCTGCTGAAGGCCTTTGCAGGTGAATCACAGGCTAAAAACCGCTACACATTTTTCGCAAAACAGGCTAAGAAAGATGGATATGAGCAGATTTCAGCACTCTTTCTTGAAACAGCCATGAATGAGGAAGAGCATGCCAAGATCTTTTTTAAATTCCTGGAAGGAGGTGATGTGGAGATCACTGCAGCCTACCCTGCCGGAGTGATCGGCACAACCGAAGAAAACCTGAAGGCCGCTGCTATGGGTGAAAATGAGGAGTGGACAAAACTCTACCCCGAGTTTGCTGAAGTTGCAGCACAGGAAGGCTTTAAAAGAGTTGCTGCCACTTTCAAGCTGATTTCGAAGATCGAAGCAGACCATGAAGCCAGGTTCCTTAAGCTCCTCCAGAACCTGGTAGAAGGAACAGCTTTTCTCCGTAATGAGAAAATTCAATGGTTCTGTAGAAAATGCGGGCATGTGCATTTTGGAGAGAAAGCGCTTGATAAATGCCCGGTATGCGGACATCCGCAGGGGTATTTTGAGGAAAAAGCGGAGAACTTTTAGATAATCAAGGAGTTCCGAGTGCCGAGTGATGATTTAGAGTGAATAGTTTAGAGTGAAGAATTGGGTATTGCGTAAGCCTCTGATTTCTGATTTCTGATTTCTGCCTGCCCGTCCGTA
>JABMQZ010000050.1 GCA_013202965.1 Bacteroidota bacterium | reverse complement strand
GCAGAAATCAGAGGCTTACGCATTACCCAATTCTTCACTCTCAACTATTCACTCTAAATCATCACTCGGCACTAGGCACTCGGAACTCGGAACTCCTTGATCCAGGATCCAGGATCCAGGATCTAGGATCTAGTATCCAGGAAGAATATCGCCCTCGGAGCATAAAGCGTCATAATAAGGCTCCGTGCCAGCAAAAAGATCATCAGGGCGAGCCAGAGCCCGTGATTTCCCCATGGGTCGATGAGGAGATAGTTGAGTGGAATGTAAATCAGCAGGGAAGCGATGATCATGGTGTTCCGCATGGCTGCTGTGGCGGTACAGCCCGTATAAATGCCGTCCCAGATAAAAGCAACAAAGGAAACAAGTGGCACAAGGGCAAGCCAGAAGAGGTAGGGAGCCGCCTGGCCGATCACGGCTGCATTGTCCGTCAATATATACAATATGTATTTGCCTGCAAAAAGATACGCCAGGCTGAACGGAATACTGATCAGGATACCCCAGACGAATATATATTTTGTAAATCTGCGAAGTTCTTTCAACTTTCCGGCACCATAAAACTTACCTGCCAGTGACTCGGCAGCATAGGCAAAACCGTCCAGAAAGTAAGAAAACAGTAAAAGGAACTGAAGTAAAATAGTGTTGATGGCAAGGATATTGTCACTCATCTTTGCTGAACTGGCTGTAAAAATGGAAAAAGCCAGGATCAGGAGCAATGTGCGGATAAGAATATCCTTATTGACCATAAAAAAACGTTTCATG
Organism: Bacteroidota bacterium; assembly: GCA_013202965.1. GTDB lineage: Bacteria > Bacteroidota > Bacteroidia > Bacteroidales > B18-G4 > B18-G4. Next base: position 2,801 of record JABMQZ010000050.1, on the reverse strand, counting down.
GCCTGCATTTGTATGATAGCCTTATAATTCCATTCTTTGAGTACACTTCCATAGTAGCGGAGAAACAGGATCACACCGACAGCTAATCCGGTATATTGTGCAATTACCGTACCCCATGCCACTCCGTCGGATTTCATTCCGAAACCGTAAACGAACATATAATTTGCACCTACATTAAGGAGGTTGATCAGGATGGCCAGGACCATGGGGATCTTTGCATTCTGCATTCCCAGGAACCAACCCATCAGGGCATACAGGCTCAGCGTAGCAGGAGCAGCCCATATGCGGATAAAAAAGTACTCGGAAGCCAGCGCTTTCACTGTGCTGCTGCTGTCAAGTATGCGAAAAGTAAACCAGTCGATGGGCATCTGGATCATGATCAAAATGATCCCGCCTGCAATGGCCACCATCATGGACCGGGCAAATATCAGGCTGGTCTCTTTCTTATTGCCGGCACCGTATGCCTGGGCAGTAAAACCGGTCGTACCCATCCTGAGAAAACTAAAAATGGCATAAATGAAATTAAAGATCAATCCACCAATAGCAATAGCACCTATATATTGTTCAGGAGAGGACGCCAGATGACCAAGGATAGCCAGATCTGCCATACCTACCAGGGGCACGGTGATGTTGCTGATGATATTCGGTATGGAAAGCCTGAGAATGGATCTGTTCACCTGTTGGAAATTTGAGGCGAAAGTACGAAAAAGGAAGTAGATGCCAGGCGTTGAGCAATGGACAGGCTATTACTCGCCTTGAACGCAACGGATGGGCAGTGATCTTAGAATACCATAAAGGACAGGAGCCACCACATCATGATAAATATCTGCTTTGGGGCAACATCCTGAAAGAAAACAATCCTAAGTTTCCCAGAGTCCGCTTCAATGGTAACAAATGTAAATTCCTTTTAACTTCCCTGAATAATACTCAGGTCATTGAGAAGGATAACAAATTTAAAAAGGATAAGAGATCCGAAGATGTATCCTCTGGTGTGCTTCCGGAAGAAGCTACGCACTTCGGGGATGCTGCTGATAAGAAAATCTGGATTAAATACGGGGACAGGCTGCAAAGATTCTCAAGCTTCGTTCCGGCTCGCTTATAAATCCCTTATTTCTATATTTGCTTTAATGTTTTGATAATAATAAAGAAAGAATACAATCTTGATAGTAACGGATAACCTATTTTGTTCCAGAAAATTCTCAATCACTATTTACGTATGCACAAGTATCCCTGATATATGAACTGCACCTTCTGCATTTTTAAGGCACGTACAAGTCATTTTTCTCCAAATATTTTCCATTTTTCTTTACCAAAGTCACTTTCATAATACAATGTAGAAACTTCCATTGGTAATCTATTTCTTTTACCAAAGTTCAATATTATTGTTTCAGATACATCACCGTAATCATTTATATTTTGTGAATTATAAGGAGGTGATGAAAAATAGATAAGCAATTTTTCGGCATCATTGATTTCTTGAGTCCACTCTTTTTCAGTTGCAAGTTTTATCCCACCAAGTTGTCCAATAAAATATTTTAATTCGCCTAATTCTTCAAATAACCACTCTTTATGTTGAGATATTCTGGCAGCGAATGTCTGCTCCTGAGCCTTCCCAATGTAGAGCAATGTATTTTCACCAAATATTGCATGGGTTCCATAAATCTGATATATTCCATAATCTGATATACTACTCCTTTTTTTTATGTCTTCGAAAATATAAGGACCTGACCACTCTATTTCTATTTTTGTCATAATAAGGTGATACAATTTATCATTCAGTTATTTTAATTTTAAAATCTTTTGTTATCTGCATTGAAAATTTTCGTGTTTCTTGTGTCATATCCGGATTCGTTACGGTAATTTTCGCAATGACTAAATAGTTTAAAAATGTTGTCGAGTCAATAGAATTGCTTTCGAGGTCAGTCATCAATTGCTCACCACGGGTTTCTAATTCTTCAATTAATATTGCCAAATTATCAGCCTTTTCTTTTTCGTTCATTAGATCTCGATACATTATGTCTAACGTTGACTTACCGTTTGGATTTATACTGTTATAGAGTATAATCTGATCTGATTTATTTTCAATTAACGCAGCTTGAATTTTATATAATTCAACTTGCTTTTCCATCTCAGATAGTACTTTTCTATATTCTAGTTTCATAGCTTGCATAGGTGTTATAGTATCTATTTTTGTAATTATAACACTGTCAAGAGTCATGCCTTTGTCAAGTTTGGAAGTTACGAAGGTCTCAATCGTTAGGACGATATTTTCTTTCAATTCTGCTTCCTTATCTTGGTTGCATCCAAATAATAAAGTTAAAAGCAAACCGATGTAAAATAACCGTTTCATCTTAATAAAGTTTTAATTAGTAAGTATAATGCTAGTTTTATTAATATGCCATAACGATAGCATAAAGTACACCAAAGTTGGACATTAATTCAATTAAATCAAAATGAAATTGCCTTTTTCACTCACTACACTCATTCTGTGGCAATGGTAGTCCTATCCAAGTGCAGGACTCCCCTTGAAATATTGAGGACTTCACACCAAATAAGCGGCTTCATTTCCTCGCATCTACTGCGCTATTGCATCAATTTCCATGTACCGTCTTGCTTCGCATGATCGTCTGCCTGAGCAGCTTAAAATCATATTTCCTTGCGTGTGAGAAGCGGCAATTGCTCAGAACATAGGGCGGGGCGTTATCTATATAGATAGCAGGCGAAAAAATAGCCTGTTTGATATGTTGCTTTCTTTGGGCTTAGGAGAAACCTGATGGAGGTCCTTCGTCGTTCCTCCTCAG
>JABMQZ010000049.1 GCA_013202965.1 Bacteroidota bacterium | reverse complement strand
TAGTAAGCAATTATTTGTGTGTAATTCATACTTGGATAGACTTCTCCTAACCAAATTTTGACTATGAAACCGGATTTGTGAATTATTCAGGCTAAATACATCAATGTGAAGAACAAGTTTGCTGATCAAGGTGCCATTGGTGCTGCGCTACAGTTTGACCCGACCAAGCCTGTAATGGTTGATGATCCTGATGCTCCGTTCGGAGGTTACTATTACTGGGCTCAGCAAAATGGTAATCCGGTTGCACTGGCAACCAGGAACCCGGTTGCCGTGCTCGAGCAACGGGATGATCAGTCGACCGTGAACAGGTTCCTTGGAAATGCGCAGTTCGATTACCGTTTTCATTTCCTTCCTGAATTAAGGGCCAACCTGAATCTTGCAGGTGATTTCTCAAGCAGTGATGGTAACATCTTTGTTGATACTACTGCTGCATTTGAATACGATCCGCAGCATGGTGGCGGAATCGATAACTATTATGAACAGGAGAAAACGAATAAGATGCTTGAGTTCTACCTGAACTATGATAAAAATATCGAAAAGATCCAGAGTAATATCAATGCTATGGCAGGTTACTCATGGCAACACTTCTATAGAAAAAATTATGCGATCAACTCGAATATTGTGAGGACTCCGGAACTTACTGATACCATTGATGACCCTACCGAGTATTATCTCTTGTCATATTTTGGCAGGCTGAATTATACTTTCAAGAGCAAGTATTTGCTCACCTTTACTATAAGGAATGATAATACCTCAAGGTTCTCGAAAGATAAGCGTTCAGGATGGTTCCCCTCTGTGGCTTTTGCCTGGAAGATCGCTGATGAAAAATTTATGGACAATGCCGGCTGGCTCTCACAGCTTAAGCTCAGGTTGAGCTATGGTGTTACCGGTCAGCAAGGCATTAACCAGGGTAATTACCCGTATCTTGCAAGGTATACATACAATATACAGGGGGCATACTATCTGTTAGGAAATACCTATTATCATACACTTAGACCTGAAGGATATGATGCCAATATCAAATGGGAAGAAACAACGACCTATAATCTCGGTCTGGACTTCGGCTTTGCTGAGGACAGGATCTACGGTTACCTCGATCTGTATATGAGGGAAACCAAGGACCTGCTCAATATTGTCCCGGTTCCTGCTGGTACAAACCTTACTGATCGCATCCTGACCAATATCGGTAACCTTGAAAATAAGGGTGTTGAACTTTCACTCTTTGGAAAAGTTATTGCCAAAACAGATATGTCATGGGATATTGGCATGAATTTTACTTATAACAAGAATGAGATCACCAAATTGACTGCTTCCGATGATCCAAGTTACCTTGGTTACGCTGATGGTTATATATCAGGTGGTGTCGGTAATACGGTCCAGATGCACAGCGTTGGGCATCCGGCCTTTTCATACTTTGTTTATGAGCAGGTATATGATGCTGACGGCATGCCGATACAGGGCATGTATGTCGACAGGAACGGCGATGGTGAGATCACTGATGATGACAGGTACCATTACAAAGATCCCAATCCTGATTTCATTATTGGCTTGAACTCCATGTTCGTATGGAAGAACCTGGATTTCTCATTCTCCGGCCGCGTATATCTTGGAAATTACGTGTATAATAACGTTGAATCGGAAAACGCTAATTATGAAAGGCTGTATCGCCCCGAAGGGCCTTATCTTTCAAACATCAGCACTGAAGTTACAGAAACCGGGTTTGAAAACCCGCAATACCTGTCTGATTATTTTATCCAGGATGGTTCATTCTTTAAGATGGATTACATGACGCTGGGTTATAACTTCAACAACCTCTGGAAAGAGAAGTTGAATCTCCGTCTTACATTCACGGTGAATAATGCTTTTATTATTACCAAATACAAGGGGATCGATCCTGAGATCTTCGGTGGTATTGATAACAACATTTATCCGAGACCAAGGGCTTACGTCTTTGGCTTGAACTTAACGTTTTAACAAAAAACACAAGAGACATGAAAAGAATACTAACAATTATAGTTTTAGTCGCAGTGATTGCCCTGCTTGGACCGTCCTGCCACAAAGATCTCGATACCGTGCCTCTGGATCCGGATGTTGTTACTGCTGCATCGGTATTCGATGATCCTGCGAATTACAAGTATATCCTGGCAAAACTTTATGCCGGCCTGGCGATTTCAGGTCAGGAAGGCCCATCAGGTATGCCCGATATCACTTCCATTGATGAAGGTTTCGGCCAGTACCTGCGTGGCTACTGGTACCACCAGGAACTGCCAACTGATGAGGCAGTGATTGGATGGAACGACCAGACTATCAAGGATTTTCACTATCAAACCTGGGGTTCCAGCGATGTGTTCATTACGGCATTCTATTACAGGGTCTATTACCAGATCGCTGCTGCAAATGAATTTATCAGGGAAACCTCTGATGCTAAGCTTGATGAACGCGGTGTAAGCGGAAGCCTGCGTGAGGATATTGGATTTTACAGGGCTGAAGCCCGCTGGCTGCGAGCATTAAGTTACTGGCATGCACTCGACCTCTTTGGGAATGTTCCATTCGTGACCGAGGAAGATGCGGTTGGTTTTTATTTCCCGGCACAGATACAGCGGGCAAACCTTTATGCATATATCGAAGGTGAACTCAAGGCCATTGAGGACCTGATGAAGCCGGCAAGGGGCAATGAATACGGCCGTGCCGACAAGGCAGGCGTATGGATGCTCCTCGCGAAACTGTATCTGAATGCAGAGGTTTATACAGGTGCACAGAAGTATACAGAATGTATTACCTATTGCGATAAGATCATCGACGCCGGGTATTCACTGCTAGGTACCTATGCACACCTCTTTACTGCTGATAATGGACCGGCTTATGCCAATGAGGTGATCTTCTCGATCAATTTCGACGGGATCATGACCACAACCTGGGGCGGAACCAACTTCATTATTCATGCTGCTGTTGGAGGTGACATGGAGCCTGAAAACTATGGTATTTCAGGTGGCTGGGGCGGAACACGTACCACCAGTGCCCTTGTTGAAAAGTTTCCCGGTCTCACCGAGAATGGGGATGATAGGGCGATGTTCTTCACCGAAGGACAAAACCTGGAGATCGAAGATATCTCACTTTTCAATGATGGTTATGCTGTAGTTAAGTTCACGAATCTGAGATCAGATGGCGAGCCCGGCAGCAGCCTGGATCATGTCGACACTGACTTCCCCCTGTTCAGGCTGGCAGATGTATACCTGATGTATGCTGAAGCTGCGCTCAGGGGAGGTGCCGGTGGAAATGTCGGTGAAGCCCTCACCTATGTGAATGACCTGCGAGCCAGGGCAAATGCTGATCCTGTAAATGACATCAACCTTGATTTTATTCTGGATGAACGTGCCCGTGAACTTTATTGGGAAGGCCATCGCAGGACTGACCTGGTGAGGTTTGGGAAATTTACCGGTGGTCAATATCTCTGGCCATGGAAAGGGAATGTAAATGATGGTATTGCAACAGATGCTAAATACAATCTTTTCCCTCTACCGGCAGCAGATCTTACTGCTAATCCGAATCTGGTCCAAAATACCGGTTATTAAGAACTAAAAAAGCTATTATTATGAAAAAAATCAAATATATTTTTCTGCTCTTTCTGGGACTGGCTGTCTTGTTTGCATGTAAGAAAGAAGACAAAGAACCTGTTCTGGATATGAGTCAGGCCGTTGCGCCTGTATTGACTGCACCGGCTTCCGGCGATGTATTTGTCCTTGACAAAGAATTGGTCGATAGCCTGCTAAGCACTTTTAAGTGGAATGCCGCGCAGTATAACCTGAGTGATCTGAAGTTTACAACCTATCAGTTGCAGATGGACTTTGCAGACAGCAATTTTATGAATGTAAAAAACCTGGTATCAACTACAAATACTGAATTCCCGGTTACAGTGGGTGAATTGAATCAAGAAGTCATTTCGATGGGAGCGGTGGCAGATGTTCCGGTTAATGTGGAATTTCGCCTCTACTGCTATGTTAATAATGATACGGAGTACAGCGATTTGTATTCTGAAGTGATCACCCTGAATATCACACCCTATACTGATGTGGTTACCTATCCTTCACTTTGGGTACCGGGCGATTACCAGGGATGGGATCCGGCCACTGCTTCTAAGATATATGATTTTGAAGGAGATGGTATTTATACCGGTTATATTTATTTCCCGGAGGATGCTGCTTCCTTCGAATTCAAGTTTACCTCACAGCCCGATTGGGATGGAACCAACTATGGATATGGGGGAGAAGGTATCCTTGATATTGACGCCGGTGCCGGCAATCTTTCGGTTCCTGCTGCAGGAGGCTACCAGATTGAAGTTGATGTGAACAACCTCACCTGGACCTACCTGGCTCAAAGCTGGGGTGTGATAGGTGAATGGCTCGCCTGGGCTGAGGATATCGACCTTGAATGGGATATGGCAAACCAATATCTGTTTAAAACCGTTGAAGGTATACCGGCTGCCGAAAACCAGAGGTTTAAGTACAGGGCAGATGATGATTGGGCGGTAAATCTAGGCGCCAAAGATCCGGATGACGGAACCCTCGTGCAGGGTGGTGCCGATATTCCGATTCCGCAAGGGGGAACCATCACATTTATCCTGAGGTTTACAACGCCTGAACCTACTTATGAGATAATTGAATGATATGATATGATATGATATGAATTCAAAAAGGGCGGACTTTTGATGTTTCTGATGATATAATCAGAAGAGAGAAAGTAAAAAGTCCGCCCGTTATTGACATCATTAATTAATTTATTGTAACTTTACAGGTTAATTAAAAGCTCTAAAACGCAACAACGATAGAAATTAATAACATTAATTATTCACTTAAACTAAACGCTATGAGAAAACTATTACTTTTTATTTCATCATTTTTCATTGCTGTAGCTGTTATGGCGCAGTACAATGTAACCTTCCAGGTTGACCTGAACAATGTTGCAGGTTTCAATGCTGACACCACGGAGGTTTATATGGCAGGTGATTTCCTGGATTGGAATGAACCGGGATCTAATCCTGACTACAAAATGGCCCCCAGTGTATCTGACCCATTGATATACGAACTTGTATATGAGTTTGCTGATGGCGAACAAGTTGTACTGTTCAAATTCTTCTTTGTGTACAATCAAACATCGAGTTGGGACAATGGCGAATGGACAGGCGATCCTAACCGTAATGCTGTATTCATTGATGAAACTACTGCTACTTACATTTGGGGAGATACGCCCAACGCAGTTACATTCAATGTGGATATGGAATATGCTGTAGAGTTTGATCCGTTAACTGACGAGATCTTTATCGCAGGCAGCATTGCCAACGGATGGGCACAGCCGGGAACCATTCAGTATTATAAACTTACTGCTCCCACAGATGGTGATATTTATTCCATTACCATGCAGGTTTATACAACCGAAGAGGCACTGTATAAATATTTTCGTATTATCAATGGTGAAGCAAGCTGGGATAATGGTGAATGGACAGGCGATCCTAACAGGGCAGTTGCGGTTGATACTGCCATGACCATCGATGATTATTGGGGAACAATGGCCGGTGTTGATGAACATACTATCAATGCCATCCAGTCGATCTATCCAAACCCATGTAACTCATACTGTAATATCATTTTAACCAGCGATATCAACCATGTGAACGCAATCGAGGTTTATAACATCCTTGGTGAAATGGTTTACACAATGGAAAATATCTCTATGCAGAGGGAAGTTAAGATCTTCACAGGTGACCTTACAAACGGGGTATATTTCGTTACCGTCCGTAATGATCAAGGATACCAGGCTGCAAGATTTATTAAAGAATAATCAGATTTGATAAATTCATCAAAAACCCCGCCCTTCAGCGGGGTTTTTTTTACCCTTCGTATTACCTGAGACGTAACTCCTAATACGATTTATTAAATTATGTTAATCCAACCAACCAAGTCACTCCTTTAGGTGTCTATATTAATGTAAATCAACTAACTTTGCAGCCTTAAACAACATATTGATGAAAAAAATATTAGTACTCATATCGACAGTATTTATTTCTGTCTCTTCCTTCGCCCAGGTGGTAACCACTGACCCGGTTATTCCAGTCGTAGATATGCCCGTGACTGTCACCTTCGATGCCACACAGGGAAGTGGAGGGCTGGCAGGATATACCGGTGATGTTTATGTACATGCTGGTGTGATAACAGAGTACAGCACGCATCCCTCTGATTGGAAATATGTGAAGACTGCCTGGGGAGAGAATACACCTGAAACAAAACTAACAAGAATTGATGATGATCTGTACACATTGGAGATCATGCCATCTATCAGGGATTATTATGGTGTCCCGGCCAATGAGGATATTCTGCAAATGGCTTTTGTATTCAGAAGTGAAGCCGAGGTGGGAGGGAACTGGCTTACCGGCAAGACAGAAACAGGAGGAGATATCTTTGTTGATGTCCTTGAGGCGGGTCTTAACCTTATTTTCCTTCAGCCTGAAACTGATCCTGTACTGATTGCTCTCAATGACTCCATATTTGTGGATGTTTATGCCAATGAAGCCACCAAAGTCTCGCTTTTTATTGATGATGTACTTATAAAAGAAACTGATGGTAATGCCTTGCAGGATACTATCATTGTATCCGACTATGAACCTCGCTGGGTAAAGGCAATGGCCGAAAACAATATATCCTCAGTAGCCGATTCTTTTTATTACGTTGTAAGGCCTGAGGTGAATATCGCTGAACTACCTGCAGGTATCAGGGATGGGATCAACTATGTTAATGATGAAACTGTTGTACTCAGTCTGCTGGCACCGGGTAAAGAATTTGTCTATGTGATAGGGGATTTCAATAACTGGGACCTGGCGAATGAGTATTTTATGAACATGACTCCGGACGGAGAGCGGTTCTGGCTCGAAATTGGCGGATTGACCTCAGGGCAGGAGTATATATTTCAATATTTTGTTGATGGAAAGATCAAAGTAGGTGATCCATATGCCGATAAGACCAGCGATCCATGGAACGATCAATATATCACTGAGCAGACTTACCCCGGATTGATCGATTACCCTGCCGGGAAAACAAGCGGTATAGCTACCGTACTGCAAACTGCCCAAGAACCTTATGAATGGCAGGTAGATAATTTTGTTCCCGCAAAAACTACCGATCTGGTTGTTTATGAAATGCTTGTGCGTGACTTCACGAGCAAACATAGTTATGCGGCAGTTACCGATACGCTTGATTACCTTGCAAAACTTGGGATCAACGCGCTTGAGCTGATGCCTGTTAATGAGTTTGAAGGCAACAGCAGCTGGGGCTATAATCCTTCATTTTATTTTGCCCCGGATAAATACTATGGCCCTAAGAACGAATTGAAACAATTGATTGATGAATGCCATAAACGTGGTATTGCAGTGTTCATCGATATCGTATTGAACCACTCCTACGATCAGTCGCCCCTTGTGCAGTTATATTTCGACGGCAGCAATCCGGCAGCCGATAATCCCTGGTACAATGTACAATCTAATTTTACCAATCCTGATGCACAGTGGGGAAATGATTTCGACCATGAGAGCATATATACTCAAAACTTCATGGATAGTGTGAACAGCTATTGGATGAGCGAATACCGCTTCGATGGCTTCCGTTTCGATTTCACCAAGGGTTTTAGCAACACCCCCCATACCAGCGGAGATCCATGGGGCAGTAATTATGATGCCGACAGGATCGCTATACTGAAAAGAATGGCCGATCAGATATGGGTGCGCAATGAAAATGCCATTGTTATACTGGAGCACCTTGCCGTGAATACAGAGGAAAAGGAGCTTGCAAACTATGGTATGCTGATGTGGGGTAATGCCAATTATAATTATGGAGAAGCATCAATGGCATATAATGAAAACGGAAAATCCGACTTCTCATGGATCTCCTATCAGAAAAGAGGCTGGAACGAACCACATGTTGTGGGTTATATGGAAAGCCACGATGAGGAAAGGATCATGTTCAAAAACTATAGCTGGGGTAATTCATCTGGTGATTATGATATACGGGATACCACTACTGCCCTTGCCAGGATCAGGTTGATCTCTACATTTTTCTATACCATCCCGGGGCCTAAAATGATCTGGCAATTTGGTGAACTTGGCTATGATTATTCCATTGATTACAATGGCAGACTGGGTGAGAAACCGGTTCGCTGGGATTATTATGATGATTGGAGAAGAAAGTATAATTATGATTTTATTTCTGCCCTCATCGAACTGAAGATAAACAACGATGTCTTTGAAACAAATGATTACACCCTGGATGTATATGGGGTGATGAAAAAGATAAAGCTATACAGTAATAATATAAATGTTATCATTGTTGGTAATTTCGGAGTAGTTCCGGGTGAAATTGCTCCCGGTTTTCCGCATTCCGGAGCATGGTACGAGTACTTTACCGGCGAAACACTGGATGTTTCAAATGTCAGTATGGACATCCCCCTTGAGCAGGGTGAATACAGGATCTATACCGATGTTAAACTGGAAACACCTGATATTGGCACAGGCATTATTGTGCCTGCTGAAGTATCGCTGCAAAATTTTGCAGGATCGATCTTTCCGAATCCTGTATCAGAAAATGCAAAGCTACAGCTTGATCTAGATAAAGAAACAAAAATGGGAATTAGTATCTATAACCTGCTTGGATCAGAAGTTTCTGTTGTAGAGGAAAGAGCTTATAAGCCCGGAAAGCAGATCATTGATCTGGATACTCAGACGCTGAAACCCGGAATCTACTTTTGTGTAATCCATTCAGGACAACAATGCGAAACCATCAAGATCATTAAGCAGTAGCCCAAGCGTATAATCTATTTTGATCAAACCAGCAACCAGTAACCAGTAACCAGTAACCAACCCCATTTCTTCATGCCATTTAATATATTGACGGAATTATAATGTTCTGCATACCTTATCTTAGTATTTTAGCATGATTTTTGTAGCAAAAATGCTTTGTGGGCGGGGATTTTAATACCCCAAAAACTGTATTGTTTTTCAAATGTAATTTATGAAACCGGGAAGTTTCACAATTGTATTATTGCTATTTCTATATCTTTCGCTTATTGCAGCGCATTCATATGGACAGACGATACTGCTGCGTGATATAGATAGTTTCAGGCCTGTTGAGCATGTTGCTGTTTTTAATCCGGCTCATTCAAGAACCACACTGAGCAATAGTTTCGGTATTGCTGATATATCTGCTTTTCTTATTGACGATACCCTTATGTTTCAGCATGCATCATATGAAACAATTTTTTTGTTATATGCCGATCTTGAGCAGAAGGAATTCAATGTCTATCTGAAAAAAAGGTCAGTTGCACTGGATGAGATTATCATATCAGCAACACGTTTTGAGCGGGAACTGAAAGAACTGCCAAACAGGATTGTTTCTGTTTCAGCCGAAAAGATTGAATTTGATAATCCACAAACTGCTGCTGATGTACTGGCAAGCACCAATGAGATTTTTGTGCAAAAGAGCCAGCTGGGGGGGGGGAGTCCGATGATACGTGGTTTCTCTGCAAATAAGGTGCTGATCGTAGTTGATGGTGTCAGGATGAACAATGCCATCTTTCGTGGCGGAAACCTGCAAAATATTATTTCTATCGATCCGAATGCAATTGAAAGTACGGAAGTGATATTTGGGTCGGGAACCGTAATATATGGAAGCGATGCCCTGGGGGGAGTCATGAGTTTCATGACACTTACGCCCAGGCTCAGCATAGAGGATAAATTTTCCTCATCGGTGAACCTCATGGGCAGGTATTCCTCCGCCAACATGGAGCGGACAGGACATCTTGATTTTCGTCTGGCAGGGAAGAAATGGGCATCAGTGACCAGTTTCTCGAACAGCTGGTTTGATGATCTGCGGATGGGAAGCAGCGGGCCTGACGAATACCTGAGAAGAGATTATGTGAAAACCAATGGTAGGGCGGATCAGATGGTCAATAATACAGAGCCGGAGGTCCAGCGCTTTTCGGGATACAGCCAGATGAATCTCATGCAAAAATTCAGATTTCGTCCGAATGAACGGGTGGACCTGAGTTATGGCTTTCATTATTCCGAGACTTCAGATATTCCAAGATACGACCGTTTGTTGCAGTATTCCAATCCGGATACGCTGAAATATGCAAGCTGGTATTATGGCCCGCAAAAGTGGATGCTGAATGTATTGAATGCTTCTTTTATGATCAACTGCAGGATGATCAGTGAACTAAAGATCAGCCTTGCTTACCAGACATTTGAAGAGAGCCGGCACAGCAGGAAATTTGCAGATCCCTGGTTCAAAAACCAGGATGAGCATGTGGATATGTATACTGCAAATATTGATATTGAGAAACGCCTGAATAAAAATAGCATCCTGTTTTATGGCTTTGAAGGAGTATTTAATGATGTGAAGTCGACAGCCTTGAAGCGCGACTATCTAAACGGTGATACTGAAAAAGCAGGCAGCAGATACCCCGACGGAATGAATCATTATACAAGCTATGCCGCATATCTGAACTATGAGCGAAGATTTAGCAATACCCTGACCATGTTTGCGGGCCTGCGTTACAATTATGTGAAGTTGTACTCAACATTCAACGATACTTCTCTCTACCATTTCCCATTTAATGAAATATCAATAAATAATGGGGCTCTTAACGGGAGTGTGGGATTTAGCTGGAGGCCGGCTGATGTCTGGCAGCTTCGAATGAATCTTTCTTCCGGATTCCGTGCTCCTAACCTGGATGATGCCGGCAAAGTGTTTGATTCGTCACCCGGCAATGTAGTGGTTCCCAATCCCGGGTTAAAGCCTGAATATGCATACAGCCTCGAGGCTGGGGCATCGAGAAGACTGGGAGGAATTGCTGTCGTGGAAGCATCCGCTTTTTACACTATCCTTGTTGATGCGATGGTTCGCCGGGATTTTGAATTCAATGGCCGGGATTCAATCTGGTATGATGGTGAACTTTCCCGGGTTGAGGCAATTGTCAATGCTGCAGGAGCAACAATATACGGACTGAGTGCTTCAGCATTGATTGACATAGGTGAGTTCTTTAAGCTGAAATCCAATATTACATGGGTTTGTGGCGAAGATAATGAGGGGGACGCATTACGACATGTAACGCCTTTATTCGGTAATACTGCACTCATATTTAATCATGGCCACTTTCTCGCTGAGATCTATGCCAATTATAATGGATCAATTCCTTATTCACGATTGGCTCCCAGTGAACGGGATAAACCATACATCTATGCGCAGGACAAGGATGGAAATCCATATTCACCTTCATGGTGGACACTTAATGCCAGGGCATCATACAAGATCATTGAACAATTGACGCTTGATGCGGGAATAGAAAATCTTCTCAATAAAAGATACCGGCCATATTCATCCGGGATTGCAGCACCCGGCCGGAATATTATTGTTGCTGTCAGGGCACACTTCTGACACTATCCTTCTTCCATCAGCTTTGCGTACGCCACCGGAGGCTGGATGTTGTCATCAATCCTGATTTCCACGAGATACTCGAATTCTTTCAGTAAGCGTGAAAGTCTGCCGTACTTTACACCTTTCTTCCTGATAAAAGCTCCCATTTTAGCCAGATTGGCCCATCCGTTTTCATCCGCACATTTGTTGATAGCTTCAATAATGACAATTTCAAGTTCAGACTTTTCCATAACACTCATATTATATTATTCAAAAAATATTTGAACATTGGTCAGCCTGCTCCCAGGTTTTTAAAGATAATATAACCTATATTCTGAGTTTTAAGGCATTTTACCAAAGATACGAAATATAGAAGCGAAAGTCAATAGTGTGAGGGTCAATTATATGTAAATCTCTTAAATAAGTGACTGAGGAATGTATGGAAATGGTTGCTGGCTACTGGATACTGGCTGCTGGCTACTGGCTACTGGTTGCTGGTTGCTGGTTGCTGGATCAGTCTCACGGTCTCACAGTCCCACAGTCCCACAGTCACAAAGTCTAAGAATTTATGCGCTTAAAGCCTCGTGCATCAAAATCACCCTTGGAATAAGGGCTTCTTTTTCATCATTCGGAATAATGAAATCTGCAAGCTTTTCTTTTTCGCTTTGATCCATTTGATTCTTTACCCTGGCCAGAAATTCAGCTTTTGTGATATGATCCCTTTCCAGCACCCGTTGCATCGAAAGCCCGGCCGGTGCTGTCACCAGGATACTTTTATCAAAGTGCTTTACAAATCCGCTTTCGAATAATAAGGCTGATTCATAAAGTATATATTTCTGCTCGGCATGCTTATCAGCCCATAAGAAAACATCTTCCAGAACGAGGGGATGAATGATTGCATTCAGTTGCTTGAGCTTCACGGGATCATTAAATACGATCATGGCAAGTTCTGAACGAATCAGTTTATCTTCATGATCAAAAACAGAATTTCCGAATAATTGCTTTACTGAGCGGATAACTTCAGGATATAAGTAAAACTTTTTCGCTTTCTTGTCAGCATAGTATACCTGAACGCCCAGACTTTCAAAAATCCTGCAAACCGTGGATTTTCCTGTTCCAATATTCCCGGTGATTGCTACCTTCATCATCACTTTTGGAGTATGAATTCAACTTTTTCAGGGCTTATCCTGGTAATTCTTATGAAGGCGGGGCTTTTATCTGTTTCTATTTTTAAAAAGTTTTTTTCTTTGTCTTTTTCCGGGTCGTAAAAAGCCGACATAAAAAACATATCTGCTTGTACAAGCTTATAATCCTTGAGCGCAACCTGGTAGGTGATATGCACGTTTTCGGGAAAGGTCCTGATCCTGATGTCGCTATCATCTGAAAATCCGTGTATGGGTAATTCGATGGTGGATTCCGTGAATTCTTCAATATCGATCAGGGCTTTCACCACAGTTTCAGAATAGCTTATTTTATCATCTGTAAAGGGCAGGACCAGGCTGACTGCTGTTTCAGTTGATCTGTCAAGATTTGTAAAAGACCTGGCTTCCGTAAAAATATAGCTGAGGGTGTCAATGATCGAAGAAGGGCCACTTATCATAATTTCCGAAGGGATGAGGCGCAGGCTGTCATAAATCTGGTACTGGGGCTTACAGGAAATTTCCAGCATGGACAGCACAGGAATTGTTTTTGTGATAATTTCTTCGAAATCCAAAAATAATGTGTCCGGATATAAGGACAGTATACTGTGGTCAAAATCGAAGCGCTTGGAGATTTGATTCCTGAGCTGGCTCGACAGGATGTAGTATTTGTCGAAATACCTGCTTTTTTTCAGATCGACCGCTTTGAAGTTTACCATAATCGCTTTGGACGATGAGAAAACCTTCACGGAAAACAAATCTCCTCCATTTGCACGCAAACGGGCTGTGATATGTCCATCAGCGTAGTTGAGCTGCATGTCTTGCGGAATATTCTGATAATCAATGGGAACATTGATGTCGGCAACGTATTCATCCGACATTTTGATCAGAAACCAGATAAACAAAGATATACCTACACAGATCAGGAAAATATACAGATGATTCCGGAAATCCTTGTCCCGGGGATTTCTTGCTCTGCTGAGTAAAGCTGTAAGCCAGGGTTTCAAAACAAGATGATTCGTTTATTTATTGGCACCAATCTGTGCAGATGGATCCGCAGCGATGGCCGACTTCTCAAAAGTCATTTTATTCTCATTTCCAACATCAAGGGTGATCGTCTTTTCACTTATTTCAAGGATCTTCCCATGGATTCCTCCGATGGTGATCACCTTATTACCCTTTTGCAGGTTTTCTCTGAATTTTTTCTGATCCTTGGATTTTTTCATTTGGGGCCTGATGAAGAAAAGATAGAATACAAGTACAATGAGGATCAATGGAAGATAGTTCATTAGTTGGTTGCCATCTCCGTTCTCTGAGCCTCCCATCATAAGGAAAATAGTAAGTATGTTCATATCATTAATTTTATAAAGTTTTCAATTGATTACAGATCATCTGGTGAAATTATCTTTGCTTTTATTCTCAATACTGTTTTATTTGGTTGTGTGTTTGCTGCTACCGTTACCGTTTTATTCTGAAATCCCCTTCTTCTCCTGCTGTCGAAGGTAACTGAAATAACATTTTCTCCCCCTGGCGGGACCGGATCTTTTGGATAACTGGTGGCAGTACATCCGCAACTGGCAGATACGTTGCTGATGACCAGATCCATCTTGCCGGTGTTTTTGAATTTGAAGCTGTAAGTAACTTTTTCCCCTTCTATAATAGTTCCGAAATCATGAAGCGTTTCACGAAACTCAAAAACGGGCAAATCTTCCATGTCACCCTTGCCGGATGCTGTAATCGGGTTGTGCACCACATCAGAAGAAACATTTCCTGTTTCATTGGTACAGGATACCCCGATCAGGAATACCACAAGTATGCTTAAGATAAAATTGTTGCCTGCTTGCATATAAAATCGTTAAATCGTTAATCTGTTAATCCGTTAATCCGTTAATCCGTTAATCCGT
>JABMQZ010000048.1 GCA_013202965.1 Bacteroidota bacterium | reverse complement strand
AATGGACTGATCGACATGTACCTGGTCGACAAAGCCCTTGCTACAAATACTGTACGTGCGAAAGTATGGGAAGATAAATGTGGTGAAGGGAAATGCGGAGAAGGTAAGTGTGGAGAAGAAAAAAAGGAAAAGAAAGATGAGAAAACAAAGGTAGAGAAAACAAAGGTAGAGAAAGTGGATGATAAGACTTTAAAATCCGAAGCTGACAAAAACACTGAAGAAAAAAAGAAAACCGAAGAACAAAAAGACGACAAGACAAAAGAAGCCAAGTGTGGAGAAGGTAAATGCGGAATGTAATTCCTGATCTGTAAGTACACGAATTCAATACTGTTTCCTGACCGACCGGAATTATGAGCCGTTTTCCGAACAATGGCGGTGCTGATCCGGGCGGTCTTTTAAAACAAACACAATGATAGGTTTAGGATTTAGAAGGGATTTTTCAAAAGAACTAATCGAAGGAGATCTGCTAAAAGCAGACTTCATTGAGTTCGCACCCGAAAACTGGATGGAAGTGGGCGGCCAATGGGGCCGGATCGTAAAAGAAGCCACTGAACGTTATCCCGTTCATGCTCATGGACTTTCCCTTTCCATCGGCAGCCCGGAAGAACTGGATTATGATTTCCTTGGAAGGATAAAAACCTTTCTGAAAGAATATGGAATAGACGTTTATTCTGAACACCTGTCATTTGCCAAGGCTGCCAATGCTCATATTTATGACCTGCTTCCGGTTCCTTTCAGGGAGGATGCAGTGCAGCATGTGGCTAAACGGATCAGGCAGGTACAGGATTTCCTCGAGCGAAAGATAGCAATTGAAAATGTTTCCTATTATACTCCGGTAGCTGCCGAAATGGACGAAGCCACTTTTATCAGAAGTGTAGTGGAAGAAGCTGACTGTAACCTTTTGCTCGATGTGAACAACGTATATGTTAATGCGTTCAACCACAATTATGATGCAAAAGAATTTATCTCACAACTGCCTCTTGAGCGTGTGGTATATCTTCACATGGCAGGGCATGAGCAGGTAGAGCCTGACTTGATCATCGACACCCATGGACAGCCGATCATTGATCCGGTTTATGATCTGTTCGACTGGTGCATACAACGGATCAAACCCGTTCCAGTATTACTTGAAAGAGATTTTAATTACGAAGACCTGGAACAGATGCAGGATGAACTTACGAAACTGAAAAACATAAGCAAAAAACACTGGGAGGTAACATA
Organism: Bacteroidota bacterium; assembly: GCA_013202965.1. Lineage (GTDB taxonomy): Bacteria > Bacteroidota > Bacteroidia > Bacteroidales > B18-G4 > B18-G4. The sequence continues at coordinate 2,183 of JABMQZ010000048.1, read as the reverse complement.
TGCTGAGGCCTGATACCATAAAAATACAGCATGACCTTGCCATGTATTGCAGGTCAGGTGATGCACCGACAATTCCCGGGACCAGTGAGGGACGTCTTCCGCATTATCGCAGGCTGGTGTTGAATGTTGTGAGTGGCACCATCTCCCAGGCATACCCCATTACACGGAAAGTGCTGTCAGAAGAAGAATGGCAGGAAATTTTTGTGCGGTTTTTCGTAGAACATGATGCACAAACACCCATGCTATGGAAATTGCCCTATGAATATTATTTATACGTAAGAGATCATGATTATGCCGTGAAATTCAATAAAGCATGGCTGAATGAATTGCTCTGGTTCGAATGGCTGGAAATTGACGTGCACATGATGCCGGATGAAAAGCATGAAGCTTATACCGACCGGGGAGAACTCTTTCTGGATCCTCTGGTCGTGAACAAAGACAGCAGGCTCATCCACCTGGAATACCCCGTTCATCTTTATCCGCTTGCTGAAGTTGAAGAAAGAAAAGGCAATTATTACCTCCTTATATACAGGGAGCAGGAAACCGGAACTGTACGCTTTGTGAATTTTTCGGTTTTACATGCCTGGTTGCTGGAAAGAATGCAGCTTGCAGATCAGTTAAGTGTAAAAGATTTACTTCCTGAACTGCTCTCAGAATTTCAAATACAGAATGTGGATACTCTTGAGAATCAATTGAATAAATTTCTCCTGGAGATGTTTGATGATGGGGTGATCCTTGGATTTAGAAATAGATAGAAATTTTAACCAAATAATAATAATCATGAAAGCAATTGTAATAAAATATAATGAATTCTCAGAAGCCTTGTCACAAGCAAGAGACCTTCCCTTATTGTTCCTGCGCCTGGTCCTGGCTTATGGCTTTTATATGCCGGCCATGATGAAGCTGAAAGATGTAAATGCCATCGCAGGGTGGTTTGAAAGCATGAATTATCCATTACCGGTATTAAATGCATACCTGGCAACCATTACCGAAGGGCTGGGAGTGATCTTGCTTATCCTCGGACTGGGAACACGGATCATTTCTGTGCCACTGATGATCACCATGCTGGTAGCTATCTTCACGGTACATTTTGCCAATGGCTTTGCTTCAGGGGATAACGGATTTGAGATTCCCCTCTATTACCTGTTCATGCTATTTACTTTGTTCATTTTAGGCCCGGGGCGTATTAGTGTTGATCATCTGATCGGCAGCTTGCGGGGTAGAAATAAATAAATTTGTAATGATAATTAGAGAACGCACTACTAGTATAAACACTTTCATAAGTACTCACGAAGACTTTGCTGCTGCTGCTGACTGCCATACCTAAAGGTAGCGGGACTTCTATCCTCTCTCATTTATCAGGCAGTGGCGGGTTAATTGGTTCCAATTGTTCATCCACTTCTATATAATCAGCGGGAACAATGAATACGGATGGAATAAGGTCCCATTTCTGTATATTTTCCAGTTGCATATAGGCATTTTCTGAAAAATGGCCTTCAATCCTGACAGGAAATTTGAGCTTTTCGGAAAACCACTGGGTAAAAAGCTTCTGATCGCCTTGGTAGAGCTCTTTTTTTATGCATTCATAGCCGGCGATTGTTTCAGTTCCAATGACTTTTTCTTCGCCGTGCTTTTTATAATTGTTGTATGCCTGCACGGGATCATTCATGCTGCTCATCATGCCGTCACAGGTGGTGTAATGCACCATTTTCTCGTCAATATTCAAAATGGCCGTCTGGTTAATTCCGGGGCTTACGATCACCACCCCGCTTATTTCGTCTTCAGTAAATGAGTAAGAGTACTGATCCAGGTTGGAATAAACTTTGTAATGTTTCTCGCCACCCGAGATGCTGTTGATCATATTGGCCTGCCACTGGCTAAAGCCTGTAAGAGGGATTAATAATAAGAGCATCACAAGTATATAACTGTGAAAATGCCTGTTGTGAGCGGAAGTTGTCTTTTTCATGGGGTTGGTGGTTTTGGTTAAATACGTTTTAGGATCACTTCTGGTGGATAATGATCTTCCGATCAAATATACTCACAAAAAGAGGCTTTTCAAAATAATTACCCTGTCTACTGTATATTTTACAGGATGATACATCATTTTACACACGGTTTCAAACAACTGAATTCCCCTTTTTTTCTGAAAAAAGTATTGATTATTTCGAGATTTTATTTATTTT
>JABMQZ010000047.1 GCA_013202965.1 Bacteroidota bacterium | reverse complement strand
GGGGAAGAGGAGAAGAGGGGAAGAGGAGAAGAGGGGCAATCATTTAAAACTCAAAACTCAACACTCAAAACCTAAACCACCAGCATGTTCTCCTTCAATAAATCCGCGGCCAGGCATGAATGCACAGGCAGTATCCCGAGCAGCTCACCATGTTTTACGGAGGATATAAAATCAGCTGTGGAACGGATGATCCCGTGTTCCTGGCTGAGTGAAATCACAGAGGTCCCGCCAATGGGTTCTGTCCAGCCATCATCTGTAAACTGAACCACAAAGCCATAGAATTTTCCGTCTCTAAGCAGCTGTTCCTTGGACAGATGGACGGCACCTCCGTAAACCACAATTTCATTTCGTTCCGGGTAAATCCCTGTAACAGGACATGCTATGGCAACTGCAATGTCTTGCATACGACAACTTCCAAGGTAGTATTGCATCAGGTCATAATATACAAAATTACCCGGACGTATCTCATCAGCACCGCTGAGATCCTCAACAATACTACAGGAGGGTGTGTCACCGATAGAAATACTTATTCCGGGATGACTGGGAAGGTATTTCTCTTTCATGGATTGTAAAACGGCAATGTTCTTCTGGTATATGTTCTTGATTTCTTCTGTTCCGGTGGCAGAATAGGTGTTTCCCGAATGGCTGAGAAAGCCTTTGAATGAAAGGTGCCGGGCTTTGTCAATTTCCCTGATGATCTGATCGATCTTATGCTCAAAAATATGTGCTATACCGCTTCGTCCGTATCCGTTGTCAATTTCAATAAATATAGCTGTTGTTTTATTGATCTTTCCGGCAAGGGCCCGGCATACTTCAGTAGAGTCGATAAGTAAATTAAGCCTGATGTTTCCTGCCAGCTCATTATAAAGCGGGATTTCCCTGGGGTTTGCCGGAAAGGCGATGCTAATGTCTTTCCAGCCTGCCTTTGCGAACTTCATGGCCATTTCAGCAGAAGAAACCGTTATTTGCTTAACGCCATAGTCTTTGAACCAGTTTCCTACTTGCTCTGATTGGTGGGTTTTAAAATGAGGCCTGAAAATGACATTGCTCTTCAATGCCTTTTCTGCCATGCGCCTGATATTGTTCCTGCAGACAGGTTCACGGATGATGAGGGCAGGTCGAGTGACATTATCCAACATAACGATTGCTTATGGTGGGAAAAAAGATTTTTTAAGAAGGCATGATCCGGGTTCAGGACACGGAGTCGTATTTATCCTTATCGCTAAAATATTTCATAAACTGCACCCTTTCATATAATGCAGGGTTAAGATATTCTTCCTGGCTCAGCTTTCCCCTGAAATCATGAATGGAATCAAAGCCTTTTTCCTGCATCCAGCTTTCAAGGTCTTTGATGATGGTTTGCAGATATTCAGGGCCATTTTTGTACAGCGTTGAAACGAGTTGTACGGCATCCGCACCTGCCAGCAATTGCTTGGCCACCGCTTTTCCATCATGAACGCCTGTTGAGGCTGCAAGGTCGCATTTCACCCTGTTTGCCATGATCCCGATCCAGCGAAGGGAAGTGGATAGCTCCCTGGGGGTGCTGAGTACATTGGTAGATACAATCTCCATTTTATCAAGATCTATATCAGGGCTGTAAAACCTATTGAATAAGACTATGCCTTGTACACCTGTTTTCGAAAGAACTGTGATGGCACGGCCAAGATTAGAAAAATAATAGCTGATCTTTATAGACAGTGGGATACTAATGATGTTCTTAACATTTTTTATAATCTCCAGATAGGTATAATCGATATCATCAAGACTCTTGCTTAGCGTAGATGGAAGAATGAAAATATTGAGCTCCAGTGCATCGGCACCGGCTTCTTCGATCTTTTTGGCAAAATAGGTCCATTCGTGAGAACTGTTGCAGTTGATGCTGGCAATGATCGGGATCTTTACTTTCTTCCTGGTTTCTGATATAAGTTTGATGTATTGGCTCAGATTTTGCTCTTTGATCTTGTAATCAAAATAGTCCAGGTAATCATCTTTGTAACGTGAAGGTGCCTCTTCACTGAGTATCTTATCGTATTCCATGCTGATTTCTTCTTCAAAAATTGATTTCAGTACCACGGCGCCGGCACCGAATTTTTCCAGATCAGCTATTTTATTTGCACTGTCGGTAAGTCCGGAACTACCTACAATAACCGGATTACGAAGCTCAAGTCCTAAATATTTGGTTGAAAGATCCATTATTGATAAATTTGATTAGACAATGGAACAAATGTACAGTTTATCGCTGTAAATTGAAAGGGATATCCTAAACAATCATCACCTGCTCTTCAGTTAGCAGTGTCTTGTTCTGATACCTGAGAAAAAGCTGGGCTATGCTAAGCACATCTTTCTGGCAGTATTTTACGATGCGCTCCAGGTCTTTCTCCTTCCAGTAAACCCCTCCGACCTGACTGCCATCAATGTCGTCTTTGGGTGTGGGGATGTCAAAAACAGCCGCCAGTAATTCCAGAGAGGTGTAATTCTTAAAATCACCGAATTTCCATAATTCCATGGTATCCAGATGAGGAACTTCCCAGGGTTTCTTCCCGGCCTGGTCGAGGATCTCAGGCAAAGGAATGGCGTTGATCAGCATACGCCGTGAGAGGTATGGGAAATCAAATTCTTTACCGTTATGGGCACATAGCAGAAATTCTTTGTTGCTGAATTTACTCTCAAGCAAATTTGTGAAATCGGTAAGCAGGGCTTTTTCATCGTCCCCATAAAAGGATTTTATGCGAAAATTCCCATCCAGAAGCATCCCGAAAGAAATGCAAACTACTTTTCCGAATTCTGCATAAATACCGGCCCTGGGAAACAATGAAGCCGGGCTGTCCTCTTCTTCTTTTTGCAGATAAGCAGCCTTTTTATCCCATAAGGGCTTAAAGCGTTCAGGTAATTCTTCATATGTTGCACACATGGGTACCGTTTCAATATCCAGGAATAATACCTTGTCGAGCTTAATGTAATTCATCATGACTACTATATTTTTAATTGTGTAATTACTTCGTGTATCAGGTACCAGATACCGGATACAGGGTGCCGGGTAGTGTTGAGTTTAGAATGTGATTTCTGAAACCTGGACTTTAACACCCCTGTACCCGGTATCCGGAACCCTGTACCCGGTATCCGGAACCTTGTACCCTTTAATAATTTATTGAATAAAAATACAAATAATCTTCCATATTTGCTTTAACTTTATCTGCTTAATCAAGGAATATGATAAGAAAACCATCCGGATATTTTTTACAGCTATTATTTTTTGCAGCCATTCTAATTTATTCCTGTAACAAAACAGATGATGGAACGCCTCCTGCTCTCCATATTTCTTCCCCGGACGATCATGATCAATTTAGTGTGGGTGACAACATCCACGTCGTTGGGACAGTGACCCACAAGTTCCCTGTAAAATCAATAAAGATCTCATTGTGGGATAATTTCAATGTTCCCGTGCTTAATCCATTATACGTCTATCCAGATGATTACGGCTACAATCTGGATGAAATGTATCCGATCAATGATGCAAGCCTGGAATCAGGAACTTATATACTTATGATCGCTGCAAGCGATGGGCATAACACTGCGAAAGTGTATCGCACGCTGTATATCACCGGTGTCCAGAGATATTTTGAGCGACTGCTTGCCCTTGTCCAGCCCAACACGCTGAAGACCATCGTTTATGCGCTAGATACAGCAGGGAATTATCAGGATGTCCTTGAGCTGCCACATGGATATGCAGGTTCAGAGATCAGTTCCGGACAGAGACAATTGTATATCCTTAAACCTGAACCATCATCGATGACTGCATATAGCCTGGATAATATTGCGGAAGAGTATGTGTATGCAGCATCCCCGCCATATGCTGTATTTTATGATGTATATTATAACGATCAGATTACTTATGTGAGTTCCGGGAATGGTAACATTACAGGTTTGAACAGTACAGGGTCAACGGTATATGTCACACCACAGAATACGGATACTATTCCACTGCTGCTTCACCAGCATTTTGATCTGTTGCTTTCCAGCTGCAACAGGAGGGGAGGCCCTGAGAAGTTTATCAGGCAACATTTTGCGGGAACGGGTGTATTCAGGGCCGGATTAAATGTGGATTTTTCCGGTGCCGGTTTTTTTAGTGTCGATGAAGGAAGTGCCCTCATCCTTGGAAATATGACAGATGAAAGCAGCATTTTTGTTTATGATGTCCACAACAATTACCTCGCTGACAAAACCGATATGCCTCCGGGGCTGATTCGTGATGCAGTCCAGATCTCAGCAGGAAATTACCTGATCAGCCATGATGCAGGCATATATCATTATATCCATGAAAGCAAAAGCCTCTACGAACTGATTCCCGGTGTCGAAGTTGATGCCATGGCTTACGATTATACCAGGCTGTTATTGTATTATGCCGAGGGAGCGAAAATAAGTGTTTACATGATGGAGAATGCGGAAATTATTGATGAGATCACCTTGCCTTATCCTGTACTTAAACTTCACATACAGTATAATAACTGATCATGCTACAGCCTGAGATCATAATCACGGAAGATGGTTCGCATACATTGTATATCCCATCATTGAAAGAGCATTATCATTCCACTTTCGGGGCCATTGCTGAATCCAGGCATGTATTTATTGAAGCAGGGCTCAGGCAGGTCCTGAAAAATAATACCGCTGAAATAAATATTCTGGAAGTGGGCTTTGGAACCGGATTGAATGCATTGCTAACAATACTGGAAAGCAATATAAGCGGCCCTTCTGTCAAATATACCGCATTGGAAAAATTTCCGCTTGAACAACGGCTATGGAGTAAACTGAATTATCCCGAACAAATCAGAGATGAGAAGGCTGAAGAAATTTTTCATCTTCTCCATCAGAGCAATTGGAATACAGAGAAAGAGATCATCCCCGGCTTTTTTATCACGAAAGTGGAAAGAGGCTTAGAAGACTTTCAAGCTTCAGGAATGCAGTACAATCTGATCTATTTTGATGCATTCGCTCCGGATGTCCAGCCTGAGTTGTGGACAGATGAGATATTCAGGAAGATATCCGGTATGACCGCCAAAGATGGGATCCTTGTAACGTACTCATGTAAGGGCAGTGTCAGGCGCGCGCTGAAGGCAGCCGGATTTGAAGTGGAAAAGATACCGGGACCGAAAGGAAAGAGGGAGATGGTGAGAGGTGTTAAGTTTTAAGGGTTAAGTTTTGAGTTTTAAATTGGGTGCTTTGATGCAAATGTATTCAACATTGCTTATTTAAATGGAACACGGATGAAACGGATTAAACAAATGATCACAAATAATAAATCCGAATCCGTGTAAATCCGTTATATCAGTGTTATCTGTGTTCTATTAAAGTATTAAATTCACCACAAAGAGGAGCTCAGGACAGCTTGTTGGGTTTTGAATTTTGTAATTTTCCTGAAATTTGTATTTTGTAGTTTGTAATTTAACATGCTGGCTTTAGTGTTAATTTCTGAAATGAAAAATTGTTGTTCCATCAAGGTAAGCGGTAAAGTACAGAACGTTGGCTTCAGGTTTTATACCCGGAAGACGGCTATTGGCATGGGCATTCAGGGCTTTGTGAAAAATATGCGTGATGGCTCGGTTTATATTGAGGCCGAAGGGGAGCAGGATGCCATGCAAGCATTTATCCTATGGTGTAAGCAAGGTCCCGAATGGGCCGGGGTGAAGGAACTGACTGTTCAGGAAAAGCCGTTTGAAGGTTTTGAGGGCTTCGATATACTTTAAAAATCCAACATTCAAAATGCAAAAACCAAAATACAAATTCCAATGAAATTCCAAAATCCAACTTTGCCCACCATAACTTCAGTGAAGGTGGGAATACAAATTCCAAAAAAACCATCACGATAGCTATTCAAAATTAAATTCCTAAATAAAATGGGTGTAGCAACACATAGAAATATTCCGGTTTCCACAAGATGTAGAATTCTGTTTGGCGGTTTTAAAAATCAGTTTGGCTGGGCTTTTTTTGGCTTTGGCATGATATTTTTTTGGGGATTCGCCATGAATTCGGATTTGTCATTCTTGTATTATACCGGAGAAATTATAAGAGTTGAAGGAATTGCCACACATTCTTTTGAAATTGATGCTACGGAAGGAAATGTCACTGTAATTGAAAACCACTATAAATTTAAGACTGAAGACGGACTTGAATTTGAGGGCATCTCATATGCTACCGGCAGGAGTATTCAAGCCGGGAATACAATTACAATTGAATACCCGGAAGGAAAACCGCAATACTCAAGGATTAAAGGTATGAGAAGACAGATTTTCGGTGCTGTAGCACTCTGGGTGGTATTATTTTCTTTTGTAGGATTGGTATTCATCTTACTCGGCCTGAAAAGGTCGATACGTGCTTTAAGGCTGCTTAAATATGGGAAGCTGACCAAAGGGAAACTCATTTCAAAAGTTCGCACAAACACAAGAGTAAATGGACGCATTGTTTATAAACTGACCTTTCGTTTCAAGGACGAGATTGGACATGAATTTGAGCTTAGGGAAAAAACCCTCACCCCTCATTTATTGCAAAATGAAAGTGAAGAAAGGCTCTTATATTTAAGACGCAAACCTGCTTATGCCATAATGCTTGACTCATTGCCTTCCTCTGTATCAATAAATGCAGATGGCAAGATTGAATCATCGCCATTTATAAGAATGATTTTCGTGCTGTTTATTCCCTTGCTCACACTTGTGGGACATGGGTATTATGTTGTTAGCACCTATGTCTTGTAATTGATAAAGGGTGCCGGGTGCCGGGTTCCGGATACCAGGAAGTGGCAATTTATTTAAAATTTAACATTTAAAACTTAACCCCACACCTCTCACAATCAAATAGTCTCTCAGTCACACAGTCTCAAAGTCTCTGACTCCCTGACTCTCTGACTCACTCCCCCAGCCTCCTCATCACCATCATCTCAATCCTTTCGAACATTGCCAGCGGTTGCAATGACCGCCAGTTAAAAGCATCAAAGCCACCACCGAAAGCGATATAGT
>JABMQZ010000046.1 GCA_013202965.1 Bacteroidota bacterium | reverse complement strand
GGGTTTATACTGAGCTTGACGAAGTGCTCAGGACATTTGTTGAGTTAATTATGAATTATGAATTTTGGATTATGAATGAATTTCTGATTTCTGATTTCCGACTCCTTATTTATAAACATTTCTAAATAAGGAAAGCACATCATTGTATTGCAATTTTTTGTAAACTTGCTTCTTTAAATTTCATACACAATTTAAGGTATGTCCAATACATTCAAGATCAGAAAAGGCCTTGATATTAATTTGTTAGGCGAAGCCGAAAAGACGATCAGCGAAATCCCATCCAAACTGTGTGCCATCAAACCTCCCGACTTTCACGGAGTATTCCCGAAAGTGCTTGTAAAAGAAGGTGATGAGGTAAAAGCAGGCTCCCCATTATTTTACGACAAGTACCGTGAGAACATCATCTTCACATCTCCTGTCAGTGGAAAGGTCAGGGAAGTCAGGCGTGGTGCGAAACGGGTTCTTCTCGAAGTATCTGTGGAGGCAGCAGCGGAACAGGAATATGTTGACTTTGGTTCAGCCGATCCTAACGGGCTTGACAAGGCTGCTGTTACTGAAAAATTACTGAATAGCGGTGTATGGCCCTTTATCCGCCAGAGGCCCTATTCAATTATTGCCAAGCCGGAAGATGATCCGAAGTCGATCATGATCTCTGCTTTTGATTCTGCACCACTTGCTCCCGACTATGATCTTATCGTACAAGGGCAGGCTGAAGTTTTTCAGACCGGCATTGATGCCTTAAGAAAACTTTGCAGTGGTAAGCTATATCTTAATGTGAGTGGGAAGGCTGGAGTCTCCAGTGTTTTTTTGGATGCCAAGGGTGTCGAGATCAACACTTTTTCCGGTCCGCACCCTGCCGGTAATGTAGGCACACAGATCAACAGGATATCTCCGCTGAACAGAGGAGAGATCATATGGTATCTGCGTCCGCAGGATGTGCTAAGCATTGGCCGTCTTTTCAGGGAAGGTAAATTTGATGCAAGCAGGACCATTGCAGTATGTGGTTCCGAACTTAAAAGGCCGCACTATTATAGAACCATGCTTGGTACCTCCATTACTGAAATGATCAATGACAATGTGAAGGAAGGGAAAGTCCGTTATATTTCAGGAAATGTCCTTACGGGTACACAGATCGGGAAAACAGGCTTTGTCGGATTTTATGATTCACAGCTTACGGTGATCCCCGAAGGGGATTATTATGAGTTTGTTGGCTGGGCGCTCCCGGGACTCAAAAAATTCAGCTTCTATTATACTTTCCTGTCATGGATGATGCCGGGTAAAAAATACAGACTGGATACCAATTTTCACGGAGGGGAAAGGGCATTCGTGCTGACAGGTAAGTTCGAACAGGTATTCCCATTCAATATTTACCCCATGCAGCTTATTAAAGCCATCATGATTGAAGATATTGACCGCATGGAAAATCTGGGTATATACGAAGTGGATGAGGAAGATTTTGCACTTTGCGAATTTATCAGTACTTCGAAAATAAATATTCAGAAAATCGTCAGGGATGGATTAAACCTGATGATCAAGGAGATGAGTTAATCCGGATTTATTAAAACATCAAAGTATAAACATATTTCCAATTTCAATGAAAGCACTTAGAAACTTTCTTGACAAAATAAAACCCCAGTTTGAGAAGGGCGGAAAGTTCGCGAAGCTTCAATCAACCTTTGAGGCATTTGAAACTTTCCTTTACGTTCCGAACAGGGTAACCCTCACAGGCAGCCATATCCGCGATGCGAACGACCTGAAGCGAACCATGGCACTGGTTGTTCTGGCCATGATCCCGGCATTGTTATTTGGTATGTGGAATGTAGGCTATCAACATTTCCTTTCAACTGCTGCTGAGACCGGCGACATCTGGCAGAATTTCTGGTTTGGGTGTATCAGGGTGTTTCCCATTATCGTAGTTTCGTACGTGGTGGGCCTGGGAACGGAGTTCGTTTTTGCCCAGATTCGCGGGCATGAAGTAAATGAAGGCTTTCTTGTCAGCGGAATGCTTATCCCCCTGGTGATGCCACCCGATGTTCCACTGTGGATGGTTGCCGTGGCAACGGTCTTTGCAGTCATCTTCGGGAAAGAAGTATTTGGCGGTACCGGAATGAACATTCTGAACCCTGCCTTAACGGCAAGGGCATTCCTGTTTTTTGCTTATCCCAAGAATATGTCGGGCGACCAGGTATGGATCGCCGGACAGGGCGATGCTGTCTCAGGTGCTACCCCACTGGGTGATGCGCTTGCAAGTACCACTACTCCCGGTAGCTCTCTCACACTGCCCGACACCATGGACATGTTCTATGGCTTTATGCCGGGTTCTATCGGTGAAACATCAACACTCGCCATCCTCATCGGAGCAGTTATCCTCCTATTTACCGGAATGGCCAGCTGGCGTATCATGCTGTCGGTCTTTGTCGGCGGATTGCTGATGGGCTATATCTTTAATTGGGTTGGAGCCAATGCCTATATGGAGATCTCTCCCTGGGATCATATGGTGATGGGAGGATTTGCATTTGGAGCGGTCTTTATGGCTACGGATCCGGTGACGGCTACGCAATCAACAAAAGGAAAATATATTTACGGCTTCCTGATCGGGTTCTTTGCCATCCTTGTGAGGGTATTTAATCCGGCTTATCCGGAAGGCATGATGCTTGCCATCCTGCTGATGAATGTCTTCGCTCCGCTGATCGACCATTATGTGATCCAGGCAAACGTGAAGAAACGCAGGAAAAGGTGGGCTGCAGCACAGGTGGCTGCGTAAATTGAAATAAAAGATTTTAAATCAATATAAGAATTAAGCCATGTTTACTAACAGGTACATTTTTATCTACTCCTCGGTGATGGTGATCATCGTGGCGGCGATATTGTCATCCGCTGCCGTGATACTCAAGCCTTACCAGGAAAGGAACATAGCCATTGCCAAGATCCAGGGGATACTTATGGCTGCGGAAATTGAGGCGACCACTGAAAATGCCGAGTCCATGTTCGACCAGGTGATCCTTGAGGAATTGGTGATCAACCAGGACGGGAAAGTGACCGGCCGCTTCTCCAAAGGACAGCTCACAGATGGTGACGACCGGGCTTTCGACCTCAATCTTAAATCTGAGTTGTATAACAAGAGACAGGGCAAATCCTACAAGGTGCCATTATATATTGCCGAAGCAGAGGGGGAAAAGATCTACATCATCCCGCTTTTAGGTAAAGGTTTGTGGGGCCCGATCTATGGTAATATTGCTCTTAAAGAGGATATGAATACCATTTTTGGCGCTGAATTCGGAAACGATAAGGAAACACCCGGACTCGGGGCAGAGATCTCCGAACGTGCATTTGCCTTGCAGTTTTTAAATAAAACGATCTTCAACGATGCAGGGAAATTTGTTTCGATCACTGTGAAAAAAGGGGGTGTGGGCACCATGCCGGCTGCCGACAGGACCCATGGTGTGGATGCCATATCAGGTGGAACCATTACCAGTGATGCTGTGACCAAAATGATAAATAATTGTTTAAGCAACTATGTTGCATATTTTAAAAGCCAGAATTAGATGAGTTCAGAAAAGAAAGAAAGAGAACCTTTATTCTCTCTAAAAAACAGGAAGTTGATCACTGCTCCGCTCGGGCGGGATAACCCCATCACGGTTCAGGTACTGGGGATATGTTCAGCACTTGCCGTTACCGCCAAACTGGAACCGGCCTTTGTGATGGCCATCTCTGTTATGGCTGTGATGGGAATTGGTAATGTTGTTATTGCTGCACTGAGAAATACCATCCCACCAAGGATCAGGATCATTGTCCAACTGGTGGTGATCGCTGCCCTGGTAATCCTTGTCGACCAGGTTTTAAAAGCCTTCGCCTATGATGTCAGTAAGCAACTTTCTGTGTTTGTCGGACTGATCATTACCAATTGTATCATCATGGGACGTTTTGAAGCTTTTGCCATGGCAAACAAGGTGTGGCCTTCTTTCCTTGATGGTATTGGTAATGCATGGGGATATGGCTGGATACTTATCGTAGTAGCCTTCTTCCGTGAATTGCTTGGTTCAGGAACTCTGTGGGGATACCAGCTTATTCCCAACGCATGGTACATTGATAACGGGGGCTTTTATGCCAATAACGGAATGATGATCCTTCCACCTATGGCACTGATCACCGTGGGTGTGATCATCTGGGTACAGCGTTACAGAACAAAAGAACTGATCGAAGAAAATTAAAATTTAACAGCATATAGCTATGCAGGAAATAATAAACATATTTGTTAAATCCATCTTCATCGACAACATGGTGTTCGCATACTTTTTGGGTATGTGTTCATATCTTGCCGTATCGAAGACAGTAAATACCTCTGTGGGCCTTGGAATTGCTGTGATCTTTGTTTTGGGGATCACCGTTCCGGTAGATTACCTGCTGAATGAATATCTCCTGGCAGATGGTGCACTTGTCTGGCTCGATCCGAGCTTTGCAGACGTTGACCTGAGCTTTCTGTCATTCATCATGTTCATCGCCGTGATCGCATCCATGGTACAACTGGTGGAGATGATCATTGAGAAATTCTCACCGGCCCTCTATTCTTCACTCGGTATCTTCCTCCCCTTGATCGCTGTGAACTGTGCCATCCTTGGTGGTTCATTGTTCATGCAGGAAAGGGAGTATCAGAGTATTGCCGAAGCCACCTCATTCGGTCTTGGCTCGGGTGTGGGCTGGTTCATTGCCATCGTAGGTATTGCAGCTATCCGTGAAAAGATACGCTATTCAAATGTTCCGGCTCCGCTTCGCGGACTGGGAATTACATTCATCATCACCGGCCTCATGGGTATGGCCTTTATGATGTTTATGGGTATTCAACTTTAGTAGAAAATTTATCAAAAAGTATAAAATATGCTTTTAGTCGGAATAGGACAAGTCATTATTGCCAGCATCGCCATCTTTCTGCTTGTGATCATTTTTCTGGTTGCCATGCTTTTGTACGCCAGGAAAAAGCTTACACCACAGGGTGAAGTCACCCTGACCATCAATGATGAAAAAAAGCTGGTCGTGAATCCGGGTTCAACAATCTTATCCACACTTGCCACAGAGAAGATCTATCTCCCCTCAGCATGTGGTGGCGGCGGAACCTGTGCCATGTGCAAATGCCAGGTACTGGAAGGCGGAGGTTCTATCCTGCCAACAGAGGTTGGGTTTTTCACGCGTAAGGAACAGCAGAATAACTGGCGCCTGGGATGCCAGGTGAAGTTGAAAGAGGATATGAGCATTGCCATCCCGCCTGAGATCTTCGGGATCAAGAAATGGGAATGTGAAATGGTGTCTAATCGCAATGTGGCTACCTTCATCAAGGAGTTTGTTGTGAAACTTCCCGAGGGCGAAACACTTGACTTTCGCTCAGGAGGCTATATACAGATCGATGTTCCTAAATGTGTAGTGGAGTTCAAGGATATGGATATTGATGAAGAGTACCGGGAAGACTGGGATAAATTCAAGATGTGGGATCTGAAGATGAAGAATCCCGAACCGATCTATCGTGCCTATTCTATGGCCAACCACCCTGCGGAAAACAACATCATCATGCTCAACATTCGTATTGCCACACCACCTTTTGATCGGAAATCAGGTGGCTTTATGAAGGTGAACCCCGGTATTTGCTCCTCTTATATTTTCTCCAGGAAAGCGGGTGATAAAGTAACCATCTCCGGCCCTTACGGAGAATTCTTCATAAAAGATACCGACAGGGAGATGATGTTTATCGGTGGTGGTGCCGGAATGGCGCCCATGCGTTCACACATCTTCGACCTCTATAAAACTAGGAAAACAACGCGCAAGTCTACTTTCTGGTATGGCGGCCGCTCGCTCAGGGAACTGTTCTATGTGGATGAGTTTCAGGCTTTGGAAGAAAAAAACCCGAACTTCAAGTTCAATATCGGCCTCTCGGAACCTGTGCCGGAAGACAATTGGAAAGGTTATGTAGGCTTCATCCACCAGATGGTGATCGATGAATACCTGAAAAACCATCCCGAACCGGAAGAGATCGAATACTACCTCTGCGGGCCTCCCATGATGAACGATGCTGTACTCAAGATGCTTGATGACTATGGCGTTCCGGAGGAGATGATCGCCTTTGATGATTTTGGAGGATAAAAAACCTCACGAAAAAACTAAAACCTCATCGTAGTTTCTGCGGTGAGGTTTTTTTTAGGTGTTCCTCCTTTCGTCCCGAGTCCTCGGGACTACGGCGGACGCGGTGGGTTTTGGGTGTTGGGTTGATCATTCCAAATCGTCATATTCATGTCTGATTTTTTTGTATCTTAGCCTGGATAAAACCCCAAATTTGGTGACAATCTCTGTGCCATCGGTTTCTGACCACATATTAAATAAATATTAACCATTAAAAAATGGAGGTTATTTATGAAATTCAATAAGCTAATATTAGGTGCAATATTCTTGCTGCTATTTGGCCTGGCAGGACTGCAGGCACAGGAAGCAATACTTGCCTCGGGTGGTGATGCTTCAGGCAGCGGAGGTTCAATATGCTATTCCGTAGGACAGCTGGCATACACCACTCACACAGGAACAAACGGCTATTCAGTAGCCGAAGGTGTACAGCAACCCTATGAAATTCAGACTCCCACAGGACTTGAAGAAGCCCCCGGCATTCAGCTTGAATGCCTGGCTTACCCAAATCCTGCAAAAGATCACCTGACTTTGAAAATTGATAACTACGATAATGAGAATTTGTCATATCAGCTTTACGATTTACAAGGAAATCTTTTGCAAAACAAAAAACTTACTGGCTTCGAAACCACCATTTTAATAGGAAAACTCATTCCGGCAAGTTATTTTCTAAAAATTACAGATAATCAAAAAGAGATAAAAATATTTAAGATCATTAAAAATTAAATAGTATGAAAACAAAATTTTACAGACTCAGTACCGTAATAATTATCGTATTAGTTAAGCTGCTGATCAGTTCATCAGTTTTCGCCCAGGCATTTGAAAAAATAAGCTATCAAGCGGTGATCAGAGATGTAAATGATAATCTGCTTACTAACCAAACCATTGGCATGCAAGTAGATATTTTAGTGGGTGCCGGAACGGCATATCAGGAAACACACACGCCAACTACCAATGCCAATGGTTTGGTAAGCATTGAAGTTGGTGGTGGAACACCGATGACTGGAAT
>JABMQZ010000045.1 GCA_013202965.1 Bacteroidota bacterium | reverse complement strand
CACTGCGTCCGCCGTGCTCCTACGCTGAAGCTTCGGCGCAAGCGTAAGCGAAACGAAGGAGGAAAACTCAGAACCAGCATCCAGCTTGCCCGACCGTAGCGCAGCGCAGGCGGGTATCAAGTATCCAGCAAATAAACGAGACTAATCCAAATCAAAAATTGCTTATATTTGCATAAACAATAAATTATAATCCCATGGAAGAAAAAAAACCTTCGGCCGGGACATCGGCCCTTATTTATGGCCTGCTGCTTGCAGTGGCGCTGATCATTGTACACCTCATACTATACATTGCTGATTTTCATCAATCTACTGGTGGATTTGTAGTTTCGATGCTGGTGCTTGCTGCCGGGATTGTGCTTGCCTCGCTTGATTACAGGAACAAAAAGCTTGGCGGTTATATCAGCTATGGCAAAGCAGTCAAGATCGGATTCCTCACTGTTCTCTTTGCATCTTTTATTGTTGCAGCTTATACATTTGTTTATCACAATAACATCAATTCTGCTGAGATACAGCAAGCAAAAATTGAGGCAGCGCAAAAGATATATGAAATGGATATGGATCAGGCAAAGGAGGAACAGTACCTGAAATGGGCGGATTATATGAATACTCCTGTGGTTTATGCTGTCGGAGCCATATTTATGTATTCATTAATTGGCATTGTTATGGCCCTCATTACCTCTATATTTATTAAAAATGAAGAACAGATTAGTCTGGGTTAATCCTGATTATTTATCTTGTTCCGGGCTTTCGGGACTGTAAAGTCATTGAATTTGTATATGGATATTTCAGTTATTATACCCCTATTGAACGAGGAAGAGTCATTGCCGGAATTGACAGCATGGATCGACCGTGTGATGCAGGAAAATACTTTTTCCTATGAAGCCATACTTATAGACGATGGGAGCAAGGACGATTCCTGGCAGGTCATCGAAGATCTTGCTGCACAAAACCCGAACCTTAAAGGGATCCGTTTTAAGCGGAATTATGGGAAATCAGCTGCTTTGAACTCCGGTTTCGAGTTGGCTTCAGGAGATGTGGTGATCACCATGGATGCTGACCTGCAGGACAGCCCGGAGGAGATCCCCGGCCTTTACAGGATGGTCATGGATGATGGCTTCGACCTCGTCTCAGGCTGGAAGAAGAAAAGGCATGATCCCATCGGAAAAACCATTCCTTCCAAATTCTTCAACAGGGTAAGCAGAATGATGTCAGGCATTAAGTTGCATGACTTCAATTGCGGGCTCAAAGCATATAAGCTGGAACTTGTTAAAAGCATCGAGGTTTATGGGGAGATGCACCGCTACATTCCTGTCATTGCCAAGTGGGCAGGTTATTCCAGTATTGGAGAAAAGGTTGTTCAGCACCAGGAGCGTAAATACGGCAAAACGAAATTTGGGATGGAGCGATTTATCAATGGCTTCCTCGACCTGCTTTCCATTACTTTTGTCAGCCGTTTTGGCAAAAAGCCCATGCATTTTTTCGGATTGATAGGCACTTTATTCTTTCTCGGTGGCGGCATCATCTCAATCTGGATCATTATCAACAAGATATTCAAGCTGGCACAACGGGATGTCGTAGACCAACCCCTCTTTTACATGGCATTGCTGGCCATGATCATCGGGGTGCAGCTCTTCCTGTCCGGATTCCTGGCGGAAATGATCTCAAGGAATTCCCACGACCGCAATACATACATTATAGACAGGCGTATCGGCCATGATGGCCCGGGAGGGGAATAATTTTATGCACATCATGCCGGATGCACGGAAAATAGTGATCGTAGGCCCTGCCCACCCATTAAGGGGAGGAGGGATGTCGACCTTTAACGAAAGACTTGCCAAAGCTTATGCTGAAGCCGGTGAGGAAGTAGAGATCGTAAGTTTCTCTTTGCAGTATCCTTCCATCTTTTTCCCTGGAAAATCGCAGTTCACGGATGAGCCGGCTCCTGAGGGGATCAGGATCAGCAGCAGCATCAATTCCATCAATCCTTTCACCTGGATTAAAACCGGGAACCGGATCAAAAGGCTGAAGCCTGATATTGTGATCATCCGTTACTGGATACCCTTTATGGGCCCCGCCCTTGGTACCATTGCGCGGCGCATACGTAAAAACAAGTATACGAAGATCATAGCCATCACCGACAACGTAATCCCCCACGAAAAGAGAAAAGGTGACAAAGCCCTGACCCGGTATTTTCTTAAGCCAATTCATGGCTTTATTACGATGTCGGCATCCGTGATGTCTGAGCTTGAACTTTTCGATATTTTAAAACCAAAAACCCTTTGCCTGCACCCTCTGTACGACAACTATGGAGATCCGATAAGCAGGAAGGAAGCCCTTGAAAAACTTGATCTGTCGCCTGATTATGATTACCTTTTGTTTTTCGGCCTTGTCAGGAAATATAAAGGACTGGACTTGCTGCTACGGGCCCTGTCCAGTGATAAACTTGCGCATCTTCCGTTGAAACTTCTCGTTGCCGGAGAATTCTACGACGACTATGAAGAATACAAGAAATTGCTGGATGATCTTGCTATCCGTGATAAAGTGGTCATGAACAATGAATTCATACCAAACACCGAGGTTGTCCGTTATTTTTGTGCAAGCAGCCTGGTGGTCCAGCCGTACAGGAATGCTACACAGAGTGGGGTTACACAGGTGGCATATCATTTTAATAAACCCATGATAGTCTCAAATGTGGGTGCCCTGCCGGAGATGGTTCCTGATGGTATTGCAGGTTATGTTGTAAAGCCCGACCCGGAAGATATTGCGGAAGCAATCAGAAAATTTTTTAATGAAAACAAAGAACCTGAATTCATTGCGAACGTAAAAGTTGAAAAAAAGAAATACAGCTGGGATATTTTCCTGAAGGCTATTGACACACTCGCTGATAAAATAAAGATTTAAGGATGAGCAGGATATACAGAAGCAAAGCACCATTGAGGCTTGGCCTTGCCGGTGGCGGGACAGACGTTCCTCCCTATTCCGACCTCTATGGAGGGGCTGTGCTGAATGCTACCATCAATATGTATGCTTATGCCACGATCATCCCAAGGACAGACGGAAAGATCATTTTTAAGTCTCTGGACAAGGGCAAGAACCTGGAATTTGACTCCACAGACAAGCTGGAAATAGATGGTGAGCTGGATCTCCTCAAGGGAATTTATAACCGCATCGTGAAGGATTATACAAAGAAGCCCTTATCTTTTGAACTTTCAACCATAGTGGATGCTCCTCCTGGCTCGGGACTTGGAACCTCCTCCACGCTTGTAGTTACGATACTTGGGGCTTTTGCCGAATGGCTCAGACTTCCTTTTGGTGAATATGACATGGCCAGGCTGGCATATGAGATCGAGCGTATCGACCTGCAGATGGCTGGTGGCAAACAGGATCAGTATGCCGCTACATTCGGCGGGGTGAATTTTATGGAGTTCTTTAACGGGGATAAGGTGGTGGTTAACCCACTGAGGATTCGTAGTGAATATCTTGACGAACTTGCCCATAACCTTGTGCTTTTTAATACGGAAACCAGTCGCCTCTCATCGGAGATCATAGCCAGGCAGTCAAAAAACATAGCAGACAAAGACCCTGGTTCTCTGGATGCTTCGCACAAGCTTAAAATGCAATCCATGATGATGAAGGATGCCTTGCTGCGCGGGGAATTAGATAAAATCGGGGAGATTCTTGATTATGGATGGCATCATAAAAAATTACTTGCCCCCGGTATCAGCAACCCCTTGATCGATGAGTTATATCGGACTGCCATTGATAATGGGGCTTCAGGAGGTAAAATATCCGGCGCCGGTGGTGGTGGATTTATTATCTTCTACTGTCCAAACAACACCCGCCACAAAGTGATCGAAGCCATTAGCAAATTTGGTGTTGCCCATCCCTTTGAGTTTACGGCAACAGGACTTAAAACCTGGGCAATATAAATTAAGGGGGAAAACGGCAATCTAAGTTTTAATTACAAAGTAGATTTTATCTTCAGCAGTTTGCTTTCCATAATGAAGCAAGGCAAAGCGCTCTACTTCTTCAGCTGTCAGGTCAGCAATAATATCACATGTTTCCGGAGTGAAACCTGCCTCTGACAGTCGATCGGTATAGTCTAATCCGTATTCACGGACATGATCGCGTTGTCCGAAATGTTTTTCGCGTTCTTTCGGATTGGTGATGCTATGGTCTTCATAAGTTTGCTCGCGTTCTTCATTGATTGGAACGTTTAGGATGCCCCACCCACCGGGCTTCATCACCCTAAAAAATTCTTTCATGGCAATAAGGTCATTTTCGACATGTTCTAGCGTATGATTGCAAATGATTACATCAAAAGCATCATCCTCAAAGGGGATCTCAAGAATATCCATTTTAACGTCTGCTAGCGGTGATTCCAGGTCAGCTGTGGTATAATCGAGATTTTCCAGAGCCTTGAACCTTTTGATGAAACAATACTCAGGTGCTACATGTAACACCTTCAGCTTCGCTGAAAAAAAATCAGTCTTATTTTTCAGGAACAGCCACATCAGGCGGTGCCTTTCCAGCGAGAGGCAGGAAGGACAGAGGGCATTGTCGCGTTTGATGATCCTTCCGTAAGGAAGGAACTTTCTGAATTTCTTCCCGCAAACCGGGCATTTCTTGTTGTTTCCGGCATAAAATACAGAGATGCTCCTGAGAATAAAATGGCTGATCTGTTGTAAATATATTCTTGGAATGAAACGTGTAAGCAGACTGATGATGGTTTTCATATATGGACAGGAAATTTGTGTACAAAGATACTACTTTGAACCGAATAATTCCTTTGATTGAGCTGGCAGTAGATACAAGGTATATGCCTCATGCTATGGCGTGCGAAGTAACCAACAACCAGTAAGCAGACTCCTCATTTCATGAAAATAAATTATATTTACACAGAAATAGTTTTTTAACATGATCAAAGAAGCAATAATATTGGCAGGAGGCCTGGGCAGCAGGCTTAAGGGAGTGATCGGTGAAGATATCCCGAAGCCAATGGCGGCTGTGAATGGCAGGCCTTTTCTTGAGTATCTGCTCACTTATCTTGACAAATGGGGTGTTTCACGTGTGATCATGGCTGCAGGATATAAGCATGAGGTGATAGAAGATTATTTCGGAAATCATTACAAGGGTATGGAGATCGTGTATTCTGTTGAAGATGAGCCTCTGGGTACGGGAGGAGCAGTGAAGAAAGCACTTGGATTTGTGAAAGGACGTGATGTTTATGTAGTAAACGGGGATACTTATTTTGATGCAAACCTCTGGAAACTGGCCAATTTCCACAAGGCAAACGAAGTGGATGTCTGTATTGCACTCAGAAAGATGGGCGACACCTCCAGGTTCGGAACAGTAAAGATAGATTTGAAAAACAGAATTATAAAGTTCACTGAAAAAGGAGCTCAGACAGGCATGGGCTTTATCAATGGTGGCACATATATCATAAACAGCAAAACTTTTCTCGAACTTGACCTCCCGGCTAAATTTAGTCTTGAGATTGATTATTTTGAAAAATATTACAAAAAACAACGGATCTTCGGCCTTCGTTGTTACAGCTTCTTCCTGGATATCGGTATCCCGGAAGATTATGAAGAAGCAGCAGATGCATTTGAAGGACTACTTTAACAGACACTGGACCTTGTTCCTTGACAGAGACGGGGTGATCAATGAAAGACTCATCGGGGATTATGTGAAAAGCCCGGAGGAATTTCGTTTTATCGATGGCGTGCCTGAAGCCATAGCTGAATTCACAAAGCTTTTTGGCCGCGTCATCATTGTTACCAACCAGCAGGGAATAGGGAAGGGGCATATGACAGAGGAAGACCTTGGCCTCATCCATGACGTCATGATGAGGGGAATTGAAGCCGCAGGTGGACGCATCAGCAAGATTTATCACTGTCCTCATCTCGAACAAAAAAAGAGCGCCTTTCGTAAACCCAACACAGGCATGGCGCTACAGGCTCAAAAAGACTTCCCCGGAATTGATTTCAAGAAATCAGTGATGGTAGGCGACGGACTGCATGATATGGAATTTGGGAGGCGGCTGGGCATGCTATGTGTGTTTATTTCAGAAGGTAAGGATTTGTCAAACAAAGATTTATGGGATTATCGCTTTGAATCGCTTTTTGATATAGCAGAAGAAGTCAGAATACAATAGTCAGAAGTCAGTAGTCAACAATTTTCACTATTCATTTAGATTTAATCACCATTCATTACTCTCCCTGGATTTCACGCAAAGATTGCAAAGAAGCGCAAAGCACGCAAAGAGCATAATATCTTTGCGGTCTTCGCGTATGTATCTTAGCGGCCTTTGCGAGAAATAACTAACAAGAAACAGAGTAACAAGCAGACGTATTATTAAACGACAGGGGGTAGTGCATTTCGGAACCCGGCATCTTTCATTATTATTTATCTTTGCTGTCAAAGCACCCCATTTAAAACTCAAAACTTAAAACTAATTGACGCCAACCCTCATCTTCATTAGCTTCGCCACCTACACCCTGCTGCTCTTTGCCGTCAGCTTCCTGACTTCCAGAAAGGCAGACAATGAGACCTTTTTCCTTGGGAACCGGCAATCGCCCTGGTATGTGGTCGCATATGGAATGATCGGAGCATCATTGTCAGGAGTTACCTTTATTTCCATTCCAGGGGATGTTGGGAACACTCATTTTTCCTATATGATGATCGTATTCGGTTATCTGCTGGGTTATTTTGTGATCGCCAATGTGCTTTTACCCATTTATTATAAGTTGAAACTGACCTCCATTTACACTTATCTTGAAGGACGCTTTGGTTTCTGGTCTTATAAAACAGGATCTGTGTTTTTCCTGATCTCCAGGATTATCGGGGCTTCATTCAGGATGTTCCTGGTGGTGAGCGTACTGCAGATGTTTGTATTTGATGCCTGGGGGATCCCGTTCTGGGCCACTGTCTCCATGTTTATCTTTCTGATCATGCTGTATACTTTCCGCAGTGGCATCAAAACCATTGTCTGGACCGATACACTCCAGACCACATTTATGCTGGTTTCTGTTGTGCTAACGCTTGTCATCATTACAGGAGAAATGGGACTGTCTTTTTCTGACATGATTCAGGAGATCAGGGATAGCGAATACAGTCGCATGATCTTCAGCGACTGGCAGGACAGGCATTTTGTGATCAAAGATTTCCTCGCCGGGATGTTTATCGCCATCGTGATGACCGGCCTCGACCAGGATATGATGCAGAAAAACCTTTCCTGCCGTAACCTGAAAGATGCTAAGAAGAACATTTACTGGCTGAGTGCAGCACTTGTTCCTGTAAACTTACTGTTTCTCAGTCTTGGAGCGGTATTATGGATATATTCATCCGGAATAGCAGATTTTCCCATATTGGGTACCACCGATGAGCTTTTTCCTGCCATTGCCCTCGGCTACCTTGGGCCGGTAGCGGGCATAGCCTTTATTATTGGCCTGATCGCTGCAGCCTATTCCAGTGCTGATAGTGCCCTGACTGCATTAACAACCTCCTTTTCCGTAGATATTCTCGGACTGAGAAAAAGAGACGAGCTGGATGCAAGGAAAAAAACCAGGATTCGCTACATGGTGCATCTTGGAATTTCAATTGTTGTACTTTTGGTCATCATTGGCTTCCATGCCATCAACGACCGCTCTGTGATCTCCAGCCTTTTCACAATTGCAGGATATACCTACGGGCCTTTGTTGGGGATGTTCGCATTCGGATTGCTTACAAAATATAAGGTCAGAGACCGCTTTGTGCCATTGATCGCTGTGCTTTCACCGGCCATCTGTTATTTTTTGAGTGTATTTGACAGGCAAATCCTGTGGGGTTATGATATGGGCTTCGAACTTTTGCTGCTCAACGGCTTGATCACTTTCCTCGGGCTGTTTCTTGTTCATAAAAAGTGATAAATTTCCAATTGATACATTTTCCTTTTTAAATATTTTCGCAGGACGAGGTACCAGTATCTGGCATCTAGCATCTAGTATCCAGCATCATCTACCAGGCAAGGTATCCTTACTTACAAAGACAAATATAAACAGATAAAGCATCTTTTATGGAAAACATCCGTTTCAAGGCCCTTGAAGCCACACTTTCGCGAAAACCATTAAAGTTTGAACTGCCCTCAACCAGGATCTCCGATTATTTTGGTGAGCAGACATTCAATCATGTTTCCATGCAGGAATTTCTGACTGGCGATGCTTTTAATCAGGTGTTGAGATCAATTGAGAAGGGAGATAAGATCGACCGGAAGATGGCCGATCAGATCGCTGCTTCGCTCAAAGCCTGGGCCATGAGCAAAGGAGCCACCCATTATACCCACTGGTTTCATCCCCTGACAGGAGCAACGGCGGAAAAGCATGATGCATTTATCGACCCGATGGAAGGAGGGAAGGCCATTGAGAATTTCCAGGGAGGACAGTTGATCCAGCAAGAGCCTGATGCTTCCAGCTTTCCCAGCGGAGGGATACGTAATACTTTCGAGGCAAGGGGGTATACTGCCTGGGATCCGACCAGCCCGGCCTTTATAATGGATAACACCCTTTGTATTCCTACTGTTTTTGTTTCCTATACCGGTGAAGCACTGGACTATAAAACACCTCTTCTTACGGCACTGGATGTGATCGATAAGGCGGCAGTGGCGGTTTGCCAGCTCTTCGACAAGGATATAAAAAAGGTAAATGCCACCCTGGGATGGGAACAGGAATACTTCCTGGTAGACACAGCCCTTTACATGGCCCGCCCTGACCTGTTGCTCACCGGACGTACCGTTTTTGGCCATGCATCAGCAAAAGATCAGCAGTTGTCCGATCATTACTTTGGCAGCATTGCGCAGCGTGCCTTAGAATTCATGAAGGAATTCGAATATGAATCGCACAGGCTGGGCATTCCCTTAAAAACCAGGCACAACGAGGTAGCACCCAACCAGTTTGAATGTGCTCCCGTTTATGAGGAGACCAATCTGGCTGTAGACCATAACCAGCTCCTGATGCACATCATGCAGAAGGTGGCCAGAAAGCATGATATGACCGTGCTTTTGCATGAGAAACCATATGCACGGGTGAACGGATCAGGTAAGCATAACAACTGGTCCCTGGCGACAGATACAGGCATCAACCTGTTTATGCCTGGAAAAGACGCCAAAAGCAATTTGCGCTTTATCACTTTTCTGGTAAACATTTTAAAAGGACTTGATACCCATGCCGACCTGCTGAGGGCCAGCATTGCCTCTGCCGGTAATGACCTGCGACTGGGTGCCAACGAAGCCCCTCCGGCCATTATATCGGCTTTCATAGGCTCACAATTATCGAGGACCCTGGATGAGATCGAAAAAAGTAAACTAAATGGAAAGATCTCTAACAAAGAGTACTCTGAAATGAAGCTGAATATTCCCAAGATCCCTGAAATCCTGGCCGACAACACAGACAGGAACAGGACTTCACCTTTTGCTTTCACAGGCAATAAGTTCGAATTCAGGGCGGTGGGTTCATCCGACACTTGTTCCAATGCCATGACTGCCCTCAACCTCATTGTGGCTGAACAGCTCAAGGAGTTTAGGAAAGAGGTGGATGCCCTCATCAAAAAGAAAATCCCTAAAACGGAGGCCATCTACCAGGTGATAAAAAAATATATCAGGGAGTCGAAAAGGATTAGATTTGAGGGTAATTCCTATAGCCAGGAATGGATAGAAGAAGCCTCAAAAAGAGGCCTATCGAACCTCCAATCAACCCCTGAAGCACTTAAAGCATTTGTTTCAGAAGATACTATTAAGTTATTCGAAGTCAATAATGTACTTACCAGGCGTGAATTACATGCCCGTTTCGAGATCAAGCTGGAGAATTATATAAAGAAGATACAGATCGAATCCCGTGTAATTGGTGATCTGGCAAAGAACCACATCATCCCTATCGCTGTAAGATACCAGAACACCCTTATTGAGAATGCCAGGGGATTGAGCGAGGTATTGGACTCCAGGACCTATGTGAAGCTCTCTCGCAACCAGATACAGACCATCAAGGAGATCTCGGAGCACATCACCGAAGTAAAGACCCTTGTAGATGCCATGCTGGAAGAACGGAAGAAGGCCAACAGGATGTCCTCTTTTGAAGAATCAGCCGCGGCCTATCACAATAAGGTCATGGCCTACTTTAAGCCCATCCGCAGCCATGTCGACAAGCTTGAGCTTCTGGTGGATGATGAGTTGTGGCCTTTGCCGAAATACAGAGAATTGCTGTTTATAAGGTAGGTGAGAATACTTCTTCTATCATCCATCACCTTCGAAAATCACCTTATACAATCTTCCTTAACCTCACCCCCTGTCCCCCTCCTTGCTCGCAGGGAGGGGCCAGGGGTGGGTAAAAGAACATGGGAGATTGAAGAAAGAGAAGGAGAAAGATTATAGAAGAAGTAAGTAGCCACCATCTATACGCAACCCTCGTGTATAATCTACGTACAAGTTATATTATTAAATTGTATTCAAATTAAAGATATTATAATGCGTATTCATAAGATATTTCTTCTTGTAACTATAATCTCCCTCGCATTACCGCATCTACTCATCGCACAGATAAGTGTAAGCAAAATCGATGACTCATTCAATCCCGGTAGCAATGGCGGTATTATCTATGCCCTTCCACGTACGCTCATACAAGTAGATGTTACTGTTGAGCAAAAAGAACTGCTTGCCGGACCGCTGCGCAACTATGCAGAAGAATATATGGGGATTACCAACTTTATCTCCGAAAATGGCTTTGAATACAGCATTAAAGATATTAAGCTGATTCCTGTCTCCGAACCTGATCCGGAGCAATATTACTTCATCACTCAGGTCGAGAAAACATCCAGGGAAGCCTGGCAGACCATCATGACCCTGAATGGACATGGGATGGTCACTTCGCTAGGTGCTGTGAACGAAGGACAAGCCGGCGCCGCGAATGGGCTTAAAAGCTCACTGGGGGATGATGAGGTGATAGCGCTCTTCAGCAAATATGCCGATCTGAACCTATATGCCAAAGTGGATACCATTGTGCGTACCATCAACATTGATACCATTACCATCGAAAACTACACTTTCAAGACCACCATGACGGACAAGCCGCTGGAAGTAAAAGCCAGGGAAGTAGCCGATATGATACACAGGATACGCGAAGGCCGCTATAACTTGCTTATAGGTTACCCGGAAGTAAATTATAGCGAAGGTGCTCTTAAGTTCATGAACGAAGAATTGCTCAAATTGGAAGAAGAATACCTTCACTTGTTCACAGGTGCAGTGGTAAAAAGCAATCTTACCTATAGTTTCACCTTCATGCCCGGCCCGGAAAACAGTGGCAGCAGTGTTCCCATCTTTCATTTATCTGAATCAACAGGCATTGCAGAAGGCAGCGGTGGTGGCGAGCAGGGAATGATCCTGGTTGAAAGCCATGGTAATGCATCTGTACTGTCATCCGGTGAAGCCAATCCAGGCGGTGGACTCGTTTACCGCATCCCCGAAGAAGCAGAAGTGAAGCTGATCTATAATGGGAATACGGTAGTCCAGATACATACTGCTATCAGTCAGTTTGGCCGCGTAGCCTCACTACCTGTGAATGTTTCAAATGTTGAGTTCGATGGCACTACGGGAGGACTGAAGTCGCTTAAGCTCGAAGCAGAATAGTAAGTACCTGGTTCTTAGTGGCTATTTGGAGTGAATAGTGAGGAGTGTATAATGCACCCAACACTTCTTCTGTCTTCTATCTTCTTCTCGATCGCCTTCTTCTATCTTCGATCCCCTCTTCAATTCAATCTTATTCCATATTCATATCGCCTGCCTAATACTCACAAGTTTCCCAAGCAGCTCATCAAGCTGGCTCAACGGCAACATATTCTCTCCATCCGAAAGCGCTTCCTTCGGTTTTGGATGTGTTTCGATGAAGATGCCGTCGGCACCCACGGCCACGGCTGCCTTGCCGATGCTTTCTATCATCTCGGGCATTCCTCCGCTTATGCCTTCCGGCTGGTTGGGCTGTTGAAGTGAATGGGTGATGTCGACAATCACGGGAACAGCGATTTTTTGCATCCAGGGGATATTACGAAAGTCAACTACAAGATCCTGGTAGCCGAACATATTTCCCCGCTCGGTGAGCATTATCCTGTGATTGCCTGACTGCCTGACCTTCTCAACAGCAAACTTCATGGCATCTGCCGAAAGGAACTGCCCTTTCTTGATGTTCACCACCTTGCCGGTCGCGGCTGCAGCTGTCAGCAGCTCAGTCTGCCGGCAAAGGAATGCTGGAATTTGCAGGATGTCAGCGTATTCTGCTGCCAGGACAGCCTCTTCAGTTGTATGGATGTCAGTGAGCACCGGCACATGGTATGTATCCCTTATCGCTTTGAGTATCTCCAGACCTTCCCTGTCACCTATGCCGGTAAAAGATTGCAGCTTAGAACGGTTGGCTTTTCTATAGGATGCCTTGAAAATATATGGGATCTTCAGCCTGTCCGTGATCCCGATGATCTTTTCTGCGATCTCAAAGGGGTTTTTGTCATTCTCGATGATGCAGGGCCCAGCGATCAGAAAGAAATTTCCTGAATCTGTGTGCTTGATGTTTGGAATAGATGATATCATGGCTAAATTGTTTGTTTATTTAGTTGTCAGGTACCGGATACCAGATACCGGGTACCTGGAGGTGTTGGTATTGAGGTGGTTTATATTTAGCCACCAACTTACTAAGTTACACCAAGAATTCATAATTCATAATCCATAATTCAAAATTAACCCAACACTAATAATGGTACTTTCCCTTCCAAAGCCCCTTCAACCTCTTCCTGAGCTCGCCTTCTCTTATGTTATTTCCCGGTTCATAAAACTTCGTTCCGGCAATCTTCTCCGGTAAAAACTCCTGTTCCGTAAAATTATTGTCGTAATCGTGGGCATACTTATAGCTTTCGCCGTAACCGATATCTTTCATAAGTTTCGTTGGTGCGTTCCGGATATGCAAGGGTACCGGAAGGTCACCGGTCTGTTTTAGCTTGCTCTCGGCCTGTTTAATGGCCATATAGGAGGCATTGCTCTTGGGTGATGCTGCCAGATAAACGGCGGTCTGCGAAAGAATGATCCTGCTTTCCGGCCATCCGATCTTGTTCACGGCATCGAAGCAGGCATTGGCAAGCAAGAGGGCATTGGGGTTGGCATTGCCGATGTCCTCGGAAGCAAGGATCAGCATCCGCCTCGCGATAAACTTCGGATCCTCTCCGGCCTCAACCATTCTGGCAAGCCAGTAAACAGCTGCATTGGGATCGCTGCCACGCAATGATTTAATAAAGGCCGAGATGATATCGTAATGCATCTCGCCCCCCTTATCGTACATGGCCAGGTTTTCCTGTATGACCTCCGTGGCCTTTTTATTGGTGATCTCGAGATTTTTCGTATCCGGTTCTGCATGAAGGATCAATTCCAGGGCATTAAGGAGTTTCCTGGCATCCCCGCCGGATATCCTCAGCAGTGCTTCGGTCTCGCTGATCGTTATTTTTATGCTATGCTGTTCTTCAAGGTACTTCCTTGAAGTATCCAGCAGGATAAGCAAGTCTTCTTTCTCAAAGGGTTTCAGTATATATACCTGACATCGCGACAGCAAGGGGGAGATGACCTCAAAAGAAGGATTTTCAGTGGTGGCCCCGATGAGAGTGACGATGCCTTTCTCCACGGCCCCGAGCAATGAATCCTGCTGTGATTTACTGAAACGATGGATCTCATCAATGAATAGTATGGCATGATTTACCGATTGTCTTGCCTGCCTGATGACCTCCCTCACATCTTTCACTCCTGAGCTGATGGCACTCAATGTATAGAATGGCCTGTTCAGTTGAAGGGAGATGATATGGGCCAGGGTTGTTTTTCCCACGCCAGGTGGCCCCCAGAGGATCATGGAGGGGATGTTGCCCGATTCGATCGCTTTCCTGAGTATGGCTCCTTTCCCAACCAGATGGTCCTGTCCCAGGTAATCATCCAGCTTTTGAGGACGCAATTGTTCGGCAAGGGGTGTTTGTGGGTTATTCATGACAATTTAATACCTTTGGCAGTGCATAAAATTAATAAATTTCCCCTTATGAAGCTGCTGATAATATATTGTTCAAGATTTGCCTATAAACCAACTGTTAAAGTCCTTGAAGATGCTGATGATGCAGTGAAAGCTGCTGAATATGACAATATTCTTACGGCTTTTATCCAGGCTGAAGCAGAGGATGAAGATAACTTAAACGGAGTGGAAAAGAAGCTTGTAAAAAACCTGAAATGGGCTGCCGGCAAGAACAACACACGCAAGGTGATGCTGCATTCCTTTGCTCATCTGTCGGATAGCAAAGCCAGTCCTGAATTTACCATTGAATTATTCCGCAAGGCCGAAGAAAGATTAAAAAATGCCGATTATGAAACCTATACGACGCCCTTTGGGTATTTTTTGGATCTCGACATGCAGGCACCCGGTTACTCACTTGCACGAATTTTTAAAAGCTTCTGAGTCTTTATAGAGTTTGCCATCACCTGAATAAGCGAAAAACCGTCTTTTCTTGATCACCTCTTCAATATAATTGGGTACCATCAATTCCCAGCCGGGTATATTTTCCTTGATCATCTTCAGCACATAAGGGGAATTGATGTGAAGGTGGTCTTTCTTTACATTTTTAATATCGATGATCTTTCTGTTTTGTATCAGGTATTCGTACAAAGGTTTCAGCTTCTCCGACATTGCCATGTTTTCCGAAGTCAGCAAATCACCGCTGGGTTCCCTTTTATCCAATGAGATTGCAGAAGCGGTAGGGTAGACATAAAATTTCATGTTTTCAGGAAACAGCCTTCCCAGGGCTTCCAGAATGCCGCCCTTCAGGTGGGTGTAATATTTCTCTTCCAGCACATTCAAAAATGTGGGGATGCCAATCACGATCCTCAGCCTGCCGATCCTGAATTGCGAAAAATAAGTCACAAGTTTATAGTATTCTTTAAATGTGGAAACCATTACATGCTGTCCCATGCCGTTCAGGATGTCCACCCTGTCAAGAAAATCCTGTTCATCCAGATCGCCTTCCTCCATCAGGTTATTCAGGGTCATCTCGCAAAGGGCGAAGGTGTTGTCGCGATGGTAATGCTCATCCTTCTTGAAAATGCTGAAACTCGATTTCAGCATATCGAAGCCCACATAGGTGATTGGCCTGAAGCTTCCCCTGAAAGCAAGGATGTTTTTCTTGTACAGCATATCGGAAGGTTGCTGCACGTCTCCGTTGCGGTCGAACATCACAGCATTGGTCATGCCATTTTTTACAAGTTGTACGGCAAGCAGCCTGTTATCCACATAATCCAGGTCAGGACCCGACATGCGTATCATGGTGATCTCGATGCGGTCACGGGAGAGGTTGTCGAGCAGTGAACGCAGGAATTTGTTCGGGTGCTCATAGTAATAATAACATGCAAAGACCAGGTTCACGCCAAATATACCGAGGCTTTGTTGTTGCAGAAGGCCATCATTTTCCTTTAATCGTACATGGACGATCACCTCATTTGCTTCTGTTCCCGCCTTGCACTGGTATCGTAGTCCCATCCAGCCATGGGCATCATTGCTTTTAGAAAAGTTAAGCGTTTCAACCGTATTTGCAAAAGCAAAAAAGGTAGTTTCAGGATCACGGGTATCTTTGAGGAGCGTAGTGAGTTCAGTATATTCCGTATCCAGCATTTTCGCAAGCCGGCCCTCCGAAACATACCTGCCCTCTTTATTCTTGTTATATAAAGCGTCGCTAAATGATTTATCGTAGGCAGAGATGGTCTTTGCCACAGTGCCCGATGCTCCGCCAGCCTGAAAGAAATGCCTTGCCACCTCCTGTCCTCCACCGATTTCGGCAAACGAGCCGTAAATCAAAGGATTGAGGTTGATGCGCAGGGCTTTGCGGTTGGTGCTTAGGATTTCTCTTTCCATGATTTGAATATTAAACAAAGATAGAGAAGATTGGTTCAAAGTTACGCACTACTAGTAACTCTGAAATTAGAAATTAATCTATAATCCACTTTCTCATTCTTATTCCTTGTTCGTTATTCTCTATTCTCTTTGGGCTTCAGCGCCAGCACAAAAGGAACCGAACCAAACGCCAGCCAGCCGCAAATCTCATAAGTAAGTTGCAGGCCAATCCTGTCTGCCACAGCTCCGATGCCTACGACCAAAACCGCGCTGATAAAGAAGCTGATCAGCATAAAAATACTGTTGAAGAAGGCCGGGCGGTCATTGGCCTTATTTTGTATCATGGCCAGGATAATCGGAGTGCTGCCAAAAAGCGACAGTCCCATCAGTATTAGTATGGGGATGGACCAGGCACTGCTGAGATGTACAAATAACAGCATAAGCACCGGAGAGCTGATGGCAATGATGAGTAGGCTGGTTTTTTGTCCGATCCTGTCTGAGATCGTACCAAAAAGCAGGGCGCCGCCGGCACCTGCAAGTTCAAGAAGTGCCAGGGCTCCTCCACCTATCCAGAGACTTTGCCCCAGGTCTACATTCATATAAGTGGGCAGAAAGGTGGTTAGTGCTGATTTGGTGATCGCCCTGAAAAATGTAATTCCGGTGATAATGATAAAGAAAGGTACTGCAATTCTCAGACTTTCCCAGGCACCGTTTTCCTTTTTCCGATCCTGAAAATCTTCTGAAATCTTCACATTCCTGAATCTCAGGTAAAGAATAAAGGTTGCCAGCAATCCAAAAGGAATAAGTTTCCAGGTGCCTTCCAGTCCCCAGACCGTTACGGCTCCCACAATGATCAGCGGGCCGATGGTACGGGCCATTTCACCCCCGAACATGTAAAAACTCATCCCTCTTCCCAGCTTGTCTCCCGACAGCTTCTTTATCATCACCGGTGAAGGCACATGAAAGAGCATGGAACTGAAGCCTGTTACAAACAGCAGTATCCCGAGCACCAATATATTGGGCGCCAGACCCAGTAAACTCATGGAAACAGCTGTGATCGCCGGGGTGATGATGACCAGGTAACGCAGGGCAATACGGTCTGCCATAAGGCCTATAAACGGATTGAGCAGGGAAGGTAGCCGATGCACCAGGGATAGCACTCCAACCATAGTATAATTCATGCCAAGCTTTTCAATGAGCAGTGGCAGGATAGGAGCGAAGAAAGAAGAATAGATATCATGGATCAGGTGAGCTATGGATACCAGGATCACGTTTCCTGACTGAAAACGTACAGCATCCGGCTTGTGATGGAGTTCTTTCTTCATTGCCGGACAAAAGTAAAGAATAACGAATAGCGAATAGCGAATAGCGAATAAGGAATAAGGAACCAGGCAATTGTACCAGTAACCGCTTCTCTGTCTACGTATTTTCCGCAATATCCTACAATTAATTACCTAATGATTTTTAATGCATCCCCTTATTGATTTCTGACTGGCTTTGAAATACTTTTAGGCATTCAAATGAATGTCTTTCATTGCTATGCAATCTGGTCCGTTCTATAGTAAATATCACTGGCCGGTCTTCATACGGATGTAACATATTCATATAACACACGTAAAAACAAAGTATTCAATAAATATAAAGCACATGGAAAAGTTAGAACAGTTGAGATATATTGATAATTTTATTTTAGACAGCCTTGACAAAAATGAACTCAGAAACCTCGTATATGAGTTATTGGAAGATGATAGCTTACGAAGGAGTTTTAAATTGTTTACATAAATACATATTCTAATCATCAAATGATCATGAAAAAGTCAGAGCAGTTAAGGTATATTGATGAATTTATTTTTGATGAGCTCGACAAGGAAGAACTCAGGCAGCTTGTATATCAGTTACTTCAGGATGAAAGCCTACTGAGGAGTTTCAGACTGTATGCTTCTATGAAAGGGGCTTTCGTATAAGGTCTCATCTGTGTGATATACCTGAAAAATGAGTCTGAACAAGCATATATCCTACATGCTGAATGCTGCAACAGATCAAGCGCGCAAATTCCTCAGGCATTTATCTCTCATTTTTAAGTCAAAAAAATCTTATTCTTCGATAACGAATATTCAATTTCTGAAAACGGATATTCCATTTATAATTCCGAATCTTTTAATATCCTGTTAGAAATATACATGAATGCGAGTTATTGTAAGGTAATATTTATGCAATAATTTGTAATAATTGTTGAAAAATATCATATCTTTACCCAAACTCAAATTCTTAATTAGTCAACCCTTACGAAGATCAAAAACTCAATGATATCAACAGTTTTAGGTTGATAAGTAATGAT
>JABMQZ010000044.1 GCA_013202965.1 Bacteroidota bacterium | reverse complement strand
TTATAAAAATCTGGTTCCACCTTTGGCGGAATGAAATTGGGTTAATACCTCGTGGGCTTGCCCCGAGGACAATCAATTTCAAAGATTTTTTTATGGGAACAAATTTATTTAGAGAACTTTAGAAATAAAAAAATATTTTAAGAAATCAGTTTGAATGAAAAAAAATTATATATTTGCAGCCCATATTAAGAAACTTACGTTTAACTACTTAAAAAAATATATCATGACAAAAGCAGAAATCGTAGCAGATATCGCGAACAAAACAGGAATTGAAAAAGTTGCAGTTCAAGCAACAGTTGAAGCATTTATGGATGCTGTTAAAGGCTCACTTATTAATGGTGAAAATGTATACCTCAGGGGATTTGGCAGTTTCACAGTGAAGAAAAGAGCTCAAAAAACCGGAAGAAACATTTCAAAGAATACAACTATTATCATTCCGGCACATTTCATTCCTTCTTTCAAACCTGCTAAGACCTTTGTCAACGACGTAAAAAAGAATGTAAAGTAATCGTCTAAAAGAAATTATTATGCCAAGCGGGAAAAAGAAAAAAAGACATAAGATGTCAACCCACAAGCGGAAAAAACGCTTGAGAAAAAACAGACACAAGAAGAAATAAGTTAAGCAATTGCATAATGTACCTTCTAAAGCATTATGCAATTGTTTTATATTTCCGACCTACCGCTTTTCCATGCCGCCTTTCTTTTTTATGATCATTGATATATTGTTATCAGTGGTTTTGCTATTTAAACCATACTACCGTGGAAAAGGAATTGATAATTGATTCGTTTAAGAATGAAGTGGATATTGCTTTGCTGGAGGACAAATTCCTTGCTGAACTTCACAAAGAAAAGCTCGACAATAACTATGCTGTAGGCGATGTATACCTTGGCAGGGTTAGGAAGATCATGCCCGGCCTGAATGCCGCATTTGTTGATGTTGGTTACGAGAAAGATGCTTTTTTGCATTATCTTGACCTGGGCCCCCAAGTGAAGTCCTTGAATAAATTTGGACGCATGGCCATGACCCCAAAAGGCCCTTCGCCTGATATCAGCAACTTTAAACTTGAAAGCGATATTGAAAAAACAGGGAAGATCTCCAATGTCCTGAAAACAAATCAGCAGGTCATAGTACAAATTGCCAAGGAGCCCATCTCAACCAAAGGTCCCAGGATCTCCTCTGAAATTTCATTTGCCGGAAGATACCTGGTGCTGGTGCCATTCTCCAACCGTATTTCGATCTCACAAAAGATCAAAAGCATTGATGAGCGCAACAGGCTTAAAAGGCTGATCCAGAGTATCAAGCCAAACAATATGGGTGTGATCATCCGTACTGTGGCTGAAAATAAGTTGGTTTCAGACCTTGATGCCGACCTGAAAAGCCTGATTAAAAAGTGGAGTATACTGACAAGAAAACTACGTTCACTGAAACCACCGAACAAAGTGATCAGTGAACTGGACAGGACTTCGGCCCTGCTGCGTGATATTCTCAATGAATCATTTCACAATGTTCATGTGAATGACCCTGACCTGTATGAGGAGATCAGGAATTTCATCAGCAAGATCGCCCCTCAGAAGATAGACATTGTAAAGTTGTACAAGGGCAAGGCCCCTATTTTCGAACACTTTGGGGTTGACAAGCAAATCAAAAGCTCTTTTGGCAAAAACGTTACCATTAAGAGCGGTGTTTATCTCATCATCGAACACACCGAGGCGCTTCATGTGATCGACGTGAACAGCGGCCACCGGGTCAACAAGAACAATACACAAGAAATAAATGCTTTGGAGGTTAACATTGAAGCAGCCATAGAGATTGCCAGGCAGCTCAGACTCCGTGATATGGGTGGGATCATTGTTGTTGATTTTATCGACATGGTGGAGTCAAAACACAGAAGGGAACTCTTTCAGAAGCTGAAAGAAGAGATGTCGAGAGACCGCGCCAAACATAACATTCTTCCGCCAAGCAAGTTCGGGCTGGTGCAGATCACCCGTCAACGTGTTCGCCCCGAAATGACCATCGAAACACTGGAGAAATGCCCGGCATGTGGTGGTACAGGAAAGATCAGAGCCAGCATCATCATCATCGATGAGATCGAAAACAATATCCGTTATCTTGTTCAGGAACAAAATGAAAAAAAGATCAGCCTGGAGGTACACCCATTCCTGCATGCATATCTTACAAAGGGGATGTTCTCATCCATTCAAACAAAATGGCAGCGCAAGCTGGGCAAGAAGATCCTCATTAAAAAGAATAGCAGCTTTCACTTCCTGGAGTATCATTTTTACGACCAGAATGGTGAAGAGCTCAAGATATAATAGTGAATATGGAAACAGTTGTTAGTGGAATAAGGCCTACCGGCAATTTACATCTCGGCAATTATTTTGGTGCGATGAAGAATTTCGTCAAGATGCAGGAAAACAACCGTTGTTTTTTCTTCATTGCCGATTACCATTCCCTTACCACCCATCCCACCCCTGAAGACCTTCACGGGAATGTCAGGAATGTACTGGTTGAATACCTGGCAGCAGGAATTGATCCTGAAAAAGCCACCATATATATTCAGAGTGATATTCCGGAAATCACGGAACTCTACCTCTTACTCAACATGAATGCCTACCTGGGTGAGCTTGAAAGATGTACTTCATTTAAAGAAAAGCTTAGAAAACAACCTGAAAACGTGAATGCAGGCCTGCTGACTTACCCCACCCTGATGGCTGCCGACGTGATCATTCATAAGGCCGCAAAGGTACCGGTTGGGAAAGACCAGGAGCAAAACCTTGAGATGATGCGCACCTTTGCACGTCGCTTCAACAGGATGTATAATGTGGATTTCTTCCCCATACCACAGGCATATAATTTCGGAGAATCACTGATAAAGATACCCGGGCTGGACGGAGCAGGAAAAATGGGAAAATCAGAAGGCGCAGGCAATGCCATCTTCCTGGCCGATACACCGGAGGTGATCCGCAAAAAGGTAATGCGGGCTGTTACCGACAGCGGCCCCACAAAGATGAACCAGAAAAAACCGGAAGCCATTCAGAATCTTTTCACACTGATGGAGGTGATGTCAAAACCTGAAACTGTTTCTTTCTTTAATGAAGAATACAATCAGTGCAAGATCCGTTACGGCGACCTTAAAAAGCAACTTGCCGAAGATGTGATTGCATTTACGGCCCCATTTCGTGAGAAAATCCTGAGTTTATCCGAGGACAGTGACTACCTCCGCAAAGTGACCAGGGAAGGTGCTGAAGTTGCTAGGGAAAGTGCTGCCAAAACCATGCGCGAGATTAGAGAAATCATTGGCTTTAAAGCTTTTTAATGCCGGAACCAATTGAAATAAAGCAGGGAAAAGAAACTGTAGTGCTGATCGGGCTTATCGGCCAGGATGAGGGCCGCAGAAGAGCAAAAGAGCATATCGATGAACTTGCTTTCCTGGTGGATACTGCAGGTGGAATTACCGTAAAAACCTTTTTACAGTCACTTTCCACTCCAAACACCAAGACTTTTGTCGGATCCGGCAAACTGGAAGAGATCAGCAAATATATTAAAGAGCATGAGGTCGACATTGCTGTTTTTGATGATGAATTAAGTCCATCGCAAATCAGGAATATTGAAAAAGTCCTCGAATGCAAGATCCTTGACAGGAACAATCTCATTCTTGATATCTTTGCAGGACGGGCAAAAACAGCCCATGCCAAGACACAGGTAGAACTTGCCCAGTATGTATATCTTCTCCCAAGACTGACACGCATGTGGACCCACCTGTCGAAACAAAAAGGGGGTATCGGTTTAAAAGGGCCGGGGGAGACGGAGATCGAGACCGACCGGCGGATTATCAGGGATCGGATCTCCCTGCTTAAGAAGAAGCTGATACAGATTGACAAGCAAAAGGCAACACAACGAAAAAATCGCGGAAGCATGGTCAGGGTATCCCTGGTGGGCTATACCAATGTTGGAAAATCGACCCTGATGAACATCCTGAGCAAATCTGATGTGTTTGCCGAAAACAAATTGTTCGCCACACTGGATACCACTGTCAGGAAAGTGGTGGTGGAAAACCTTCCGTTTCTTCTTTCCGACACTGTCGGCTTTATCAGGAAGTTGCCACATAGCCTGATAGAATCTTTTAAGTCGACCCTTGATGAAGTAAGGGAATCCGACATCCTGCTTCATGTGGTAGACATTTCTCATCCTGATTTTGAGGACCAGATTAAAACGGTTCAAAGTACACTTACTGAAATAGGGGCTTCTGATAAGCCTGGCATGATGATCTTTAACAAGATCGACGCCTATACATTCACGGAAAAAGATGAAGACGACCTGACTCCTGTTGAAAAGGAGAATTACTCCCTGGAAGATTTAAAAAAAACCTGGATGGCCGGCACTGACCTGAGATGTGCTTTTGTCTCCGCAAAGAAAAAAACCAATATTGATACCTTGAGAGGTTTGTTATACGAAGAGGTGAAAACGATACACATCAAGCGGTATCCGTATAACAGCTTTTTGTATCAAAAGCCTGAAGAATAGGATTGATCATCATTTCCTTATTATAGAATTCCTGCCTATCTGAGTGTCACCGTAGCATTATGGATCCCCGCTCCATCAAAACTCCGTTACCTGCCAGTATAAGAGTAAATTTTTTCATATTCAGCATTGGTTTAAAGTTTCTATTTAGTATTTAGCTTGCCCGCCTCTGGAGGGTGGATATTAGTAGTGGAGAGCTATGAATTTAGAGTCATGAATTAACTTAAAACTCATAATTGAAGATTAAGTCCAGTGTATAAAGAGATAAAAATGGTTCACGTAAAGATCACAAAGAAATCGCAAAACACGCAAAGAGCTGATTATCAGCCTATATTTTTTGCGTTCTTTGCGTAAAATCTTTCCGGTCTTTGCGTGAAATGGGTTTTTAGACCGGATTCATAAAAAACACCTAACATCTATCACCCAACACCCAACCAGGATTAAGGATTTGTACAAATACTGCAATAATCTACATATTCCTCCTGTACTGTCCGCCTACTTCAAACAAGGCCAGGGAGATCTGTCCTATTGAACAGTATTTTGCGGCCTCCATAATGCCCTCGAAGATGTTCTCATTGTTGAATGCTCTCTTTTTAAGGTCCTCCAGCTGAGATTCAGCCTCCGGTTCCCAGATCTTATGTAAATCGCGTATCGTTTTTATCTGCTGTTCCTTTTCTTCCGTAGTTGCCCTGATCACCTCTCCCGGGATCACAGTCGGGCTGCCTTTGCTGGAAAGAAATGTGTTCACTCCCATGATAGGCAGTTTCCCGCTATGCTTGAGTGTTTCATAATACAATGATTCCTCCTGGATCTTGCTCCGCTGGTACATGGTTTCCATGGCACCAAGCACACCACCTCTTTCAGTCAGCCTGTCGAATTCCATGAGAACAGCTTCTTCAACAAGATCAGTAAGTTCTTCTATAATAAAAGAACCCTGTAAGGGATTTTGGGTTTTTGCCAGACCCAGCTCGTGGTTGATGATCAATTGTATGGCCATGGCCCTTCTTACTGATTCCTCGGTCGGAGTGGTG
This sequence comes from Bacteroidota bacterium, assembly GCA_013202965.1. GTDB lineage: Bacteria > Bacteroidota > Bacteroidia > Bacteroidales > B18-G4 > B18-G4. Next base: position 772 of record JABMQZ010000044.1, on the reverse strand, counting down.
ATGGCTTCATCATATGCATTTGTATGCAGAGAGTTACAGTTATCATAGATTGCATACAATGCCTGCAGCGTAGTGCGGATATCATTAAAGTCAATCTCCTGGGCGTGAAGTGAGCGGCCGGAAGTCTGGATATGGTATTTCAGTTTCTGAGAACGGTCGTCAGCGCCGTATTTCAGTTTCATGGCTTTGGACCAGATCAACCTGGCAACTCTTCCCAATACCGAGTACTCAGGGTCGATGCCATTGGAGAAAAAGAAGGATAGGTTCGGTGCAAACTTGTTGATATCCATACCCCTGCTGGCATAATATTCAACGTAGGTAAAGCCGTTTGCAATCGTAAAAGCCAATTGCGAAATGGGATTAGCCCCGGCTTCTGCAATGTGGTAACCTGAAATGGATACAGAATAGAAGTTCCTTACATTATTCAGGTTGAAATACTCCTGGACATCACCCATCAGTTTCAGTGAAAAATCCGTAGAAAAGATGCAGGTATTTTGTGCCTGGTCTTCCTTCAGGATATCAGCCTGCACAGTTCCACGCACACGGCATAAAGTATCCTCTTTAATTTTCTTATAAACCTCCGCTGGTAAAACCATGTCGCCGGTTACTCCCAGAAGCATCAGACCAAGCCCGTCATTGCCTTCGGGTAGTTTTCCCTGGTAGGCGGGTCTCCTGGTTCCTCTCTCCTTGTAAAAATCGCTGATTTTTTGCTCAACTTCTTCCTGCAATCCATTTTCTTTGATATATATTTCGCATTGCTGATCGATGGCAG
>JABMQZ010000043.1 GCA_013202965.1 Bacteroidota bacterium | reverse complement strand
GTGGTATGGGCATCCCTCCGGAATTTCATGATGAGATTTTTAACTCTTTCATCCAGGTAGAGCAAATGAAAAATAATAGTATTGAAGGAACAGGCCTGGGATTATCAATCACAAAGCGGCTTGTTGAATTGATGTCAGGGAATATTGTTGTTCAAAGTTCATCTGGTGAAGGCTCCTCATTTATCGTTAGCCTGAAAGATGTAAGCCCGGCAGATTTTTCCGGTGCCCAGGACAGGAAGGAAGATATTTCGATGGCTTCCCTGCGGGGAAAAACGGTATTGCTGGTTGAAGATTCTGACATAAACAGGCGCTTTGTAAAAGAGAACCTCTTGGAATCAGGAATACTGGTTGTTGAGGCCGAGAATGGTGCAGTGGCTATGCAGAAACTGAAAGACACAAAGCCAGACATGGTACTACTGGACATCATGATGCCGGTTATGGATGGATATGAGGTGCTTAAAAAACTTAAATCCAGTGAAACCCTCAGGGGGGTTCCTGTAATTGCTCTGACTGCTCTAGCCATGAAAGAGGATATAGAGCGAATTTCCGGCTCCGGCTTTGATGGGTTTTTGATCAAGCCTTTTCATATGGGTGAATTATATGAGAAAATGAAAGATTTGCTGACCCGGGGCGGCAAAGATGAACACCTTCAGGAAATGCCTGGCATGGAATCAGGGAATGCTTATGACCGGCAATTTTTGCTTGCGGTTAAATCTGCTTTGAGAAAAATTAATAAGAGGTGCCTGCCTTTATGGAAACAAGCCAATGATCTGAAAGAGTTCAAGTCAATTCGTGTATTTGCCTCAGCTATTCACGAAACCGGACTGGAATTCAATATTCGCTTATTGGTAGATTATGGTGATAAGCTTATGAGCTACTGCGACAATTATGATATTGAAAAGATTGACTCCAGCCTGGCTTCTTTCCCGGAGTATATGAAAAAAATGAAAGAAATAATTGAAACTGAATAAGAAATGATGAATCGTCCTTCAAACATACTGATCGTTGATGATATCCCTTCCAATATACGCTTGATGGTAAGCCTTCTGGATGACAAGGGATATTCGGTTTCCTATGCACAGAGCGGCCCTCATGCCATTGAGCTTTGTGAAAAGGTCAGTTTTGATCTCATCCTACTTGATATTATGATGCCCGGTATGGATGGATTTGAAGTTTGCAAGGTGCTGAAAACCATGGAGCATACAAAAGATGTACCCGTTGTTTTCCTTACTGCAAGAACCGATCAGATCAGTGTTCTGAAGGGATTTGAAATAGGAGGGATAGACTATGTTACCAAACCTTTCAGTGAAATGGAACTATTGGTAAGGATCAGTACACACCTTGAACTGAAGCATGCCAGGGATGCTTTGGCACATGAACTGGACTTCAAGAAAAAGGTCATGACTGAAAATGCCTTGTATATTACCAGGAGGAATGAATTGAGCAATGCGATCATAGATGATCTCAGGAATATAAATAAAGATACCCACAATGAGTTCAGCGACAAGATACTGTCTGCGATCTCCAAATTAAGAAGCCTTATTCAGGGGCAGGGCTTTAAGGAGTTTGAGATCAGGTTTGAGCAAGAACACAGTGATTTCAAGGAACGTATCTTTGCCTTGCATCCTGAGCTTACACCTAATGAGATAAAACTTTGCACTTTCCTTCGCCTGAACATGTCGTCCAAGGAAATATCAGAGATCACCCATCAATCGCTTCGTGCACTGGAAACTGCCCGAAGCAGAATGCGCAAAAAACTCGGGCTGGAGAGATCAGATAATCTTGTGAAGTATTTGCATGGGATTTCATGAGTGGCATGGAAACTTCCTCTATTCCTCTGCAAACTTTGTCTAACAAATAAAAACTATCTCTTTACTATTTTCTCTGAAAAAGTAACTGCTTTTGTTTTTACGCTAATAAAATAAATCCCGGCAGGAACATTAAGATCAATGATCTCTATTGTGCTATTTGATCCGGTGCATTCCTTTTTATACATGATCTTTCCTGTTAAATCAGACACTGTTATCATGGGATTATGAAGTGCTGAATCCATTTTAACAGAAATATGATCGGTAAAAGGAGACGGATAAACAGTCATTTTATTTGTATTTATGGATGGCAGGTCAGAAATTCCTACAGGGATTCCATCCCATCCTGCAAGTCTTGCCCAGAGGTACCAGCAGGCGATGCCTTTTTTAGTGCAGTTCAGGCTGACTGAGTGAGCACAACTGCTGCAATGCTGGGAAATGCCATGCAGCTCTGTTCCGGGATTATTTGCCAGCCAGTTTGTTGCCCAGTTTGCCGTCCCACCTGATGGTGTGGTATAATAGCATCCATCGTCAGCAAAATATTCCTGGTAATTGGTGTCTGCATCCGGACTGTATTTTTCAATATCCGCGAAGTCGAAAAGTATCTTAGCATTGGCATTGCAATAATCTCGGATCTGTTGGTTTGCCTGCTGGAGGCTTCCTGAAGGCCCAAGTCCTTCGAGATGCCCTGTCATATAAACAAATTGAACGTCAGGATATTCTGATTCCAGTTGGTTCATAGGAAGCAGATAATGGCTTTGCAGCTCAACACTGTTCACTTGTCCGCACCACGACCATACGATCACATTGCAGTCGGGATGATCATTTAGAAAATCCCTGCTTTCATTATCCCATCCTGCATAACCGCAGTCAAGCTCAAGATAACCACTGCTATAACCGCTTCCTTCAAAAAGATGAAGTTCACCCGGGCCTCCGCTGTGACTCCAATCATATTTCCCATTGCTAAAATATGATTCAAGGGCAGTCATGCCGGAAGTAAGCTGACTGCCATGAGATGTATGCCCATAGCCTATAAAAAGGTTTTGTTTTGCCATATCTATCCATGAATCAGGAATGTTGGTAAGTTCAATGCAATGATGATCAATGACGACAGGCTGCTGTGAATAGCAAAACATACTGTATAAAGTAAATACAAAAACAAAAATCAAATTTTTCATTTGAGAGGATTTTATTTGGTGATCACACCCACACTATGCAGACTCCTGACTTCTGACTTCTGACTTCTGATTTCTGATTTCTGGTATCTGATTTCTCTTAGAGGTACTTAAACCCTTTTCCCAGGTATGTTCCGGCATCTCCAAGTATTTCTTCAATGCGGAGTAGCTGGTTATATTTGGCGATCCTGTCGGAGCGGCTGGCAGATCCGGTTTTGATCAATCCTGTGTTCAGTGCAACTGCCAGGTCCGCGATAGTTGTATCTTCAGTTTCTCCTGAACGGTGGCTGATCACAGTAGTATAAGCATTTCTGTTGGCCATGGCAACCGCATCCATGGTCTCGGTTAAGGTGCCTATCTGATTTACCTTTATAAGGATGGAGTTGGCAATACCATTGTCAATGCCTTTTTTCAGGCGTTTGGTATTGGTTACGAAAAGGTCATCACCCACCAGTTGGATCTTATCGCCCATCTTTTCGGTCATCAGCTTCCAACCGTCCCAGTCATCTTCGGCCATTCCATCTTCGATGGAGATAATCGGGTATTTTTTTGCCCAGCCGGCCCAGAAATCCACCATTTCTGCAGGGCTCAGTTTGTCGCCGCTTGACCATTTCATGTGATACACATTTTCTTCCGGGATATAATATTCTGAAGCAGCCGGGTCGAGTGCAAGAAAGATATCTTCACCAGCCTTATAACCTGCTTTTTTGATGGCCTGCAGAACCACTTTCACTGCATCTTCATTTGATGAAAGGTTTGGTGCAAAGCCACCTTCATCACCCACGTTTGTAGCGTGTCCGCCAGCTTTAAGCACAGCTTTAAGATGATGGAAAACCTCAACTCCCATCCTGATCCCTTCACTGAAGCTTGAAGCTCCAACAGGCATGATCATAAACTCCTGGAAGTCGATGCTGTTATCGGCATGTGAGCCCCCATTGAGGATATTCATCATTGGTATCGGGAGTACGTGTGCATTAGGCCCGCCAATATAGCGAAACAGAAACTGACCTGTCTCCTGAGCACCGGCATGCGCAACAGCAAGAGAAACACCCAGCATGGCATTGGCACCGAGTTTTTCCTTATTCTGTGTGCCATCTATTTCGATCATGCGCTGGTCGATTTCACGCTGATCGGTAACATAATAACCCTGCAATTCTTCGGCCAGGATATTATTTACATTATCAACGGCTTTCAGTACTCCTTTGCCCAGGTAGGTGCCTTTGTCGTTGTCGCGAAGTTCAACGGCTTCATGTACTCCTGTAGATGCTCCTGAGGGAACTGCAGCCCTGGCAACAATGCCTGTATTGGTATATATATCTACCTCTATGGTAGGGTTTCCGCGTGAATCCAGTATCTGGCGGGCATGGATATTTGTAATCATTGAACTCATAGTATGACGTATTCTAATTGTTATTGAATTGATATAAAAAAAGGATAAAGTTAATCAAAACCTTATCCTTTATATTGAAAAAGCATATATTTCTACTCTTTTTTATCTTTTTCTTCCTCAGGTGCTTGTTCCCCTTTTACTTCTTCAATCTTCTCTCCTCCTTCACCTTCTTCAATCTTCACTTCTTCCTTTACTTCTTCCTTCACCTCTTCCTTCACCTCTTCCTTCACTTCTTCCTTCACCTCTTCCTTCACTTCTTCCTTCACCTCTTCCTTCACCTCTTCCTTCACTTCTTCCTTCACCTCTTCCTTCACTTCTTCCTTCACCTCTTCCTTCAC
>JABMQZ010000042.1 GCA_013202965.1 Bacteroidota bacterium | reverse complement strand
CTACGAAAGATTTGTCACGGAGGAAGTTTTGGAAAATATTTTCAACGAACTCAGAAATAAATTCTCAAAGGATGATGAATTCTGGTTCATTGATGAGGTGACTTTTAATGGGGATGAGATCGCCAAAGGTAGCATGGCTGAACATCTTACCGATATTTACCAGGATCTTAAAGACTTCGTATTTCTCTATAATAAAAATACTTCTGACGCTATATTGAATGCGGTCTCCGAATGCAGACACCTATTTCATACCAACTGGGGTTACAAAGTCATTCGTATTCAGAAACAGGTACATCATCTTTTGTATCAGAAATTTACAGAAGATGATTACGCTGATCTGTAATGTAATACGTGATATCGCTTATTGCTTCAATAACATTCTCTAACATACTATTTTTAGAGTCTGTCTGTAAAGGCAGTGTTTAGTTCAGAAAGTTCGCTTTTGATGCTTGCGGCCACTTTCCTCCTAAAGCTTTAGCGCAGCGCCGTCGACAAGCCTTTGTCGGCCTATGGGTGGCGCAAGTATTTAAAAAAATGAAAGCGGACATTCTGGACAAACACTATTTAGAAAAAATTTAGAATAGGATTCACTCATTATATGGATCATTATAGATATCTTTGGCTTCTTTATATTCAATCTAAATAAATAAAGTGGATGACGACACTGCGGGATTTGAAAATTGGTGAAAAGGGGATCATCACCAAGGTAAGAGGCAGGGGTGCATTCAGGAAGCGCATTACAGAGATGGGCTTCGTGAAAGGCAAAGAGATTACAGTCATCCGTTCCGCTCCCCTGAAAGATCCTATCGACTACAAACTCATGGGCTATGAAGTGAGCCTCAGAAGAAGTGAATCGGCACTGATAGAAGTTGTTACAACGGATGAAGTAAAGGAAAATACTGCTGAAAGAAAGTTTAATGGGGTAATCGATGCCGATCCGCTTGAAAAGATTGCTTCCGAAAAGGGAAGGGTAATCGACATTGCATTGGTTGGGAACCCTAATAGCGGCAAGACAACCATCTTTAATTTCGCATCCAGGTCGAGACAACAAACCGGTAATTATGGTGGTGTTACCGTTGAATCCAAAGTAGCACATTTCGAACTTGATGATTATACCTTTAAGCTGACAGACCTGCCGGGAACCTACTCCATTTCACAATATACACCTGAAGAATTGTTTGTCAGACAGCATATTAGGGAAAAGATGCCTGATATTGTGGTCAATGTAATCGATGCCTCCAACCTGGAACGTAACCTTTACCTGACAACCCAGCTGATCGATATGGATATCAGGATTGTTGTAGCGCTTAATATGCATGATGAGCTAACGGACAAAGGTGATAAGTTCGATTACCAATCCATGGGGAAGATGATCGGCATACCCTTTATCCCCACCGTAGGCACTAAAAAGAAGGGCATCAAGGATTTATTTAGAAAAGTGATCGATGTATATGAGGACAAAGATCCGGATGTTCGCCATATTCACATCAATTACGGACAGGATATTGAGCAGGCCATCGATAAGCTGCAGGCCATCATCAAGGAAGATAAAAGCATTACTGATCCTGCTGCCCCACGGTATTTTGCGTTAAAATTACTGGAAAAGGATGAAACTATTTCGGATGTTCTGGCCGGCAAGGCGAACTATGGGCTAATCCGGGCTGAGGCAGACAAGGAAATCAAGAAACTGGAGTTCCTTCACAGGGAAGACACAGAAACCCTGATCACAGATGCCCGCTACGGATTTATTGGCGGTGCTTTGAAAGAAACTTTCATTCCCGGAAAAAAGGAAAAAGGAAGAAGGTCCCGCTTTCTTGACAAATACCTTACAAGCCGGTATCTGAGCTATCCTATTTTTTTCCTGCTCATGTGGGTGATGTTTGAAGCAACTTTTCTTGTTGGCTCCTACCCTATGGAATGGATTGCTCAGCTTGTTGACATTACAGGAAGTTGGATCCATCAGAGCATGCCGGAAGGCATGATCCGCGACCTCATGGTAAACGGACTCATTGGTGGTGTTGGAGGAGTAATTATATTCCTTCCTAATATCCTCATATTATTTCTCTTCATTTCCTTGATGGAAGATACAGGATATATG
>JABMQZ010000041.1 GCA_013202965.1 Bacteroidota bacterium | reverse complement strand
CTTCAAATAAGCCTCTTAAAAGCCATTAATTTAATAGATAAAATTATCAATAGTATTTTTTATCATCCCTTAAAAAGGCTTATATTTGGTCAAAACTTGCTAAAAACGGAGGGTTTTTAGACGAACTGCCGTTAGCGGCAAAATGTCCAGAGACCCCTGCATAAATATATGAGCGGATATCTGGACAATAAATAATTAGTTATTAGAATTTAATTCTTCTATTGAGTTATTTAAATCTGTCATGATTCCAGAAAACCTTTTATTGAAGTAATATTTACCAATAAAAGGTAACGAAATAAGGTATCCTATGGAGAATATTAGAACATATCCTTGAAGACTGTTAACTTTAAAATTTGAGAAATCTGTATTATCATTGATTAAAAAATTTGCAAAAATTGTCAGTAATGATAATGAGATATAAATTAACACAGATTCCTTTCTTGATACCTTTTCAAACTTACTTTTTACCTTCTTTAATGATTCAAGAATTGAAGATGTGTTATAAGATATATCAAGTAACTTTAATTTAGAATTAATACTAACAGCTTTAAACGCATAGTAACTAATTACTAAAAGTAGGAAAATGTAGCCTTGCACTGGCAGAAGATGATTTTTTTGATTCAGATAAAGAGTAGCAAAAATAGTGATAGCCAATACAAGTATAGATGTTGCAACATTTATTAAATAATCGAATCTTAGCTTCTTGTTTAGCTTTTCGATTGTCTTACTACTTTTTGCTTTAATGATTCGTTCTATATTTTCCTTAGCAATACTTTTATCAATAAGCTTTTCATCTGATAATGTTTGCCATATTTTTTTTAATTCATTTGTTTCCATTGGTAAAAGATTTTAAAATTAGTGACTTGATTCTATTTATTTTAACACCGATGTTCGTTTCAGATAATCCAATGATTTCAGCAATTTCTTTATAGCTAAATTCATCGAGATATAGAGTTGTGATAGCTTTATCAATTTCGGATAACTTATTTATAACTTGATATAGTTTTTCGTGATTTTCTTTTGATTCATTGTTTTCATCAGGAATTTTTACATAATCGTAATTATCATATTGTATCAAATTAGGTTGTGTTTTTTCCTTTCTTAATAGATCTATTGCGGAATTCAAGCAAACCCGATACATCCAAGTCGAAAATTTTGACTCGTTTTTAAAACTGGGATATGCTTTCCAAAGTTGGATAATAAGCTCTTGTTGATAATCATCTGTATCGACACGATTATTAAAGTACAGGTTACAGATTTTTCGAACTATACCCTGATTTTGAAACAATAACTCTGTAAATTCTTTTTCCATAATTTAATGATTCGATTTGTCCTATAAGACGAAAATAAAAATGGATTTATTACAAGATACTGAAAAAAGTTGTTTAAAATTGAGGATTAAAACATTCAGCCGCTAATCGAGTAGGCGGCTCCGCCGGTTAATTAACCAGCGGAGTGCACCTCTCACATTTATCCGCCGAAATGAAATGAAGGTGGGCCACCGTACCCTTCCTTCGTCAGGATAAGCTCCCGGGCCACGAATATGCTTACGCCGAAGCTTCAGCATAGGCGCTACGGCGCTTCGGAAACCATCAACAAACAGCTCTTTTCAACAGCTTACAGAAAGTGTGCGATGAATACACCTTCTTACGTAAGCCAATCGTTATTTTTCTTTATCATAATCTCAAATTTACCAGAAAAATCTTTATTATTTTTTTGCATCTTTGTCTTGCCGTTGGGCTAAACCTTCATTTGGCGCACAAGTCGTTTAATTAGCTCGCTAATAATCATTAAAAGTCTTGTTATATGATTGAGTATAATTTTGCAGATATATTAATAAGTGGTGTTCTTGCATTAATTATGTTTGGTATTGGTTTATCGTTAACTTTTCAAAACTTTAAAAATATTTTTCTATTTCCAAAGGCAATAATTACAGGCTTATCATCTCAAATGCTGGTCTTGCCGATAATTGCATTTCTGTTTGCTATATACTCAGACTTACAACCTGAGTTGAAGGTTGGGCTAATAATACTATCAGTTTGTCCGGGCGGTACAACTTCAAATTTTATTACATATTTATTAAATGGAAACACTGCATTATCTGTCTCAATGACAACGATTAACAGCTTTTTGACACTTTTCTCCATACCTTTTATTGTGAACATTGGTCTACTATATTTTTTAGGAGAAAACACGGAATTTCATTTGCCTTTTCTGGAAACAATTCTTCAAATATTTTATATTACTATTATACCTGCATCAATTGGAGTATTTATAAAATCAAGATTACCGGTGATAGCAAATCGATTAAATTATCAAATCAGGATTCCTTTAGGCATGTTAAAAACAATGAAGTTCAATGTAATTAAATCAATTACAATTATTTTATTGGGAATTGTATTTGCCATTAAACTTTTTGCAAGCGAAGGTTCAGGTGGTACAGATTTAACAAGAAATGATTTTATGCAATTGTTACCTATTGGCTTGTTATTTAATGCAACGGGCTTGTTATTTGGATACTTTGTATCAGTAGCAATGAATCTGAAAGACCGAATACCGATGACAATTGGCATTGAAGTTGGCCTGCAAAACACAACTCTTGCTTTTTTAGTTGCTGGCACCTTATTGCAAAATTCTGAAATGCAAAAACCCGCATTGGTTTATGCTTTTTTCTCTTTTTGGACAGCAATCATTTTTGGATTAATAACAAAAAGGCTGCAGCATGAAAAAATCGCTTAATTTGTTTATTGTCTTTTTCTTTGTTTGAACCGAAACAGGATGTTCTTAATGGACGGGCTTGAGAAATTGAATTATGCATTCATAACAGCAGGAATAAGCAATGCCGCGTAATTATTAACACCTTCAGCCCTCCTATCTGAGATTTCCGTATCTTTAACCCAATAAGAAACAGGATCGGTGCCAAAATTCCTGGTGGCCAAGTGTTTGCCGTCAAATACATTCGGACACTTTTTAGTTAAAAGCTAAAGTGTACTTTTCTCTTTTTCAAAGATACTTCATTTCGTATTAAATTCCAATTTATATCACCTGAGCTTTCTTTATGAAATAGTCTTTTTTCCTTAAAGCTATTGTTTTTCTTTTTGTTTCCCTTCGTGTTTTCAAGATCTCCTCAGACCTTCCACAGTATACATCTGACGGTGTAAGATTATTGAGTGATTCATGGTACCTACGATTGTTATAATAATCTACAAAGGCTTCAATGTTATTCTTTAATTGCTCAGGAGTATAGTATTTTTCAAGCTTAATTACATTCTTCATAGTTCTGTGATATCGCTCTATCTTCCCTTGCGTTTGCGGATGATATGGGGCTCCGAAAACCTGTTCCATGTCTTCACTTTTAAGATATTCTTTAAAGTCAGCTGAACGAAAACATGGTCCGTTATCACTTAATAATCGGGGCCTGTTTTCGTTCTTCAACCCGGTAATGCGTAATGCTTTATCAACTACTTGTGCTGAATCCACTGCCGTCATCTCAGGGCTTAATTCCCAGGCTACAATATACCTGGAGTAGTCATCCAACACTGTTCCCAGGTAGTACCAACCCCAGTCAACAATCTTCAGATATGTAAAATCCATTTGCCATTGCTGGTGGATCCTGACAGTCTTTTCTTTAAACTCATCAGCAGCTTCATTTACTATGAAGGCAGGAGAAGTAATCAGGTTTTGAGCTTTAAGAATCCGGCAAACGCTGGATTCACTGATAAACCACTTTTTAGTATCTGTGATATGACAAGCCAGTTCCCGGCAAGACATCTCAGGCTTGTCAAGAGCTATTTCTACAACCTGTTGTCTTTCTGTATCAGGGATCTGATTCCAGAACGCTCTTCTATCTGGTTTACGGGCATGTAAGCCGGCCTCACCCTCTTCCAGATAGCGCTTATACCATTCATAGAACGTACTTCGCTTAATGCCCAG
>JABMQZ010000040.1 GCA_013202965.1 Bacteroidota bacterium | reverse complement strand
ATTTCATTCCGCAATAGCGGAACCAGATTTTTATAATACCCCTCTGTCCCGCAAAAGCGGCACATCTCCCCTGAAAATCAGGGGAGCTTATTAGGAAACCTCGCGGCAAGCCACGAGGAATCATTTGATTGAACAAAAAGAAATGATAAATATCAAAAAATTTACTTTCAATCCTTTCCAGGTAAATACTTTTATATTATACGATGACACCAAAGAATGTGTGATCATAGACCCGGGTTGTGAAGAAGAATTCGAATGCCGCAGCCTGTTTGATTTTATCGAAAACGAAGGATTAAAACCGAAAAAACTATTATGTACACATACCCATATAGATCATATTATGGGCAGTATGATAGTAGAGGAAAGATTGGGTATAGGATTGGAAGCACATGAAGCAGGTATGATGTTCCTGGAACATGCCGTAAGTGCTGCTGCTGATTACGGACTCACCCTGAGCAAAGCTCCGAAGGTATCTCATTTTCTTAGTGATGGTGAAATAATCACATTTGGTAACAGCAAGCTGGAGGTCCTCTATACCCCCGGACATGCAGATGGCAGTGTTTGTTTCCTCTGCCGCGAACAAAACTTTGTGGTCGTGGGGGATGTGTTATTCAATATGAGTATTGGCCGGACAGATTTCCCAAGCGGGGATTTTGATCTGCTTCAAAAAAGCATTTTTGAAAGACTGTTTATTCTCCCTGATGAAACCATTGTTTACCCCGGACATGGACCTGAAACAAACATCGGGTATGAGAAGAACAACAATCCATTTCTGACAAGGAATGGAATTATGCATTGACCATAGCAGCAAGTTGCTCCATATCAATATCCATCATACACTTAAAATGTCCTTTGGGACAATCTGAATAACCTATTTTGCTACAGGGACGGCAGGATAAGCCTTTCACTTCAACGATAGATGATATTCCTTCCCCTTCGGGGAGATAAGGGCACATCCCGAATCCGGGGACCGTATTCCCCCAAATAGAAAAGATCTCCTTATTAAATGCAGCAGCAATATGCATCAATCCGGTGTCATTGGTCACAATTTTAGAAGCCAGTTTGATCAAGGAGGCAGACTGATTAATATTATAAAGGCCGCAAGCATTGTATACTTTGTCACCACATTGCTCTACTACCTGATCCGCTTTTCCCCTTTCATCCGTTCCGCCCAATAAAACAATCGGTTTTTCGATCATTTTACAAAGTTCAATAAGTTTTTCCACAGGAAGCATCTTCGTATAGTGCATTCCCCCGATCACAATGCCGATAAATCCCACCCTTTGCTTTGGGGGCAGATCTGCATATTGGATGGAATCCTCCCCGGGGATGACGTAATCAAGTCCTTTGTGATCGTTTACGATCCCCAATGAGCTGACCGCATCAAAATAGCGATCTACAATATGCTTATCAGGAAGCCTGTTTATCCTGAGGTTAACCAGCAGCCATTTTTCAATATTGAGCTTATCGAATGTCCCTGACGGCTTTTTTAGTGCGTTTTTCACTCTGGCAGACCTCAGATTTTTATGAAGATCGACGATATAATCGAAGCCGATGGACTTTAACGATCTGATCATTCCAGGCAGATCATTTTTCAGGCAATGAACATGGTCAATATAGGGGTTGGCCCCGATCACAGCAAAGAACTTTTCTTTGGTCAGATAATGAATTTCCGAATCAGGCATTTGCTGCTTTATACAGCGGATAATCGGTGTTGTGAGCACGATATCACCAATGGAACTAAAGCGTATGATCAGGATTTTTTTCAAATAATGTTTACTTTAAGAGTGTTCAAAAATACTAAAATACCTGGATACTTCATCTTCGCCAAGGCTTCGATGAACAAAGTGGATGCTGGTTGCTGGTTGCTGGTTTGAAGAAGGAGATAGAGAAGGCGATAGAAGATAGAAGAAGTCAACATCCAACACTTAACATCTTTTTACTAAGGGAGTTCCCTCTCCCGAGGACTCGGGACGGGATTAGTTCGACTAAATTGTTTTATTTCGCATTGCTTATAAAACAATAGTCTTACTAATTTTGCAGCATGATACTTATCGATACACATACCCATCTTTATCTCAATGCTTTTAACAATGACCGGGAAGAAGTTGTGGAGCGCGCTCTTGCAGATGGAGTTAAATATATGCTATTGCCAAACATTGACAGCACTTCCGTGAAAGATATGCATGCCTTATGTGATCGTTTTCCTGAGAATTGTTTCCCGATGATGGGGCTGCATCCGACTTCCGTAAAGGGAAACTTCCGGGAGGAACTCAAGATTGTCGAGGATTTACTTGCAAGCAATAATTACTTTGGTGTTGGGGAAACTGGAATTGACCTTTATTGGGATAAGAGCTGGTACAGGGAGCAGGTGGAAGCCTTTAATCTGCAGATCGACCTGGCAATTGCATATGAACTGCCCCTTATTATACATGCCCGGGAATCATTTACTGAAATATTCAGGGTGCTTGAAAACAGGGATACCAGTGGACTTCGAGGTGTATTTCATTGTTTTACAGGAGATGCTGGCCAGGCAAAGCGGGCCATTGGCCTGGGTTTTAAACTTGGTATCGGAGGTGTGCTCACTTATAAGAATTCCGGGCTGGACCAGCTAGTGTCAGAGATCGGTTTAAATGAACTGATCCTGGAAACAGATGCTCCTTATCTTTCACCTGTTCCCCACCGGGGTAAAAGGAATGAAAGTGCCTACGTATTGCATATAGCAGAAAAACTTACCGAAATACTGAATATTTCCATTGAGGAAGTAGCAGAAGTTACTACACATAACGCATCCAAACTATTTAACATGAACATATGATCATGGATAATAAAAGTAAAATACCGGTGGGACTATCGGAATGATGATGGATAAAGAAAGCGGCACATTACAGCCACTCGAATTTGAATATTTGTCGAAGCTCATCCCCGAACTGAATGAATGTGATTATGAACTGGATTACGTCTCATTTGATCCTACGGTTGACTCTTCCAATATGAACCCGGAGCTGTGGATAAAACTCGCCACGATCATTGGGGGGCAATATGAATCCTTCGATGGTTTTGTTATTCTGCATGGGTCAGATACCATGTCCTATTCAGCTTCTGCGCTCAGTTTTATGCTGGAAAACCTGAACAAGCCTGTGATCTTTACCGGATCACAATTACCACTTGGAGTGAACCGAACCGATGGGAAAGAGAATTTCATCACCTCCGTTGAGATCGCCTCCCATCGTGAAGATGATACTCCTGTTGTTCCGGAAGTATGTATCTATTTCGAAAACCAGTTATACCGTGGAAACAGGACCTTTAAATATAATGCCGAAAATTTTGATGCCTTTCGTTCTGTAAATTATCCGGTGCTTGCAGATGTTGGGGTTTATATAAAGTATAATGACAATGCCATCCACAAGCCGAACTTCAAAAAACTGAAGGTGCATAAAAAGCTGGACACCTCCGTTGCCATCCTTAAGTTATTCCCCGGAATACCCGAGGCAGTGGTAAGAGCGCTGCTTGGCATTGAGGGATTAAAAGCAATCGTGCTTGAATCATATGGAACCGGCAATACCCATACCGATCCCTCCTTTATCGCGGCCCTGGAAGAAGCAATTGACAAAGGCCTCTTCATATTAAATATTACCCAATGTAAGGGAGGTGCGGTAGAGCATGGAAAGTACCAGACCAGCATTGCACTGGAAAAGGTGGGTGTGGTCAGTGGATTGGACATGACGCTTGAAGCTGCCGTTACCAAACTGATGTTCCTGCTTGGCCAGGAGTACTCCGGAGCAAAATTAAAAGCTGCCGTGCAATCGTCTTTAAGAGGCGAGTTAAGCAGCATTTGACCTGATAATGCAGCACTTCACCTTGTATTGAATTTCAGCACGGTTTTTGTGGTAATACCAAAAAATAAGCAGCCCGGGTACGATTGGAAATTTTACATTAGAATTTGTTCTATCTATTAATTTTTTATTACTTTAGCTGCCTGATTATCGGATTCGACTTTGGCTTGAAATGAGATTGGAGAGGTGGCCGAGCGGTCGAAGGCGCACGCCTGGAAAGCGTGTATGCGCCGAAAGCGCATCAT
>JABMQZ010000039.1 GCA_013202965.1 Bacteroidota bacterium | reverse complement strand
TCGCTGCCGGAGGGCTGACTGACAATTCAATTTGAATGCCCAGCATCGACAATTCGTGCTGTATGTATTTGCATAAATCAAGATATTCGGCTGAGGTGCTTAAAGTAATAGCAGGAAGCTCATTTCCGCCGGGATAGCCTGCTTCTGCAAGCAATTGGGAAGCAAGGCCGGGATCAAAGCTATAACCATAGGAGCCCAGAGTATCAAAGGATGGCATTCCGGCAGGAATGATCCCGTTATTTCCGGGTATTCCGATATTATTCCTGAGATAACGCATCATTTTTTTACGATCGAAGCCATAACTGACAGCCTGACGGATGAGTTTCTGCCTGAGCGGGTTTCCTTTCATGCTTTCCATAGTAGTATCCACGAGGATCCCAAGGTACTCTGTGTTCAGGTAGGGTTCTGAGATTAGATAAACTTTATCTGAGTACTTAGGATTTAACGTTCCTGCGGGAGTCAGCAGCTCATCCTTATAACTGGCATCGATACCGGATATAAAATCCAGTTTTCCCTGCACAAATTGTAAAAAAGCTGATTGCTTGTCGATCAGAAAAGTAACTGCAAAGGCATCCAGGTATGGCAATCTGTTTCCACTGTCATCGAATTCATAATAATTTTGATTTTTTCTCATGACAAGTTTCACGCCTTCCTTCCAGTACTGAAAAAAGAAAGGGCCGCTTCCCAAAGGGTTTTTTCTAAAATCCTTCCCATATAATTCTACTATTTCTTTGGGGATTACACTGCAATACTGCATGGCAAGCAGTCCCATGAATGGCATAAATGCCTGTTTCAGGTTAATTTGAAAAACAGTATCGTTCAGGGCCCTGAAACCACGGTCTGCCACATTATTGAATACCCAGGCACCGGGTGATGCCAGGGAGGGATCAATAATACGGTAAAATGAATATTCAAAGTCATGTGCATTCACCTTCCTTCCTTTTCCTTCAGGAAATGCTGTATGTTCATGAAAAAACACATCATCTCTCAAAAAAAAAGTATAGCTGGTACCATCCTCAGACAGGCTCCACGACTTTGCAATGCATGGCCTGACTTCCAGCTTTTCATCAAGGCTTACAAGACCATCGTACAGTTGATTACAAGCCCAAATATTGGCAAGGTCCCTTGCAAACGCAGGATCGAGGGATGTGATCCCGGCTGCTTCATTATAGCGGAAGATGCTCAGCCCCTCATTGTTATACTCATTCCCGCATCCCGACAGTATGAGAACAATGCTGATGGATAATATGAGAAGTTTGGTTTTCAATAATTGGATATCGGATCCTGTTTTAGCTCTGACAAACTTACATAAAAAAAACGACGGCCTTTCGGCCGCCGTCTTCTATAACGGCTATTACCCTGATCACGAATAAAAACCAATAGAGAATTAAAGAAAGGAAAGAGGGTAATAGCCAAGCTCTTCCTGTTATATCATATCAAATTAACAACAAATAGTTTTAAAAGTTCTTTTTTTAACAAATCATTAACACGAAAAATCCAATTTCTATCACAAAGGTAACACATAAATAAAAAGAATGTTCAAATTTATACAAACTCATTTCTTGATCCTGCTTGCTTTTGTCACACCATTAATTTTTAAGAGTTTGTGAACCAGCTCATTCAGATGACGTGAATCTTTAACAATTACCTTGATATAGCCAGTAAAGGCTTCCTTTTTTGAATCTACCTTAATGGATTGCATGTTCACTCTCAGGTCACCGGAAATTACATTTGTGATCTCACCCAGCATGCCGATTTTATCCTCACCTGTAATCCTGATGGTGGCCTGAAATGCAGCACCATTCACAGAATCTTTCCATTGAACACTAATCTCTCTGTAGCCATATTTGTTAAGCATCCGCTTCGCATTCGGACATGATTTTCTATGTATGGTAATTCCTTTCCCAATGGTAACAAAACCAAAGACCTTATCACCAGGTATCGGGTTGCAGCATTTCGCCAGTCTGTAGTTCACATTATCCAGTTTATCATCTATAAGGAGAAAATTATCCTCTTCACGAGCTTTTTGCTTTTCACCTGGAGAAGTCTGCATCTCCTCACTGGGTTTTTCGCTGCTGTCTTTTTTAAGTAAGATATTCCTGATCTCATTCATGTCGGCCTTTTCAAAGGCGATCATACTGTATAGGTCAAGAGCAGAAGCAAACTTATAATGTTTGACAAGCTTATCAATCACTTCATCACTAAACTGAATTTTCCAATTTTTGAGTTTCCTGCGCAGGATATCATTGCCTTCCTGTGCCTCCCTGTACTTTTCCTCCAGAATAGAGCGCTTGATCTTGTTTTTGGCCTTGCTTGTTTTGACAAATTGCAGCCAATCCATCTTGGGGGATTGATTTTTCGAGGTGATAATTTCCACCTTATCTCCATTCTGCAGTTCATAGCGGATAGGCACAATCTTATTGTTCACCCTGGCTTCGTAACACTGGTCTCCCACCCTGGTATGTATCTCGTAGGCAAAATCAAGAATAGAGGAGCCACGCGGCAGTTCTTTCAAGTCTCCTTCCGGTGTAAAAACAAATATCTTTTTCGACTTCGCTGACAGAACAGCTTTCTTTTGCTGATCAAATTTCAGTTGATCCGGGTTCTCCAGGATATCCCTCACCTGTTCCAGCCATAGCTGGGAGTCCTTGGCACTGTCAAATCCTTTGTACCGCCAATGTGCTGCCTGCCCTTTTTCAGCCATTTCGTCCATTCTGCCCGAGCGTATCTGTACCTCTACCCATTTTTTGTTGGAGCCCTGAACAGTGGTGTGCAAGGATTCGTAGCCACTGGCCTTTGGTGTAGTGATCCAGTCGCGCAATCGCTTCGGGTTTGGGGTATAAATGTTGGTAACTATAGAATATATCTTCCAGCAGTCGGTTTTTTCTTTGCTGGGCTTACTGTTGCTGATGATACGAATTGCAAAGAGATCAAACACCTCTTCAAACTTGACATTCTGTTTTTTCATCTTTTCCCAGACAGAATGTATTGATTTAGGCCTTCCTATAATTTCACAATCGAAACCCTGCAATATCAATTCACGGCTTATCGGATTGATAAACTCATCAATAAAAAGTTTTCTTTTGGTTTTTGTTTGAGTGATCTTATTGGTTATCTCCTGAAATATTTCAGGATACAGGTACTGCATCAATCTTTCTTCCAGCTCTGATTTAACTTTATACAATCCAAGCCTGTGGGTGATTGGCAGGTACACATGCTCTATTTCGGCTATAAATATTGCCTGCTTCGATTCAGGAAGATCCTGAATTGTACGTAAATCATGGATCCTGTGGGCAAGTTTCAGGAGGATTACCCTGATATCGTCCACGATGGTCATGAAGAGGTTCCTGAATTTTTCAGAATTGACATCAATTCTTTTGGTATTCAGGTTGGATAGCTTGGTATATTCCTCTATAAGGAGGGCAACAGTATCACCAAATTTTTCTTTGATCTGTGCAAGGGTAATATCCGTTTTGTTGACAACATCATGAAGAAGGGCGGCCATAACAGAAGTGGCTCCCAAACCAATTTCTTCGGAAGAAATCTTTGCAATCAGGATCGAATGGCAAATATTGAATTCCCCACTTGCAGAGCGTGAACCCCCATGTCCATCCAGGGCCAGCTCATAAGCCTCTCTTATCCGTTTTATTTCTGCCTGATCACAATATGGATCACAGGATTCGATCAAGCCCTGGAACAGAGCTTCTATCTTCTGCATATCCGCTTTCCCTGCTGTCATTACGCTTTGTTATTGCATTCCTTAGATGGCGGCTCCAATATATAAAAATTATCCTTAAAAAAGCCCCTGCCACCAGAATAGGCACGCAGGGACTATATATGAAATAAAATTAGTTTAATTATTTTCAGCCTTCACTATCTTCCCCGCCCTTTTTTGCAGGACTATCGGGGTTATCTGCTATTGACTCTCTCATCTGAGTATCGGCCATAATATTTTTGTACCTGTAGTAATCCATGATACCCAGGTTGCCTTCCCTGAATGCTTCTGCGATGGCCTTAGGGATTTCTGCTTCAGCCTGTATCACATTGGCCCTGGCCTCCTGTGCTTTTGCGATCATCTCCTGCTCCCTGGCAACGGCCATTGCCCTTCTTTCTTCTGCCCTGGCCTGGGCGATATTTTTATCGGCATTGGCCTGATCCATTTGGAGTACGGCACCTATATTTTTACCAATATCAATATCTGCAATATCAATGGATAAAATTTCGAATGCAGTACCTGAGTCCAGGCCTTTATCCAGCACCACGCGGGATATGGAATCAGGGTTTTCGAGCACGAGCTTATGAGAATCTGCGGAACCAATTGAAGATACAACACCTTCTCCAATCCTTGCCAGAATGGTCTCTTCTCCAGCTCCACCGACAAGTTGCTTGATATTTGCACGAACCGTCACCCTTGCTTTAGCAATAAGCTGAATAC
>JABMQZ010000038.1 GCA_013202965.1 Bacteroidota bacterium | reverse complement strand
CCTACGCTAAAGCTTGTGCCTCCCATCGGCCGCCAAAGGCTTGCCGACGGCGCTGCGCTAAAGCTACGGCGACACGCGGGCGGCGTACGAAGCAACCATCATCAGTTTTATTCGTAATTTTACTTCCCCATGCACCTCATACGCAAATATTTTTCTGACTTATCTCCTGAACAGGACAGGCAATTGTCGATGCTGCACGTGCTGTATGAATCCTGGAATGAACGGATTAACCTGATTTCACGAAAAGATATTGACAAGCTGGAGGAACGGCATATCCTGCATTCACTGGCCATGGCAAAGATCATTCAGTTTAGGGCGGGAACAAAGATTTTGGATGTTGGCACGGGTGGTGGTTTTCCCGGCATACCGCTTGCCATCATGTTTCCTGAATCCTCATTTTTGCTTGTTGATTCTATTGGGAAGAAGATCAAAGTAGTGAATGAGATCGTACAGGCCATCGGTTTAAAGAATGTGAGGGCCATGCAGATCAGGGCCGAAGAGGTGAAAGATAAATCTGACTTCATTGTGAGCAGGGCCGTTGCCCGTATGCCTGAATTTATCACTTGGGTGAAAAACAAAGTCTCTTCCGATAATAATAATACGCTGGACAACGGCATTTTATATCTGAAGGGTGGAGCACTAGAAGAAGAATTACAATCTTTGCGCCGGCCTTATGCCGTTTATGAACTTCAGGAATATTTTTCTGAAGATTTTTTTGAAACCAAAAAGCTGGTATACATCCCACTTTCCCATTAAGTTGAAAAATATAATGTTCTGCCACAGGCTCTGACTAATATTATTTGTTATATATTCGCTGCCTCTATTTTTAAGAAATAAATTCAAACCATACAATTATGACTGAAAGAATAAAAAAATCTTTAAGGGAGTCTAAAACAGCTCGTTGGACCGCATTAATTTTGGCTTCATTATCAATTTTCGGTGCGTATTATTTCAATTATGCCCTCTCTTCTATAAAACCAATGTTGGAAAGTATTCTTGGTTGGAATAGTGAGGACTTTGGTACATATACATCTGCCTATGCATGGTTTAATGTTTTTCTGTTCATGCTTATCTTCAGTGGTTTTGTCCTTGATAAATTAGGCATCAGAAAAACCGGGCTTGGAGCTACCCTGGTTATGTTTGTTGGTACTGCGTTGAATTATTGGGCGGTTTCACATCAATTTCCGGAAGGCTCTGCTGTTTACATCCCTCTCCTGGGTGAGATGAAGTTACAGGTTTTATTGTCATCTCTTGGTTTTGCGATTTTTGGTGTCGGTACCGAAGCAATCGGAATCACCATTTCAAAAGCAGTTGTACGTTGGTTTAAAGGCAAGGAAATGGCACTTGCAATGGGTATGCAGATGGCTATTGCGCGGCTGGGAACTTTACTGGCATTGGCTATTTCTTTACCTCTGGCAAAGAATTTTACGCTTACTGCACCTATCCTGTTTGCATTAGGAATTATGATACTTGGTGTTCTTTCGTTCATTCTTTTCTCCATTCTTGATGTCAAATTGGATAAGTCTGAAAAATCGGTACAGCTTGATAATTCTGAAGATGAATTTAAAATCAAAGACATTATATTGATTATCAGTAATCGTGGATTCTGGTATATTGCTATTCTTTGTGTATTGTTTTATTCGGCGGTATTTCCCTTTTTGTTTTATGCCACCGACCTGATGATAAATAAATACAGTGTCAGCCCTTATCTTGCAGGCTTGATCCCAAGCTTATTGCCATTTGGTACAATTATTCTGACCCCGGTGTTTGGTAGTATCTATGATAAATTTGGTAAGGGAGCGACAATTATGATCATCGGGTCAATGATCTTAATACTTGTCCATGGTGTATTATTTATTCCTTCTATAACATTATGGTGGGTTGCAGCGGTTATGGTTGTAGTCCTGGGAGTCGGGTTTTCGCTTGTTCCATCAGCAATGTGGCCCTCCGTACCAAAAATTATTCCTGAAAAACAGTTAGGGACTGCTTATGCTGTTATTTTTTGGATACAGAATATAGGTTTGTTGTTTATACCTCTGATTCTTGGTATTGTCCTGAATTCTACTAATCCTGATGTTTCTCCAAACAAAATAATAGTAAAAGGTGCCATTGAAAAGGCATTCACTCAGACCTTATCAGGCAATTCATTTACTCCGAAGGAGATTACCAAAGCGATTGATAAAGCGACTGAAACCGTTATCGATTCTATCGTTCAGTATGCAACTTACGAATCTTTGGCAATTGAGGAAATTGACACAAATTATGTTGCAAACGAGATTTATTCGAGTATTTCTCTAAACATTGATATGATTGATTTTTCGGGCGACAAGGACATGGTTCTGGAAAAGGTAATACATGCCGGTGAACACAATGCTTTTAAAGTTATTGAAAAGGAGAAACTTAATCTCAGGTATGATTATTATTATGATATGCTGATATTTCTGTCGCTTTCGATCTTATCATTACTATTTGCTTTCTTATTGAAAATTGAGGATCGAAAGAAAGGCTATGGCCTTGAAAAGCCTAATATTTTAAAAGAGTAAAAACAATAAATAATATATATTATGAGTGATGAAATAAGAAACCTGGATCCAAAATCCCTGTGGAATAATTTTTATCTGTTAACACAGGTGCCACGGCCCTCAAAACATGAAGATGCCATACAGGCATTCATGATGAAATTTGGAGAAGATCTCGGCCTTGAAACGATAAAAGATGAGGTAGGCAATGTGATCATCAAAAAACCTGCAAGCCCTGGCATGGAAGGCCGCAAAGGCGTCATCCTGCAGGTCCATCTCGACATGGTTCCCCAAAAGAATAGCGGTACCGACCATAATTTTGAAACAGATCCCATTGACACATACATCGATGGTGACTGGGTAAAGGCAAGAGAAACCACCCTGGGCTCGGATAACGGTATTGGTGCGGCAGCTGCTATGGCAGTGCTGGAAGATAAAGTGATGGTTCACGGTCCCATTGAAGCCTTGTTTACTTCGGATGAGGAGACAGGAATGACAGGCGCTAACGGCCTGATACCCGGCTTGCTCGATGGTGACATCCTGATGAACCTGGATTCGGAAGATGAAGGCGATTTGTATATTGGCTGCGCCGGTGGTGTGGATACCGTGGGAGTTTTTAATTATACGGAAGAAGAACTCATCCCCAATGCCGTCTCATATAAGATCAACATAAGTGGCCTGAAAGGCGGACACTCAGGACTGGATATTCACCTGGGCCGGGGAAATGCCAATAAGATCATGAACATCCTGCTGATGGACGCTTCTGATAAATTCGGCCTCAGGCTTGCTTCCATCAATGGCGGAAGCCTCAGGAATGCCATTCCACGCGAATCATTTGCCGTAGTTGTACTCCCCGATACAAATAAGGATGCCTTTAAGGAATTTGCTGCAAACTACGAAAAGGATGCACAGTCTGCCTTCAAAGATGCCGATCCCGGCCTGCAGATAAAGATAGAACCGGCCGATATGCCGCCAAGCCTGATAGACCAAAAAACTGCACAAGCTTTGTATAATGCCGTTCATAAGTGCCCCAATGGAGTGATAGCTTTTGACAAGAACATGCCTGATGTAGTGGAAACTTCTACCAACCTGGCCGTGGTCAAAAGCGACAAGGGGACGATCGAAATGGCCAGCCTGCAAAGAAGTGCCGTTGATGCCGATAAAGACAAGATCGCAAAAGCCATTTTTGATGTGTTCACGGAAGCAGGAGCCAATGCTGAGAACTCCGGAGACTATCCGGGCTGGAAGCCCAATGTGGATTCTCCTATCCTGGACGAGATGAAAAAATTATATCATCAGAAATACGGGAAAGTTCCCGCAGTAAAGGTCATCCATGCCGGACTTGAATGTGGTATCCTCGGATCTGCATATCCTCATTGGGACATGATCTCTTTCGGGCCAACCATCCGGAATCCTCATTCCCCCAATGAAATGGTGAACATCCCTACAGTCGCGATATTCTGGGATTACCTGCTGGAAACACTGAAAAATATTCCTTTAAAATAATTTGTTATAATTAAAAAAAGGTCTATTTTTGCACTCCCAAAATTCAGTATAAAATGAAAAGAACATTTCAACCATCGAACAGAAAGCGGAAAAACAAACACGGTTTCCGTAAAAGAATGTCTACCGTCAACGGGCAGAAAGTGATCAAGGCAAGAAGGGCGAAAGGCCGGAAGAAACTCTCTGTTTCAGATGAGATGAGATAAAATACAAGGCCGTCGAAGACGGCCTTTTTTATTGCAACAAGCAACCAGTAACCAGTACGCCTATGCTAAAGCTTCGGCGCACAAAGCAACCAGTATCCAGTATCCAGTATCCAGTACACCTACGCTAAAGCTTGTGCCTCTGCTAAAGCTACGGCGACACGCGGGCGGTGTACAAAGCATCCAGCATCTAAACAAAAAGCACTAAGAACATGACGGAAATTAGAAACATTGCAATTATCGCCCATGTGGATCATGGGAAAACAACCCTGGTTGACAGGATACTGCATCAGGTGGAATTATTCAGGGACAATCAGGAAGTGGGTGAATTGATCCTGGATTCAAATGATCTGGAACGGGAAAGAGGAATTACAATTTTATCTAAGAATGTATCAGTAAGATACAAAGACACAAAAATTAATATTATCGATAATACCGGAAACTCAGATTTTTGAGGGTAAGTGGAAAGGTTTT
>JABMQZ010000037.1 GCA_013202965.1 Bacteroidota bacterium | reverse complement strand
TATCTTTACCGATACTCATATAAATTTAATATAAATATCAATAGAATTTTCAATTTATTAAATCTTTAGGTGAGAGTTGAGTAATTGCTGCCCTATATGGATGAATTATCTACTCTTTTATGCCGGTTGTTGCCATACTCTGGATAAAGTATTTCTGGAAGAAGAGATAAGTGATAATAATTGGTGTGGCAAGAAATACGGCCGATGCCAGTTTAACGCCAATCTGGGCCTCGGCCCGTCCACCTACAGCAAATAATGTTACGAGCTGGGGCATAGTCATTAGCTGCTCTTCGCGAATTACGATCAATGGCCAGAGCACTTCATTCCATGATCCCATAAAGGCAAGTATGCCTACCATGATGATGGTTGGTTTTATGTTGGGCCAGAGGATGGTGAAGATAATTCTAAGCTCCCCGCAACCATCAATACGCGCTGCATCAATAATAGCCTGAGGCAATCCCATGAAGGCCTGCCTGAACATCAGGATTGCAAATGCACTGATCATAAACGGGACGGTCAGACTAAGATAAGTGTCAACCCAGCCGAATTTCACCATCAGGATATAGTTGGGGATAAGTGTGATCAAAAACGGAAGTGTCATTGTGAAAATGATAATAAAAAAGATAAGGTTTCTTCCTTTGAATTCCATACGGGAAAGAGCATAACCTACCATGGAAGAAAATATCAGAGAGAATCCTGTATTGATAACTGCTACAAAGGTGCTGTTAAAGAGCGCCCTGCCAATTGGGATCTTGCTGATCATCGACTGGTAATTGCCAATGGTAAGCTCTGAAGGAAATAATATCAGGCTGCTGATTTCCCGTTCCGGGCTGAAAGAAGCCATGATCATCCAGATGAATGGGTAGATGAAACTCAAAGCCGCGGCAGTGAGGATGGTATATAACAATATTTTCTTCAAAAGCTTCATCTGATGATCCGTATCATGTAACTGTTTCTATGTATTTCTTTTGTATGAGGACAACCACAACGATCAGGAAAGCAAAAAACACTCCCAGGGTGGCCGAGTAACCCATATGGTAATATTCAAATGCCTGTTTGTAAATATATAATACTGCCGAAAGCGTGCTGTTCAATGGTCCGCCCTGGGTTAAAATGTAAGGTTCAATAAATAATGAAAACCCGCCGATGGTAGATAAAACCACTACCATGAATATGGTCGGATTGATTATGGGAACAGTAATATTGATAAACTTCTGCCAATGTGTGGCCCCTTCCAGATCGGCTGCTTCATAATATTGCCTGGGAACCGTTTGAAGTCCGATAAGAAAAAGAATGACATACAAACCCACATTCTTCCAGGTGGCCATTATAGCGATAGAAACCATAGCAACATCAGGGTCGATCAGCCATCCTATTTTCCCTAAGCCAATGGATACCAGCAAGCGGTTGATGACACCTGTTTCGTAACCTAGTAATTGCTGCCACATCATGGTAATAACTACACCGGAAATAATTACCGGCAGGAAAAAAGCAGCCCTGAAAAACCCTCTGAGTATGATCTTTTGATTTAATACTTCTGCAAGAGCCAATGCCACTACGATCTGTAATGGGATATGAATGATAAGGAATTTCATGGTGTTGAGAATAGCCTGCCAGAATAGCCTGTCGCTGAAAAGCCGCTCCCAGTTATTAAAACCTGCCCATTCCATAGGTCCGATGATATTCCATTTAAAAAATGTGAGAATGATTGAAAAGATAACCGGGAATGTTGTGAAAACCAGAAGATGGCTCAGGTATGGGGATACCATGAAATAGGGAAGGAATTTTTTTCTAACTTTTGCCATCAGCAATGCCTGCTTAAAATTTAACGGCCATGTTATTTGCCTCTTCTGCCATTTTAAGAGATGTGTAAGCGTTTATTCCGGAAATACTTTGTTTGTGATCCGGATCTTTTATCCACCTTATTTGATCTTCAAACATGGAGGTGAGCATTTGCCGGTATCTTTCCATCTTTTGAACATGTTCGCCAGCCCTAAGGCTTATTCTATGATCAGCCTGGAATTCCTTGAAGCGGCCCCTGAATCTTTTATTGTTTTCTGAAAATGAATCTAAGTAATCAATATTCGCATCCTTGAAGATATTTTTTAATTCTTCAATATCTGAATTCTTCACCAGTCCATGTAATTTAATCTTTATCGGTATCCATTCATAAAGCGTAATTTCTCCTCTTTCGAATTCCAGTCTCAGTTCCTGCCTGTCGAGGCAAACGGCCTGGTCAAATCCATGATAGAAATTAACCAGTCCCTGTTCATATTTGACTATAGCCTGTACCCTTGACCAGTAATCTCTTTGTTGGTCGGGCCGTTTCAATTTTTGTGCGGATACTACGATCCCTTCCCCCAGCCATCCCAAAAAAAGATCGAAGAAATGGACAGCATGTTCAATGAAAATGCCTCCGCTTTTGGATTCATCCCACATCCAGTGCTCTGGCCCAAGTCCTTCATCCGCCGCATAATTTTCAAAAAATCCATGCACGAATTCACCCAGCAGTTTCTTTTCTATAATTTGCTGAACCTGTATGAATAGTGGGTTGTAGCGCTGCATAAGGTTAACAGTATACAATAATTGTTTTTCTTTAGCCAGATCCACAAGTTCCTTTGCTTCTTCAGACCGAAGGGCTGCAGGCTTTTCACAAATGACATGCTTGCCTGCCAGCAAAGCCTTTTTTGATTGTTCGTAATGAAGATAAGGTGGAGTGGCTATATAGATCAGCTCAATGCCGGGGTCTGCAAGGATATCTTCCATGTTTTGAAATATCTTCCCGCCAAATTGATCCTGGAATTTCAGGGCGCTCTGCGGAGCTATATCATATGCACCCGCAACCCTTACATTCCCTGCCAGGAGAAATGCATTTACTGAAAATTTGGCAAAGCCACCAGTGCCGATGATCCCTATGTTCATAATATCGTGAGTAGTGAGTGAGTATTGAAACGTAAGAATACACGAATGTACAAATAACGAATACACAAATTAACCAATATCACTTATTAACGATCAGTTTTTTCACAACAGATCGATTTCCGCTTATCATCCTGATAAAATAGATTCCATTATCTAAGTCACTAAGGTCAATTTTTTGCTCATACGTTCCAGGTACCTTATCTTCATTTAACAATCTTCGTATCCTCATTCCTGATATCTGATATACCTCAAAGGTCGTTGAGCATTTATCACTGATCTGATATCTTAGTCGCACAGTACCTGAGCAGGGATTAGGGTAAATCTCTAATTCTGCTTCAGGGGATAGATTATCTGTTATTAAGGTTAATTCATGTTCGTAGATCTCCTTCACCTGATCATAGGAAATGCCATAGTTATATATCCTGAGATTATCAATGGTGCCCTTAAAGTTATACCCGGACTGTGATGGTAAGGATTGTCCCAATATCAGGTCATAAGTGGTGGTATTGATCTGCCCGGAATAATCTTTAACAGCATCTAATTCGGCATTAAGCAGGATCTGGCATTCAGTACCGTTATAAATAGCAACAACATGGTACCAAACATGATCTTCAAGTGATGTTTCCGTGTCCAGGTCTATGATGCCATCCGTGCCGTTTATGGTAAGCCTTAGTAGTTGTTCACCAATTGATAGCTTCCAACGATTTTGCCAGTTACCGTGTGAGATTGGATATGATTCCCTGTCATAAAATTCAGTAAGCTCCATCCAGAAACTTATGCTAAGGCCATCCCGGAAATTTAATAAATCAGTATTGTCTACCGTCATCGAACTGGTAATATCATAGAAACTCATTGCGTTCGCAAGATTCCCATTCATGTCGTCGACATAAATAATATTTTGTGGAAAACCATGATGATCATAGCTACTGGAGTCCCATGCCGACCCGGAAAAAGTATACCAGGCTACAAGGTCTCCGCTTTGTCCCATGGCAGGATCCTTAACCAGTACCAGAAGACTGTCTTTATCAGAAGCTTCTTCAGTATCGCTAAGCTTACAATAGATATAATAATTACCCTGGTTTGCCGGCGCATTATAGATAGCTGTGCTATCCGAACCAATGATCTCCCCGGCCTGAGCCGACCACTCATAAATTAGGGGATCAGCATTTGCATCATAAGCATAGCATATGAGCTCACTGCTTGCATTGATGTTTATTATGCGCGGCTTAGCATGAATAGATATAATCTCAGGCGGGTAGTTTATCTTCTGGACAGCTCTGATGTTTAATGATGCTTCATCGGTCAGGCCAAACGGGTCTTCGACAATACAGCTTAGCTGGTACAGGCCTGAATCAGCGGGTACCTGCCACAGCAGGGTATCTGTCCCATCAACACTGTTCCCATTAACAAACCATGAATAATCCAGGTTTGAATTCTCATGATCTTCTGCAGTGCAAAAGATAGTCTGGGAGCTATTGGTCAGGACTATAGAATCCTTAGCTGCCAGGGATTTGATCCGTGGAGGATAATTTAAGACATTTTCACCGGTGTTATAATCAATTATTATATCGTTTACCCAGGCCTTGTTCAGGGAATAAGTAATGTTTGATCCCGCAGGGAGCAGCACCGTCATGATCACATGATCTGCCGGGACTTCCAGGGTCACAGTTCCACTGATATTGTATGCAATAAGCTGATTGGCTATTGCATCATAAACGTCCCAGGTTCCTTCTGGTACTTCTGCAATCACAGTCTTGCTTTCATTAAAAGGATTATAGTAGAGGTAACTCGGATAAGCTTCCATACCATAATAATCGGTCGACAACAAATCCAGTTCCAGGATGCCGTCTATGTTGGTTTTCTTTATTATTGCCCCCAAAATGCCTGCATGAGATGAGCCATACAGCCCAAGGTTTGTTTGTGCCCATCCCCCATTCATGGCATCACCCGTACCGTAAGGACCTGCAGTTTGTTCCCTGAGGGCTTCGTAAGCGATAACTGAGCCTGTATCGTATGCTGTTGTCCAGTCTTCGTTATCTTGCATATTATCCGGCAGAAACGTCGAATAATACAGACGGGAAGCATTGGCCATATTGAGAACCCACTTTCCGATTGCCCGGGCAAAACGCTCATCATACCGGATCATAGGTACCAGGGCCCCTGCATGTTCAAATCCATTCATATTAAATGCATAAGCGGGAAAGCCGTCACGTGCCTCACCGATCAATCCGGATACATCTTTTCCTCCCCAGCTTCCAACAATTGCGCCCCATCCCCGCAAATCTCCCACATCAAAACACCAGTTGAGCATTTTTTCAATATCATAATGCGTACCCAGCGTAGCATTCATCCTGGCAGCCGTGTAAACTCCATATGGGAGTTGTATTTCATAAGAAGGGTTCTCATTCCAGCTACTTAGGAACTCAAGGCACCATTCAGCCCCTATACGGTATTTTTCCTGGCCATTTTCTGCATAAGCATTATACAGTATCCATGCAATAGCACCTGCAGCTTCGGGTTGTTTAACACCGGATGTCAGAGGGGCCATAGTTGACAGACTGAAAGCCCTGTAATTCATGTACGGCATTTGCCATGGGGCATTAAAACCACCCATGGCTTTGACAGCCTCCAGCCAGCGATCTGCTATCGTAATAAATTGATGGTCAAAATCGCCCGTATGAGGATAGAGTTCATTTAACTGATAGAAAAATATATTCGGCATGGTTTCGTACCACCAGTCGTGGCCAGAGGATGCATTAGGGCCGTTCAGATAGACATTTTCTGCCGGACGCCGGTTGAAATATTCTTCGCACAATAAAGGCCAGTTATAACCATATTGCGTGGATTTGTCTATTCCATTCAGCCTTGCACTGATCACGGCCGGGATCACGTTAATGGCTTC
Source organism: Bacteroidota bacterium (assembly GCA_013202965.1). GTDB lineage: Bacteria > Bacteroidota > Bacteroidia > Bacteroidales > B18-G4 > B18-G4. The sequence goes on along the minus strand of JABMQZ010000037.1, from coordinate 4,684 downwards.
CATGCCCGGAGGGCTGTTGGTTCCAACATAAGATTGTATTCCAAAAGTCGGGTGTTCGGGATAGTTATTGGTGTTGCTGACAATTGTGCTTAATGGCAGATATTGTCCGCTTGCATCCAGCTTAAAAACCAGCGAGTCATATTGAATGGCTAACTTATGCCAGTCGCGCATTACATATGGTTGAGGAAAATTCGGCATTTGTTCAATACGGGGGATGGTAATTTGCTGTGCCTGAAGTGCAAATATTATGAAGAATAATAACAGGAGAGCTATAACTGATCTTTTCACAATATAAAGATAAGGGTTTAAAAATCCTATCTTACTTAAGCACTCATTTATTTTTCTATGGCTATGTTGTGAGGGCTGCCCCTCTAATAATTAGATGTTGTCATTTCGACCCCGAGTCCTCGGGGAAAAAACTCCTCAACCAGCGATTCGCATTCCCATTTTAGTTTGCATTGTCGTTTTGAACGGAAAGTGAGTAAAGGCCCCTGTATTAGCGTTTCTCTATGCCCTTAACTGCTTGATTCATTTCACTGTGAGAAACCACGTCCTTTAGGCGGGGATTCCTTCCTTATTAGACCCTGTTAGTTTTTCTGAAGAAATTAAAATAAACAGAAAATCCCAGCGCAAGTATGAAAAGGATTAAAGTCATCCTGTCTACTAACTCTGCATTGAATTCAAAGCCTGTGATTCTGTCTAACAGGTATTTAATATAGGAATTTGGAAGATCGGTTTTTCCCAGCCTTTTGAGAACTTCGAAATGCCAGTCAGTTAAAGGGCAGTAACCCCAGCCATAAAAGATCCCAAGCAAAAACCATGATCCTCCTGTCAGGGTCAGAGTAATAATATTGATCCTTCTGGTTGGTTTCCATATCCACCCAAAAAGATTTAAAATTATCAGGAGGGAATGGAAAGTAATAAATAATATGTCGAGGAATCTATACATAAAGTGGATGAATAGATTGTAAATATACATCAAGTTGGAGATTCCGCTGAAAGTGAATACCTACATATCGGAGTAAAGTGAGTAATAATTCCCGGACTCTGAGATGCCATAATAAAAATACAATACTCGTCAGAGATGCGCGCTACCGGGGATTCATCAGGGTTTCTTCCGACCCAGGAGGATGAAATCAAATTATTATAAAAGCGAGATCTTCAAGGTCAGGGACTGTTGGCCTGTTGTAATCCTGCAGAAATATAATCCTGCCGGAAGTATGTTTCCATTGTAGTCCTGCCCATTCCATCTTGCAACATGAAGGCCTTTTTGTTTGAATCCATTATCCGGACTGGCCACGAGATGCCCCTGTATATTATAAATATTCACCTCTGCATAATCAGGTTCATTGATCATATAACTGATCTTTGTTCCATACCCTGCTCCGGAATTAAATGGATTTGGATAAGATGTAGCCAGGATATCTCCATGATTTTCTGACAGGTCTTCTATTGCAGTAGCAGTATTGATTCCCCCTGAATAACAAACCACTTTTCCGTCTCGTCCGCCTGCAACCATCTCCATAGAGAGGTCACCAACAATATCAGGAATGGCACGAATAGCGTCCAATGGTGTATAATAGGGAATAGACTCCAGTTCGTCACCTGTTGTTCCATCCAGAAAGTAACAATAATTATCAGAGTACAGTGTTCCAATAATAGCATCATTCAGGCCATCTCCGCTAATATCATTTATACGATCAACAACCCAGGCCTTGTCGGCCAGTGGTTGGAGCCATATTGTTGACGCATCCAGCCCACTGAGGAGAATGCCGTTGGTGCCACTGTATGCCAGCAGGATATCCGGGTGGCCGTCACCATTCACATCATCAAGTTTGGCAAAACGGATCATAAGGTTATTACCTGCCGAAGTGGAATGCAATTGTGCCCCATTTTCCGGATCTATAATATAAATATTGCCACCAAAATCGCCGGCGATAATATCCTGGATGCCATTGCCATTAACATCATTTAACTGTTCGAGTGCCCAAACAGAGCTTCCTGCAGTTGTAAACGTCCATTCAATGCTGCCGTCAGCCCCATTGATTCCATAAACCCTGCCTTCGGTTTCAAAATTATCAGCAGCGCCACCAATTGCATCAGGCTGCCCGTCGCCGGTAAAATCTTGTACTCCAAGGCACGAAAAGTTCGGGCCATCAGTATAACATTCCCATATCGATACTCCATCCAGGCCATTCAGGCAATATACCCGTTTAGGGCCTGTATCTCCCGAGTCATCACCTGTGGATGCCAGGACATCAGTGATGCCATCACCATTATAATCATAGGAGCAGTCGACCTGGTATACCCAGCCACCATCACCATATTCACTGGTTTGGTGTTTCCAGATCAATGCCCCGGTCTTTCCCTCCAGGACAATGATGGAACGATCTCCTCCTGTGGTGCCAATGATCACCTCATCCAAGCCATCACCATTGATGTCGGCAATATCCAGTCCATTCTGGCCTTGAACCGAACCACTGTAAACGAAATACTCCCACATTACATCACCTTCACCATCAGCATTTCCGTTAAAGCAGCGGATGTAATTATCCTCACTGCAGATGATCACATCTTCAATACTATCATAGCTTATGTCGTTAATAAAATCTATTGCCTTGGGACTGTTGTCGAATGATTCATCAATGTAATAATGCCATAAGGCCTCACCGACCGGCCAGTCCTGTTTCAGGCCTTCTCCCTCCAGGTCAACAGTTATTGTAGGGTGTGCCGGATCATTGCTTGTGAGGTCCATGCTTCCGGTATAATAAACAGGATCATCCGGGTTAAACCACATTCCTATCATGGCAGAGTCGAGGGTTTCGATCTGGATGGGAAAAGGATCATCCGGAAAGATATAAAATTCATCGCCTGAAGATATAATCTCGCTGATCTCCAGCTGCGCATCTCCAATGTTCTTGACTTTGAAAAACCACCTGGTATGTGCGCCATCCCTCACGATACCATAATCATGATCTGTAAGGCCGGTCACAGCGCTTGGGCCGGCATTGACTCCGTGGCCGGTCAGGTACACTTCCTCTGAGGGGTTGACCGGATCATTAGAGATCACATCAATATAGACATTCAAAGGCACCGGTTCCGTTGGAATATAATACAGAGGTACCGTGGTTGAATTACCCGGATTCACTGTTGCCGGGGTGCTAAATGGTGTTGATATGGGTTCACCTGCCGGGATATTGATATCGTTAATTACAAGCGGGGCAGTACCGGTATTTGAGATAGTCATATTCCAAACCGGATTTGAACCGACCGTTACGATACCATAGTCGTGAACAGCCACCGGTATACTGATCGCCGGAGTGCCTGCCCCACCGAGATCCACTTTATAGAGTTTACTTGGATTTGTGCTGATCTGCCCATCACAATACCAGAGATAGTTATCGTCAAAAACAATACCTGAGGGTTTAATATTCTCCGCAGGATGGTTTTCGAGGATATTGCCGCTCATATCTATTTTATATAGCATATGATCGTAATAGTCGGCTACCCACAGGTCGCCATTCTCGAGACATATATCCCAGGGTTGTTCTCCGGGTGACTGAAACTGGGTGAGCACTGCTCCACTGCTATTGATTTTGTATATCGTACCCGGGTCGGGATAGTAGGTGCATACCCAAAAGTCACCATTGTCATAGGCAATGCCCGACATATAATGATCGGGTAAAGTAATGGTGGATAGAATATTGCCACTAAGGTCGAGTTGGGTTGCCAGCGAAGGGTTAGCACTGCTCGACGGTTGATCGATGATCCATATATACTGCCCGTCCCAGGTCATTCCATAGGAGTCATCTATAGCAGGATTTGTAAATTGTAAGGTAGAGCCTCCTGAGGCAGTATTGAATTTATATACCTCATCACCATTTGAACCATATATACCATAATAGATACAAGAGGATTCATCCCAGGCCAGGCCAGCCGATTTCCCGACAATATCATAGGTGGCAACGATGGTCCAATCCTTTGTATTCTGCGATTGGATAATTAAAGAAATAGCAAGAAAGCAGAGCGTAAATAGTAAAAATCGTTTCATAAGTAGATTATTTAGAGGTGTATAGTATTTTTTCAGGCTTACATAAGCCGACTTAAAAATTCACGATAAATATACAAAAACATTATAAGAAAATCATACGAAGGTTTCCTCTGGCAGAAAATTAATATTTTTTTCCGAGGGAATTTCTTAATGATGACATACAATTTTTATTTTCTAACTTTGAAAAAGAGAAAAATATACTTTAGCATTTAACTAAAAAGTGTCCGAATTTGTTTGAAGTCAAACAGGTATTTGGTACACATCTAATGGTACAAATGCTACAACTGCATGGAGACGCGAAATGTGTTATTATTACTCTCAAGTATACCGTCACAATTATACTACTGGGGGAACTGATGATGGCTTCAGTGTTCGTTGCATCAAGGACCAATAATATTTACGCCTGAGGTGGGCCTGGTACCTCCTTTTCTTCAGACTGACCTCTACCTTTGGGTGGGGTGGGTGTGGGTATGTTTTATACACTTCCAAAGAGACTCCTTAATGGCCCACCGTACATCATTCCCACCAGCCCAAGCTATGTTAACATAACAGCTTCTTATCCGAGCAGTCGCCTACGGCTTTGTGTGCCGATAAGGCCTGTAAAGAAAATTTGTCATTCTGAGGAGCGAAGCG
>JABMQZ010000036.1 GCA_013202965.1 Bacteroidota bacterium | reverse complement strand
CTATACGTTTGTACAACCAAAGCTACCATCCGTAAGCTGAATCTGCCAATTGATATGCCGGAACAATTTATTCCGTGAAATGTTATATTTTTGCGGATTATTAATCCATGTAAATTTATTTATAATGAAAAATCTATTATCCAAATTCGGGGCGAAGATGCTGATTGTTGTTTTCTTTACCGGAATTTTAGCAAACTCCAGTATTATGGCACAGAAGCAAATACCCCTAGAGGATTTTTTCAAAAATCCTGAGAAAACGTATTTTCAGATCTCTCCTGACGGGAAGTATTTTTCCTATACAGCTCCCTATGAGAATCGAATGAATGTTTTTGTTCAGAAGATCGGCAGCAAGAAGGCCACCAGGCTGACCAGCGAAACCGATCGTAGCATTGCAGGCTATTTTTGGGCAAACAAAGACCGCATCCTTTATCTCAAAGATGATGGTGGCGATGAGAATTATGCCTTGTACGGCGTAGATAAGAATGGGAAAAACCTGAAATGTCTCACATGTTTTGAAGATGTCAGGACCCAGATACTTGATCAACTTGAAGACATCCCTGATGAGGTGATCATAGGATTGAATAAAAGAAATCCTCAGCTGTTTGATCCTTACCGCCTGAACATTGTTAGCGGAGAAATGACTATGCTTGCAGAAAATCCTGGGAACATCCAGGGCTGGATGACTGACCATGAAGGCAGGCTCCGTGCAGCAATTGCCATTGTCGATGGCGTGAACATTCAGATCCAGTACCGCGATAAGGAAGATGAAGATTTCCGCCCTGTACTGACCACGAGTTTCAAGGAAAGTGTTGATCTTGCTTTCTTTGATTTTGAAAATAAGAATGTATATGCCACTTCCAACCTCGGACGCGATAAGTCTGCCGTTATCCTTTTCGATATTGCAAACGGCAAAGAGCTGGAAGTCCTGTATGAGAATGATGATTATGATGTAAGCAGCGTGCATTATTCCAGGGAAAGGAAAGTTATTACGTCTGCATCATTTACATCATGGAAAAGGGAACGTCATTTCTTTGATGATCATACAAAACAGATATTTGACCGCCTTGAGAAAGACCTTGGCGAATACGAAATTGCCATTACGGGATATAACAAAGCGGAGGATATGTTTATCATTCGTACGTACAGCGACCGCTCACTTGGCGCGTATTATTTGTACGACCTGAATAATGATAAGATTGAAAAGATCCATGAGGTGAGTCCCTGGATCGACGAAAATGCAATGGCCAATCAATATCCCATAAAATATACCGCCCGCGACGGCCTCGTGATCAACGGATATCTTACGCTTCCCAAAGGCCTTACATTGGAAACAGCGAAAGATCTTCCCGTTGTGATCAACCCTCATGGCGGCCCATGGGCGCGCGATAGCTGGGGCTTTAATCCTGAGATCCAGTTCCTGGCAAACAGGGGTTATGCCATATTACAGATGAATTTCAGGGGGTCCACAGGCTATGGCCGTGAATTCTGGGAATTATCCTTCAAACAATGGGGATTGACCATGCAGAATGACATCACCGACGGAGTTTACTGGCTGATCAACGAAGGCATTGCCGACAAAGACAAGATTGCCATCTATGGCGGAAGCTATGGCGGATATGCTACCCTGCAGGGTATTGTCGTCACTCCTACGCTTTATGCAGCAGCAGTTGACTACGTTGGTGTTTCAAACCTCTTCACCTTCCTGAAGACCATCCCTCCCTATTGGAAACCACTTCTGGATATGATGTATGAGATGGTTGGAAATCCTGAAGCCGATAGTGTTCAGTTCAAAGCAACTTCACCGGCCATGAACTCCGACAAGATCATGACCCCGCTGTTTGTCGCTCAGGGCGCCAACGACCCCAGGGTAAACATCGATGAGTCCGATCAGATCGTGAAAGCCCTTGAAGACCGGGGCATAGAGGTTGAGTACATGGTGAAAGATGATGAAGGCCATGGCTTCTACAATGAAGAAAACCGTTTCGACTTTTATCGTGCAATGGAGAAATTCCTTTCAAAGCATATAAAGTAAGCCGATAGCTATTAAATAATTAAAAGGGGTGTTGCCAATGGCAGTGCCCTTTTTTGTTGAATTTGTTGAATTGGTGGAATTAGTTGAATTGGGGTTGCTTTACCTGTCTCTTGGACCTTTATGCAAATACGTCCACCATATAAGTCATATTGCTATCTTTGGTTAAAATATCTTCATGTCTCGGATCTACGCCATCGGTGAAACAATTTATGACATCATTTTCAAGAATGATAAGCCTGTGACTGCCAAGGCCGGAGGTTCAATGCTGAATACGGCTGTTTCATTGGGCCGGCTGGGTTTGCCAATCAGTTTTATCAGCGAGTATGCTACCGACCATGCTGGCAATATCATTGATGAATTTCTTGCAAATAATGGGGTTGATACTTCGTATAACTACCGCTATGATGAGGGGAAAACGCCGATTTCACTGGCTTTTCTAAATGAGCAGAATGATGCTCGTTATTCATTTTACAAGCTTTACCCTGAAAAACGCCTTGCCATTGCACTACCGGAATTCAAAACGGGGGATATCGTATTGTTTGGTGCTTTCTATTCCCTGATGCCTGAGATCAGGAGGCAGCTGATCTCCTTTGTTACTGCTGCCAGTGCTGCCGGAGCCATTATTATGTACGACCCCAATATGCGCAGCCCCCATAAAGATGAGATCGAATCGCTGAAGGAGTTTATTTATGAAAACCTTAGCCTGGCTGATATCGTCAGGGGCTCCGATGAGGATTTCAATACAATATTTAATCTTGACAAGGGTGCAGATGCATATGACATTTTGGGAAAGTATGATTGCAATCACCTTATTTATACAAAAAGCAATATCGGTGTTGAAATATATTCCCCGGGGGGGATAGCAATGGCAGAGATCCCTGATGTTAATGTAGTCAGCACCATCGGTGCCGGCGATAGCTTCAATGCAGGTGTGATCTATGAGCTGTTCATTTCAGGAGAAAAGCTGCAAGATATTTCTTCAGAAGGGCTCGAGAAGATCGTCAAAACCGCCATCAAATTCGGTTCCCATGTATGTACGCACTATGATAATTATATTTCGGAGGATTTTGCAGCCTCAATCCTGTCTACCCAGCATCCTAAGTCCGAACTTTAGTTACTTTTATTACCAGCATCCAGTAACCAGCATCATTACATGCTCTTTTTGCGATTTTTCTTCTTCAACGACTGATAATCCAAATAATACAACACTTTAAGCGAAAAACTATTGGCCATAGGAGAGTTAAAGGTGAAGCGAAGGTCTTCAAAATAATCATTAATGATCTCGCTCTGTTCAGCATCTATATTGTTTTTCCATACGAAGATCAGCTCGCTGGCAGGGGCAAAGGTCCACCTGAATACCATATCGATATTGAATACACCAGCCATGCCATCATGTTCCCCAGAATAATTTGATGCCTCAAGGTAACCATCTTCCTTAAGTTTGAAAAATTCATTGTATTTAATGCTGAACCAATAATATCTAGCCCTTAAAGTCAGTGAAATATTCTTTGCGAAAATGTATTTTACATCAAGGACATTCTCAATAACGCTAATATCTCTTTTTCCTATTATAATAGTATCATTATTAGCTGGGGCATCATATGGATGTCCAATAGTATTGCGGTCATTATCATATTCCATTTCCAGTACAAGGGAAAAACGGTCGTTCACCCTTAACCTGGGCTTTACTGAAACGTTGATCCCTGATTGCCCGTATTCAGTTGCAGCCCAATACCCGCTATGGAAATCAATTACAAATCGTTTACGGTAATCCGGGGAGAGGAAGAAGCCGGCATAGCCTCTTTTAGGACGTATCAACATCCATCCATCTACCCTGGGTTCATAATAATCATGCGACTCTACCGGTCGAACTTCCCAGCTAAATCCGGCCGTAAAGAAATTAGAGAAGGTAGTTCTGTTTTGTGATTCTATGTCGAACGAAACGAACTTTTTATGCGAATAAAGCATATCGTAATTGAATGTAACCTCATTATTCATGTCTAGAATTATCCCAACCGGATCATAAATATTATATTCAATTTCCAACTCGTTATCAAACCGGTTGTTTCGGCTGTTGAAACCCATGTCATTTATGTCATAGGTGTCATTTTGGGTATGGTGTGACAGTGCATACCTGAAGTTTCCACTGATCTTTCCTGCCTCAATTGCATAGGCATGCCCGAAATCCGGTTTGACATCCGGGTAATACTTCTGGCTTACGTTAAGCAAACCGGATACAGCATACATATCTTTCTTATTACGAAGCTCAAACTCAGTGCCGCTTACATTGGAAATATAATTGTCCCTTCCACTATATACATTGGTATTGTATAGGCTCACATAGGAATTGTTTCTCAGGTTTTGATCAATAACCAACATATTGTAGTTGGTGGCAGGATTTGTTAGTATTTTTTGCTCTGCTCCTGTAGAATCAATCACCCGTGCGTGGCTATTTGATGTTATTGCATTAAAAACCCCGATTGCAGTTCCGTTCCTGTTACGTCCGGAAATCTTGCTTGCGTTCAGTAATTGTATTTCTGCCGGGTTCTCAGTAATGTTGTCAGGTGAATAATTATCTTCAATATCATCATAGCCTTCGGGTGTCCCTCCAACCCTCCGGGTGTAGAAAATACCGCCACGTTCAAACAGTTCGGTGCCCTCGGTGAAAAATGGCCTTCTTTCCTGGTAATAAATTTCAAAAGGGGAGAGGTTTACGATCTCATCGTCGGATTGCACCTGGCCGAAGTCCGGGATAAGGGTCAAGTCCAGCGTGAAGCTTTCACTGAGTCCCAGTTTCATGTCCAGGCCATAATTAAAGGAATATCCCCAGTTTTCAACTTCAGGAATTTTTTCAGTATACCCGGCAACATAAGGAATGAAAAAAAGCCTGAGCGGGGGCTTGATATCTCTTATTCCGGTAAGGGTTCCGGACTGGTTGAATACCCCGTCCATGGTGTTGTCGATATAGTTCCAGGTCGACCATTCCCTGTGTCTTCGAATGCTCCTCCACATATTTATGCCCCAAACCTGCTCCTTGGTTTTCGGAAAGCGGATGGCTGCATAGGGGATCTCTATCTCGGCCACCCACCCGCTATCATTGATCTCAACTGCACTTTTCCAGATCGGGTCCCAGTTTCTATCGTGATAATTTGCTGCATACTTGGTGTCGATCTCAACCCCGGAGGCAGATACTTTAAATTCAAAGGCATTCAGGCCGTCGTTGTACGGGACAATATCGACCGAAAAGAAATCTGCATTGATATCATCATCGTCCCGTTCACCCAGCTCACGGTAAATGCTGTCGGGATGGCTGTCATACATCATTGCCCCGATATAGATGGCCCTGTCATCATATATAATCTTTACTACTGTGGGTTGGCTGGGCTGTGCAGCATTGTAAGGTTCATACTGAATAAAATCACCGGCTGCTTCAGCATCATGCCACTGTGGTTCATCCAATTT